>DATLNR010000156.1:0-41024 GCA_035536655.1 Casimicrobiaceae bacterium
GTTGATTCTGTGACAGGACACGGCAGCATGCGCCGGACCGAGCATCAGAAAACTCGCTGCGAAGACCGACAGCAGTAGACCAAAGACGCGATTACGCTATTTCGGTAAACGCACGAACGCGCGCAGCATGGCGACTCCCTCGACATCGATGGATGAGCAACGACGCATGCAACGCACAGGCCGGCGAACCCAGCGGACCTAAAGCGATGCGTTCGCGCTCGAAATCGATGTAGCACAAGCTACGCTCGCGATGCGCGCTGGTAATCTCAATGGATGAGCGCTGGCGTTCTCCTCGGTTTGGCGGTCGCCGCGATCGCGGCGTTGCTCTGGTACATGATCGCAGTCTCCGGTGATTCGTGGTCCGGCGCGTTGCCGCTGCTTAGGGACGACGAGCAAATGCTCGTCGAACCGTTGCAAAAGCACGTCGAGACGATCGCATCGAGCGAGCGCAACCTGCATCACCCCGAAGCGTTGGCGTCGGCCGCGCGTTACCTCGAGCAAGCGCTATCGAGCCAGGGGTATCGCGTCGCGTCGCAAGCGATCGAAGATCATGCGCGCAACCTCGAAGTGGAGCTGTCCGGGCGCGACGCTGGAAGAGGCATCGTCATCGTCGGCGCTCACTACGACTCGGTCTTCGGCGCTCCCGGCGCGAACGACAACGGCTCGGGCGTCGCAGCGGTCCTCGAGCTCGCGACGCTCTTGCGCGACTGGAAGCCGCGGCGCACGTGGCGCTTCGTGTTCTTTGTCAACGAGGAGCCGCCGTATTTCAAGACCGAGCGCATGGGAAGCTACGCGTACACGCAGCGCTCACGGGCGCGCGGCGAATCGATCGTCGCGATGTTCTCGATCGAAACGATCGGCTACTTTTCGGATTCGCCCGGGAGCCAGCGTTATCCGTTTCCGCTCGGACTGTTCTATCCGAGCCGCGGCGATTTTCTAGCGTTCGTCGCGAACCTCGGTTCGCGCACACTGCTTCACAGGACGATCGGCGCGTTCCGCACCCACGCGCAGTTTCCCTCGGAGGGAATCGCTGCGCCGGCTTGGATCCCCGGCGTCGACTGGTCGGATCAATGGGCGTTCTGGCGCTTGGGTGTACAGGCCGTCATGATCACCGACACTGCGCCCTACCGTTACCCGCACTACCACACGATGCACGACACGCCCGACAAGATCGACTACGCGCGGCTCGCCCGCATCGTACGAGCGCTCGAGCAGACATTCCGCGAGATCGACGGACAAATCTGAACGTCAACCCGTACCGCTCGTGCAGTTTGTAGAATAGAACGGCCGACTCGAAGTCCCCAGCGTTACGCGGCGATCTCTATCCGCCCTCACATTGCCGGAGCCAGCGCCACCCATGAACGAAGAAACCTTCAACATGAGCCTTCGGAAATTCCTGAAGACCGTCGGCGTCAACTCGCAGCGCGAGATCGAGCAGGCGGTCGCGAAGGCGATCGCCGACGGCAGGATCAAGGGCAACGAGAATTTCCCGGTGAAGATGCGGCTCACCGGCCCCGGGCTCGCGCTCGACGTGACGTTCGACGGCGAAATCAAGCTTGGTTAGCGGCAACGACGCCGAAGCTTAGTCCGGCGCGGTCGCTCGTTGTTGCGTAGTCTTTGCCGGCGAAGCGCCGCCGGGTCGTCCCAAGGCGCTTCGCGTGGGTTACATCCGGACGAAAAACGTGCGCCGGGGACCATGCGTCATCCCCCGCCCCGGCGGACGCGTTTTTCGTCCGTCGCTCCGGATTGCCACAGCAAAAAGCTCCATCGATCGGCAATCTGCCGTTGCACCTGATCGCGCGTGGCGCCCGCGCCATGGCCGCTGTCGTAATCGAGCCGCAACAGCACCGGCGCCTTGCTCGTCGTCGATGCAGCAAGTCGTGACGCAAGCTTGAGCGACATCCACACGTCGACGCGGCTGTCGTTGACGCCGTGCTCGAACAGCACAGCCGGGTAGGGCGTACCGGGCTTGACGTTCGCGTACGGACTCATCGCAAGCAATCCGCGAAACTCGTCCTCCTTCGTGACCGTGCCGTACTCGGGGATGTTCGCGATGCCGTTCGCGCGCGTTTCCGAGCGGATCGAGTCGACGTTGCCGACGGCGATGACGGCCGCGCTGAACAGATCGGGCCGCTCGGTGATGGCGCGACCGACGAAGATGCCGCCGGCGCTTCCGCCGAAGATCGACAGTCGATCGGGTGACGTGTAGCCCTGCGCAATCAGCCACTCGGCAACGGCGATGCCGTCCTTCCACGTGTTCGGTTTCGTCGTCTTCCAGCCGGCGCGGCGCCATGCATCGCCGTGAACGCCACCGCCACGCACATGCGCGATCGCGTACACGCCGCCGCGCTCGAGCCATGCAATGAGCCGCGGTGACAAGCCCGGCTCCTCGACATTGCCGTAAGCGCCATAACCGTAGAGCAGCAGCGGAGCGCGGCCGTCGAGCTTCGTGCTCTTCGCCATCAGGATCGACACCGGAACGTCGACGCCGTCATGGCTCTTCACTTTCACTTCACGCGCAACGATGCCTTCGGGCGCGTCGAAGCGGCCGATCGGGACGAGCTTCATGTCGTGCACGCGGCCCCGCTCGTCGAGCGCGTAGTGGCGCGTCGCACGCGTCCAGCCGCCCAGTGCAAGGACCGCACCGTCGGAACGCGAATGTGCGCTCGCGATGCGCACGTTGCCGGTGACGGGCAACGCGATCGCCGTCGGACGATCGCCGTCGGCAAGGCGATAGAGCCGCTTTTCGACGCCCTCGCGGCGCGTGAAGTACAGCGCATCGCGGGCGCCGGCGATGTCATTCAGAACGCCGTCACTCTCCGTCACGACGACGGACGCGGCCTTGAGATCCAGCTTGTCGAGCGGCAGGCGCAGCAAGTGGAACCGCGGCGCGTCCTTGACGCTGCGCAGGTACAGCCAGCGACCGCTCGCGGCGACCTCGTGCACGCCGGCGTTCGCGTCGAACAGCCGCTCCCACACGGGCTTGCCCGCCATGACGCCCGAAAGCGGCGCGTGATAGACGGTGATCTCGCGCAACACGCCGTGTTGCACGATCGCGAGCAGGTGATCGCGCTCGGGGAGCTGTGTCACATACGACGTGTCGCCGCGATCGAGCGCAACGCCGTCGACGACGCCGGGACCGAACACGAGCCGTTCGTCGTCGGGTTTCGCAAGCGCACGGAAGTACGTCCGGTGATCGAGATAGCGCTCGACGCGCGGACGCGTCGCGAAGTCGGGCGCGAGCCGGATGTAGAAGAATCCGCTGCCGTCCTCGAGCCAGCTGACGGCGCCCCAGCGAATGCGGTCGATCGGCGCGACGATCGCCCTGCCGGTCGCGAGGTCGATGACATGCAGCGTGCCGATCTCCGTGCCGCTCGACGATAGCGTGTAGGTCAGACGTCGGCCATCAGGCGAGACGGTGAATCCGCCGATCGCGTGCGGCGTGCCCGCGGCCTTGCTGATCGGTTCGGGATCGGCGAGCAGACGTTCGGCGCCGTCCTCGCGCTCGCGATGGTAGAGCTTGAACTGGTTTTCGTCGGCCGCCCGTTTGAGGTACGTCAGGCCGCCGCGCGTATCGCGGTGAAGCTGACCGATGACCGCCGGCACGGCGGCGTCGATCTCGCGGATGCGCGCGAGCAACGCATCGCGCCCGGGAAGCTTCTCGAGGATCCGGTGGGTCGCGTCGGATTGCTCGCGCATCCATGACTTGACGAGCGGATCGCTCGTGTCCTCGAGGAAGCGATACGGATCTTCGACCTTGACACCAAAATGTGTATCGAATACCGAACGCGGTGGCAACGGCGCCGCGACGTCGACGCCATTGAACGTCGCGGCATGCGCAAACGTGAAACCGACGCTCGCGACAAGCGCGCCGGCGCGTAGAAGCCGCGAGGTCATCCTCGCGGCTGCGCCGGGGCGTCGATGTTGCCGGCCGCAGCGGGCGCCTTCGGCTGGAATGCGGGCATGCCGAACTGCCACAACATGAACGACCAGATATCCGCCGCGCGCGCTTGCGACTGCGCTCGCGTGCTGCCCTGGCCATGACCGCTGTCGTACTCGAGCCGCATCAGGACCGGTCGGTTGCTCGATGTGGCGGTGGCGAAACGCGCGCCGGTCTTGAGCGTTTCCCAAACATCGACGCGAATGTCGTTGACGCCGTGCACGAGCATGATGCCGGGATAGCGCGTGCCGTCGCGGATCGCGTTATAGGTGCTCATCGCGATCAGCGCGCGCGCCTCGTCCTCGTTCTTCATCGAGCCGAATTCGGGAACGTTTGCGACGCCGTTGGCGCTGGTCTCGAAGCGCGCCGCGTCGAACACGCCCACCACCGGCACGGCCGCGGCGAACAGGTCCGGTCGCTCGGTGATCGCGCGGCCGACGAAGATACCGCCGGCGCTGCCGCCGTAGATGCCGATGCGTTCCTTGCTCGTATACTGGTTCGCGATCAGCCACTCGGCCGCCGCGATCGCATCCTTCCATGTGTTCGGCTTCGTCGCCTTGCGACCGGCGAGATGCCATTCCTCGCCGAACGCGCCGCCGCCGCGCACGTGTGCAAACGCAAACACGCCGCCGCGCTCGATCCACGCGTAGATGCGCGGATTAAAAAACGGGTCCTCGGTGATCCCGTACGCCCCGTAGCCGTAAAGGATCGTCGGATTGCTGCCGTCGAGCTTCGCGTCCTTGCGCGCGACGATCGACAGCGGCACCTCGACGCCGTCGTGGCTCTTGTAGCGCACTTCGCGCGCCACGATGTCTTGCGGCGCGTCGTAAGCGCCTGGTGCAACGAACGGCAGCTGCGCAACCTTCGACGACGCCGGATCGTAGGCGTACGGCTTCGTCGACCGTGTCCATCCACCGAGCTTGAAGACAACGCCGTCGCTGCGCGGCGACCCGCCGGTGATCTCGACCGAGCCTTCGAACGGCAGTGCGATGCGCGTCGGCTTGGCGTTGCCGCCATGCGCAAGCCGCCACAGCGACTGCGTTGCGCCGTCGCGTTGCACGTAGTAGAGCGCGTCGCGCGTGGCCCGCAGATCGACGATGACGCTTTCGCTCGCCGGAACGACAACCTGCGCTTTCGTCAAATCGGGCGACGCAAGCGGCATGCGCAGGATCTCGTAGCGCGGCTTCGTGCGCGACGTACGAACGTAGATGTAGCCCTGTGCGATGCCGATGTCGCCGATCTTGTCCTTCAGGCTCGCCACGGGCTGCCAGCGCGGTGTGCCGGCCGTTGCAGCGGCGAGGTCGGCGAGGTACAACGACTGGAAGCGCTCGACGCCGTGATAGACGACGTTCGCGACGCGCGGCGTGCCGGCAATCGGGTAGACGTAGCCAGCGGCGTAGCTCGGCAGCTTCAAATCGGGCGCCAGGCTTGGGCTGAAGATCTTGCGATCGGTGCCTGCGGCGTCGAGCGCGCGAAAGTGGCGCGTCGTGTCGGCGAACTTCTCGCTCGGCGGCAGCTTTTCGAATCCCTCGCGCAGCCGCATGTAGAAGAAACCGCTGCCATCGTCGAGCCAGCTCGTCGACGCGTAGCGGATGCGGTCGATCGGCTCGACGAGCTCCTTGCCCGAAGCCAGATCGACGACATGCAGCGTGCCGATCTCGCCGCCGCCGGTCTGCATCGCATAAGCGATGCGCCGCCCATCCGGCGATGGCGCGAAGTCGAGAATCGCGTGAGGAATGCCGGTCTTCTTGGTCAGCGTTTCCGGATCGACGATCAGGTTGTCGGGCCCGCTCGCCGTTTCCCGCCACACGAGGCGGAATTGGTTGTCCGCAGGGTCGCGTTTGAGAAAGAAGTAACGACCGCTGCGAACACGGACGGCAGAGTCGGCATAGCCCGCCGCCTTGCCCTCGATCTCCTTGATGCGCGCAAGCAACGGATCGCGGCCCGGGATCTTCGCAAGGATCGACGCCGTGGCATCGGCCTGCGCCTTCATCCACGCCTGCACCGCCGGGTCCTTGACGTCCTCGAAGAAGCGGTACGGATCGTCGAGCGCTACACCGAAGTGGGTGTCGACGACGTTCTTCGCAGGCGGTGGCGCCGGCACGTCGATGCCGGCGAACGTAGCGGCTTGTAGCGGCAGCGCGACGGTGAAGCCGACGATAGCGACGAACGAGCGGTCGAGCATTCGGAGTCTCATGGGTGGGTGGTCGTAGCGACGATGGGCGGAATCGCCGTGGCCTTGGCCTCGCGGAAGCGGCCGAGCAGATGCGCCTCGTGCTTCTTCGCAGCGTCCAGATGTCGCGCCTTGACATGCCCGTACCCGCGAATGACCTCAGGCACGCGCGCAAGTTCGACGGCGAGCGCGAGATTGTGCGGCGCGAGCTTGTCGAGCAGCTCGTTCATCATCGTCTCGTACTCGACGATCAGCTCGCGCTCGCGGCGTCGCTCTTCCGTCTTGCCGAAAACGTCGAAGGCCGTGCCGCGCAATCCCTTGAGCTTCGCCAGCACGCCGAACGCTTTCAGCATCCATGGACCGAACGCCTGCTTCTTCGGCTCGCCGGTCACCGGATCGGTCTTCGCCCACAGCGGAGGCGCTAGGTGGAACTTGAGCGCGTAGTCGCCTTCGAACTGCGCGGCGACGCGGTCGACGAAGTCGGTCGCCGTGTACAACCGTGCGACCTCGTATTCGTCCTTGATCGCGAGCAGCTTGAAGTAGTAGCGCGCGGCGGCGTCGGCAAGCGCTTCGCTGCCGGGTTTCACGCTGGACTCGACTGCTCGAACGCGCTCGACGAAGTCGGTGTAACGCTTCGCGTACGCGGCGTCCTGATACGCGGTCAGGAACTTCGCGCGCCGCGCGGTGCGCTCGTCGAGCGATTCCGACAGCCGATGCGACTCCGGCTTCTCGCGCGCGATTGCGAGCGACGCCACTTTCGCCGCATCGACGGCGGCGAGCCGCCCCCATTGGAATGCGCGTTTGTTCGACTCGACGGACGCCGCGTTGAGCTCGATTGCCTTCACGATCGCCGCTTCGGACACCGGCAGCCGACCGCGTTGATAGGCGAACCCCACCATGAACAGGTTCGTCGCAATCGAGTCGCCCATCAGTCCCGTCGCAAGCTTCGTCGCATCAAGAAACTCGGCTTCGGTTGCGCCGACCGCTTCGACGATCTCGCGCTCCATCGAGCCCAGCGGAAACCTCATGTCCGGCGCACGCGTGAACGACGCCGGCATGACGAGCGCCGTGTTGACGAGCGCGCGCGTCTTGCCCTTTTGCATCTTCGCGAGCGCCTCGTCGCCGACGCTCGTGAGGATGTCGCAGGCCAGCACCAGATCGGCTTCGCCGGCGGCGATGCGCGTCGCATAGAGCCGCTCGGGCGTTTGCGCGATCCGCACGTGCGACACGACCGAGCCGTTCTTCTGCGCGAGGCCGGTGATGTCCAGCACCGAGCACCCCTTGCCTTCGAGGTGCGCGGCCATGCCGAGCAGCGCGCCGATCGTGACGACACCGGTGCCGCCGATGCCGGTGACGAGGATGCCGTACGGATCATCGCAGGACGCGAGCACCGGCTCAGGCACGTTCGAGAAATCGGCGGCTTCCGCCTGCTTCGGCTTCCGCAACTGACCGCCTTCGACGGTCACGAAGCTCGGACAAAAGCCGTTGAGGCACGAATAGTCCTTGTTGCACGACGACTGGTCGATCGCGCGCTTGCGGCCGAACTCGGTCTCGACCGGGACGATCGACACGCAGTTCGACTTGACGCCGCAGTCGCCGCAACCTTCGCAGACGAGGTCGTTGATGACGACGCGCTTCGCCGGATCGGCGAATTTCCCGCGCTTGCGGCGGCGCCGCTTCTCCGCGGCGCACACCTGGTCGTAGAGCAGCACCGTCGTGCCCGGCGTGTCGCGCAGCTCGAGCTGCACTTGTTCCAGCGCGTCACGATGATGAATCGCTATCGACGGATCGAAATAGCCAGCGGGGTACTTGTCAGGGTCGTCGCTGACGACGACGATCTTCGCGACGCCTTCGGCGGCGACCTGGCGCGCGATGCGGGACGGCGAGATCGGCCCGTCGACTGGTTGCCCGCCGGTCATCGCCACGGCGTCGTTGTAGAGGATCTTGTAGGTGATGTTGACCTTCGCCGCGATCGCCGCGCGGATCGCGAGAATGCCGCTGTGGTAGTACGTGCCGTCACCAAGGTTCGCGAAGATGTGCTTTTCGTCGGTGAACGGCGCCTGGCCGATCCACGGCACGCCCTCGCCACCCATGTGCGTGAACTCGGACGTCGAGCGGTCCATCCAGATCGCCATCACGTGGCAGCCGATGCCGGCGGTCGCGCGGCTGCCGGCCGGGACCTTCGTCGACGTGTTGTGCGGGCAACCCGAGCAGAAGTAGGGCTGGCGTGCGATGTCGATGCGCGGGCGCTCGAGCGCGGCTTCCTTCGCATTGATGAAGTCCACGCGCGCGCGGATGTTGCGCTGGTCCTCTTCGGACGCAGAGAGGCCGAGTCGCTCGATGCGCCGCGCGATCACGCGCGCGATCATCGCCGGCGTCAACTCGCCCGCCGCCGGCAGCAGCCAATCGCCGTGCGGCCGCACCCATTCGCCTTTCTCGTCGAACTTGCCGACGACGCGCGGACGCACGTCGTCACGCCAGTTGTAGAGCTGCTCCTTCAACTGGTACTCGACGATCTGCCGCTTCTCCTCGACGACGAGGATCTCCTCCAACCCCTCGGCGAAATGGCGCACGCTCTCGGGCTCGAGCGGCCACGGCATCGCGACCTTGAACAAGCGGATGCCGAGTGCGGCGCACTCACGCTCGTCCAAACCGAGATCGTCGAGCGCCTGCCGCACATCGGGATAGCTCTTCCCCGACGTGACGATACCCAGTCGCGGTCGTGGCGAGTCGATGACGACGCGATTCAGTTGATTGACGCGGCAGTAGTGAAGCGCCATGTAGATCTTGTAGTCCTGCATCCGCGCTTCGGTCGCGAGGAACGCGTCGGGCCAGCGGATCGACACGCCGCCTTCGGGCGTCGGAAAGTCGCCGGGCACGATGATGTCGACGCGCGACGGATCGACGTACACCGACGCGGAGCTTTCGACGGTGTCGGCAACGCATTTGAAGCCGACCCAGCAACCGGAGTAGCGGCTCATTGCCCAGCCGTGGAGGCCGAGATCGAGGATCTCCTGCACCGACGACGGGTAGATCACCGGCATCATCGCCGCGGAGAACGCGTGATCGGACTGGTGCGGAACCGTCGACGATTTCGCCGCATGGTCGTCGCCGGCGAGCACCAGCACACCGCCGTCCTTCGACGTGCCCGCATAGTTCGCGTGCTTGAACACGTCGCCGGTGCGATCAACGCCAGGACCCTTGCCGTACCACATCGCGAACACGCCATCGACGTTGGCGCCGGGATGCAGATTGACCTGCTGCGTGCCCCAGATCGACGTCGCCGCCATGTCCTCGTTCAGCCCCGGCTGGAACCTGACGTTGGCACGGTCGAGGAACTTCGACGCCTTCCACAACGCCTGATCGAGTCCGCCGAGCGGCGACCCGCGGTAGCCGGACACGAAACCGCCCGTGTTCAACCCTGCCGCCTTGTCGCGCTGGCGCTGCAGCATCAGAAGGCGGACCAGCGCCTGCACACCGGTCAGATAGACGCGTCCGGAATCGAGCGCGTATTTGTCGTCGAGCGCGACATCGCGCAGCACGGGGGCAGGGGAGGCCATCGGGTACGCTCCAAAAAATCGTGTCTTTTGGGGCCGCGGAAGGGTCGTTCGGATCGGCGACCGGACGTTTCGCGGGCGCGCCTTACACACCCCTCGTGAGGGCGGCTTGGCGAGGCGCGAAGTCTACGCTTTCGCCCTCCGCCTGAACAGGCCAAAATGGCTGCCGTGGACGAGTTCGCGCTCCTGCCCGCTATTGAAATCGAAACCGCGCCAGACGCCGATGCGGCGGTGATCTTCCTGCACGGGCTCGGCGACGACGGGCATGGCTGGTCGGATATGGTGCCGGCGCTTGCGATTCCAACCGCGCTTCGCGTGCGGTTTGTGTTCCCGCATGCGCCCGAGATGCCGGTCACGATCAACGGCGGCTACGTGATGCCGGCGTGGTACGACCTGCTCGACGCGGACTTCAAGCGCCGCGCCGATCTCGACGGCGTCAACCGTTCACGCAAGCGGGTCGAAAACCTGCTCGCTCGCGAAAGAGAGCGCGGCATCGTGTCGTCGCGCATCGTGCTCGGCGGTTTTTCACAAGGCGGCGCGATCGCACTGCACGCCGGGTTGCGCCATGGCCACAAGCTGGCCGGCATCGTCGCGCTGTCGACGTACCTGATCGACGCGGAAACGCTTATCGAGCAATCGAGCGCCAATCGCCGCACGCCGATCTTCATGGCGCACGGAACGCAGGATGAGGTCGTCCGCTTCGAATGGGGCGACGCGTCGCGCGCGAAGCTCGCGGAGGAGGGCTGGCCGGTCGAATGGCACAGCTACCGCATACCGCACTCCGCCGTGCTGGAGGAGATTCAGGCGATCGGCCGGTTCATCGCGAGAGCGCTCACCCCCGCGTGAAACGCGACCGTCGCCGAATGCGGCGACGTTGGAAATCCGTTCGCGATCGCGACGGGTCTTTAGAAGCGTCGGGTCAGCGTGAGCGCCGCCGCAACGCGAGCGCGATGCCGGCGATACCGAGCAAGGCCAGCGTTCCGGCCTCGGGCACCGCCGCCCGGCTGCGCGTGACCGAAACGTTGTCGAGAATTGCGCCCAGGTTGTCGCTGCCGCTGTTCGCGAAGGCGAGACTCGCCGAAGTGGGTGCAACGACGTTGAACGGTCGCACGAAAGTCGTGAACGGCGCGCTGCTCGGCAGGACGAACAGCGCCGAATACAGCGCGCGCAGCGTGACGTTGACCGTGTTGGTGTCGCCGGCGTCGATCCTGCAAGCACGACCTGCAGAACGTTGGGTGGGGCAGTTAGGACAAGCACTTACGGATTCCGTCCGACAGCGACTGTAAACGCATCCGACATCGTCGACGCGCCGACACGGAAGGTTGTCAAGCGTTTAGCGGGTTCGGCGCTTCGAGCGTTCCGAGTCCGTCGGGCGCAGTCGTCGCTCGAGCGCCTCGCGCAACAGATATTCGATCTGCGCGTTCACGCTGCGCAGCTCGCTCTGCGCGAGACGTTCGATCTGCGTCATGAGCTTCGGATCGACGCGCAACAGGAACGCCTTGCGCTCCACGATGATGCCGCTTTGCGCGCCTAGTGGTACAGCGTTCCCGTGTTGATCACCGGCTGCACTTCGCTCTCGGCGCAAAGCACGATCATCAGGTTCGACACCATCGACGCCTTGCGCTCGTCGTCGAGGTCGACGACCTTCTTCGCCGACAGGTCCGCGAGGGCCATCTCCACCATCGACACGGCGCCATGCACGATCTTCTGCCGCGCGGCGATGATCGCCTCGGCCTGCTGCCGGCGCAGCATCACCTGCGCGATCTCCGGCGCGTACGCGAGATGGGTCAGCCGCGCCTCCTCGACGACGACGCCGGCTTGCGTCAGGCGCGCCTGAAGCTCGCGCTCGAGCGCATCCGCCACGATATCGCCGCTGCCGAGAAGCGTCGGCTCGCGCGTGCCGCCGGGGCTGTCGTCCTCGTCGTAGGCGAATGACGAGGCGAGGTGACGCACGGCCGCTTCGCTCTGCACCTTGACGAAGTTCTCGTAGTCGTCGACGTCGAACGCCGCCTTCGCCGTGTCCTCGACGTGCCAGACGACGACGGCTGCGATCTCGATCGGGTTGCCGCGCCGGTCGTTGACCTTCAGCCGGTCACCGTTCAGGTTGCGCGCGCGGGCCGACATCTTGCGGCGCGTGTAGAACGGGTTCGTGGCGCGCAGTCCCGGAACGCGGCTGGTGCCGCGGTAAGCGCCGAACAACTGGATGATCGCCGCCTCGTTCGGCTGCAGCGTGTACAGGCCGGCGAGCACGATCGTGCCGAGGATGAACAGCGCGACGATCAGGAAAACTGCTGCGAGCGACGGGCGTCCTTGACCGAACAACGCCACGATGCGCCACACGGCGAGGCCGTAGATCGCAAGCCCGATCGCGAGCATCGCAAAGCCGTTGAACGTGCGGATCGGGCGTTCCGCATGCGTCGGCGGACGACTCCTGGCGGCTGACTCCATGCTTTCTCCCTCGACGCCGCGAGAGGTGCGGCGCTGATTATCATAATGATATCACTTCGATAGCGCAAGCGCCGCTCGTCGTCTTCGTTCTTCAGCCACTCGCCGGGCACCGGCGATTCGGTGAACGACGAAAAAAGGGGCGCCCTTGCGAGGCGCCCCATCCAAGGAGACGAAAAATTCCGGGATCAGCCGATCGTCACCGGCACGAAGATCTGCGCGTCGTCGCGCTTGATCAGAAGCGCGATCGTCTTCTGCGCCTTGTCCACCTCGGCCTTCAGCTCGTCCGGCGAGTTCACCGGCTTGCGGTTCGCCGACACGATGATGTCGCCCGCGCGCACGCCGGCTCGCGCTGCTGCGCCGCCGACCTGCTCGACGACGACGCCGCGCTCGATGTTTCCGGCCTTTTTCTCGTCAGCGGTGAGCGGACGCACGGACACGCCGAGCTTGCCCTTCGCGACCGTATCGTCGGCCTGCGCAACGGTTTGCGGCGCCTCGCGCGTGCCGACTTCGACGTCGAACGTGCGCGTCTTGCCGTCGCGCCACACTTCGACCTTCGCCGACGTGCCGGGCTTCGTCGCGGCGACGCTGTAGGGTAGGTCGCTCGAGCGCACGATGCCCTTGCCGCCGAACGACAGGATCACATCGCCCGGCTCGATGCCGGCCTTGGCGGCGGGGCTGTCCTTTTGCACGCTGCCGACCAGCGCACCCTTTGGACCGGGCAGGGCGAAGTTGTCGGCGAGCGCCTGGTCCACCGGCTGCACGGTGACGCCGAGGCGTCCATGCGCGACCTTGCCGGTCGAGCGGATCTGGTCGGCAACGTTCATCGCGACGTCGATCGGAATCGCGAAGGCGACGCCCTGGAACCCGCCGGTGCGCGAGAAGATCTGCGAGTTGATGCCGACGACCTCACCGGCCATGTTGAAGAGCGGCCCGCCCGAGTTGCCCGGGTTCACCGCCGCATCGGTCTGGATGAACGGCACGACGCCGTCGCCCGGCAGCGAGCGCGACTTCGCGCTGATGATGCCCGACGTCACCGTGTTGTCGAGTCCGTACGGCGTCCCGATCGCGACGACGTAGTCGCCGACGCGCATCCTCTCGGGATTGCCGAGCTTCACCACCGGCAGGCTCTTCGCCTCGATCTTCAACACCGCGATGTCGGTTGCCTTGTCGCTTCCAAGCACCTTGGCGCGGTACTCGCGCTGATCGGTCAGCTTGACGATGACCTCGTCGGCATCGGCGACGACGTGAGCGTTGGTCAGCACGATGCCGTCGTTGGCGACGATGAAACCGGAGCCGGTGCCCATCGCCGGGCCGGGGCCGGGCGTGCCGCGGCCGAACGGCTGCCCGCGGAAGAATCGCTCCAACTCGGGCGGAAGGTCCGGCATCCGCTCGCTGTTCGGCATCGACACGCGCCGCGCGTCCTTGCTGGCGCGGATCTGCACGACGGCGGGGCCTTGCGACTCGACGAGGTCGGCGATGTTGCCGATCGGTCGCGCGTGCGCTGCGACGACCGGCGCAGCCGTTTGCGCGTTCGTCGGGGGGACGATGCGGTCGGCTGCCACGGCGCCGAGCCCCAGTGCACCCGCCACGGCAAGTGCGACGGCACTACGTTTGACGATGGTCACGGTCAGTTTCCTCAGGTGATGGATGAAGAATTCGGAAAAGGTGCAGGGCACCGGTGCTCATAAGAGCGCTCGACGCCGAAAAGAATTCCCGGACGTGTCGACGAAATGCGTTGCGATGCGACGAAATGCGCATCCGCGGGCTGGACCTACGCTAGCGCTTGGGCTCGAACGTCAGCGCTGCCGAGTTCATGCAGTAGCGCAGCCCCGTCGGCGCCGGCCCGTCGGCAAACACGTGCCCCAGGTGGGCGTCGCATGCGGCGCACACGACCTCGGTGCGCCGCATGAGGAATGAGCTGTCATCCTCCTCGCGCACGTTCTCCTTCGCGACGGGCGCATAAAACGACGGCCAGCCGGTGCCCGAATCGAACTTCGTGGCAGCGTCGAAGAGCGGCGTGTTGCAGCACACGCAGCGGTACTCGCCGGCAGCATGGTTGTCCCAATACGCGCCGGAGAAGGCGCGCTCCGTTCCCTTCTTGCGCGTCACCCTGAATTGCTCCGGCGTGAGCTTCTCGCGCCATTCCGCCTGGGACTTGACGACCTTGTCGACCATCGCTCGTGGCTCCTTCAACCTGGCTGCCGATCGTTCGCTCGTCGTCGTGCGAAACGCGACTGCACGATCCGCTTTGTTATAGTGCAACATCGTAGCGAGAGGACTCGCTCACGATCCTGCGGTTACCGTTTCCCTGCCCTTGGACGCATCTTCCCCGGAGTCGTTCCGCCGCGATGCCCGCGTGATCGGCGTCGTCGGCCTGGCCCATGGCCTGTCGCATTTCCTGCAGCTCGCGTTGCCGCCGCTGTTCCCGCTGTTGCGCGCCGAGTTCGACGTGTCGTGGACGGCGCTCGGCGCACTGATCGGCATCTTCTACGCAGCGTCGGGCATCGTGCAGTTCACTGCCGGATTCTGGGTCGATCGCTTCGGAGCGCGACCGGTGATGTTCGGCGGCATCGCGCTGCTCGCGGGGGGCGCATTGCTTGCCGGATTCGTGCCATCGGTCGCGTGGCTCGTGCCTGTCGTGATCATCATGGGGGCCGGCAACGGCGTTTTCCACCCCGCCGACTTCGCGATCCTGAACGCCAACGTGGCCGTCCGCCGGCTCGGTCACGCGTACTCGACGCACGGGATCTTCGGCAACCTCGGCTACGCGGTCGCGCCGATCGCGAGCTTCGGCCTAGCATCGATCTTCGGCTGGCGCGGCGCGCTCGTCGCGATGGGCCTGATCGGCCTCGTCATGCTCGGCGTCCTGGTCACGCAGCGAGGTCTGCTGAACTCGCATCGCGTGGCGAACCCGCAAGCGCACACGCTGGCCGGCAGTCTCTCGCTGTTCCGCCAGGGTGCGATCCTCGCGTGCTTCGCGTACTTCATCGTGCAGACGGCCGGCGCCGTCGGCCTGCAGACGTTTTCCGCGAGCGCGCTCAACGCGGGCTTCAACGTGCCGCTTGCGCTCGCGAATTCCGCCGTGACCGCCTATCTGATCGGCGCCAGCGCCGGAATCTTCATCGGAGGTTTTGTCGCCGCGCGCACGTCACGCCACGATCTCGTCGCGGCAACCGGGCTTGCGATCGCCTCGGTGCTGGTCGCGCTGGTGGCATTGGGCCCCGCATTGTCGGTGCTCCTGCCTTTGTTCGCGGCAATCGGATTCGCCGCGGGCGCAACCGGTCCGTCACGCGACCTGATCGTTCGCGCGGCTGCGCCGAAGGGGGCGACCGGGCGCGTGTACGGGTTCGTTTATTCGGGACTCGATGTCGGTGCGACGCTCGGGCCGCTGCTGCTGGGCTTGATGCTCGACAACAACTTGAGCTCGCAGATGTTCGTCGCGGTTGCCGTGCTGTTTGCCGTCGCGATCACGACGGTATTGCAGGTTCGGCGGGCGATGACGCTCAAAGTTTAGGACGACATGGAACTCGGCATCGACGGCAAGCGCGCTTTGGTGTGCGCCGCAAGCAAGGGTCTCGGACGGGGCTGCGCGCAGGCGCTGGCGGACGCCGGATGCGACGTCACGATCCTCGCGCGCACGGCCGCTGATGTCGCGCGCACGGCGAAGGAGATCGGAGAAAAGGCAGGGCGGCCGGTCAACAGCGTCGCTTGCGACATCACGACCGCCGAAGGTCGTGCGCGGGCGCTCGAAGCGTGCCCGAGCCCCGACATCCTGATCACCAACGCCGGCGGCCCGCCGCCCGGCGACTTTCGCGACTGGTCGCGCGACGACTGGATCAAAGCGATCGACGCGAACATGCTGACGCCGATCGAACTGATCCGTGCAACGGTCGATGGGATGATCGCGCGCCACTTCGGGCGCATCGTCAATATCACGTCGGCGGCGGTGAAAGCGCCGATCGACATTCTCGGACTGAGCAACGGCGCGCGCAGCGGATTGACCGGGTTCGTCGCCGGTGTCGCACGCAAGGTCGCGAAGCACAACGTCACGATCAACAACCTCTTGCCGGGCCCGTTCGAGACCGATCGATTGCGCAGCAACATCGCGACGCGAGCGAAGAACGCGGGCATCAGCGTGGAGGAGATTCGCGACCAACAGCTTTCGTCGCATCCTGCGGGCCGCTTTGGCACCGCAGAGGAATTCGGCATGGTCTGCGCATTTCTGTGCAGCACGCACGCAGGCTACATCGTCGGCCAGAACATTCTTCTCGACGGCGGCTCGTATCCCGGGACTTTCTGATATCTGACACCCGACATCTGACATCCGATGCTTGATCTCTACTACTGGACGACGCCCAACGGCCACAAGATCACGATCTTCCTCGAGGAGACGGGACTGCCGTACACGTTGAAGCCGATCAACATTGGCAAGGGCGAGCAGTTCGATCCGGCGTTTCTCGCCATCTCGCCGAACAACCGGATTCCCGCGATCGTCGATCACGATCCGCCGGGCGGCGGCGCACCGGTGTCGATCATGGAATCCGGCGCGATCCTGCTTTATCTGGCGGGCAAGACGGGACGCTATTACCCGAGCGACATGCGCGAGCGTGTCGACGTTTGCCAATGGCTGTTCTGGCAAATGGCGGGCCTCGGACCGATGGCGGGGCAGGCGCATCACTTTCTCCATTACGCGCCCGAGAAGATCGCCTACGCGATGGACCGCTATGTGCGCGAAACCGGACGGCTCTATGGCGTGATGAACAAGCGGCTCGCCGATCGCGAGTACGTTGCCGGCGCGTACTCGATCGCCGACATGGCGTGCTATCCGTGGGTGCTGCCGGATCGCCAGCAGCAGGACATCGGTGACCTCCCGCATCTCGCGCGCTGGAAGCAGGCGATCGCCGCGCGGCCCGCCGTGCAACGCGCGTACGCGTTGGTCGGTCGGGTCAATCCGAACGCGGGAAACACAACCCGTTCGGAGGCGGAGCGCAAGGTGCTTTTCGGTCAGGACAGGACGACGGTGCGCTAACGCGCATGTCGAACGACGAGTTACGTCAACGGATCGCGAACGTCCAGGAAGGTGAATCGGCGAAAGTCGCGGTCATGCGTGAACAGGACATTCACGCCGTTCTGTCGCAGAACCGTCGCCAGGTGCGCATCAGGAACCAAATTGCCACGGACCGGCACTTCCGACGTCAGCGCACGATAGTCGGCCCAGAAGTTGTCCTGTTCGCCGATGACGCGAACATGCGACAACGCAAGCAGCGTTTCCATGTTTCGAGCGGCCGCGTCGTGCGATAGCGGCCTCGCGAAGACCGCCGGATGCGTCGCCATTCGCAGATAGCCGAGCAGCGTGATCCACGCAAGGCAGAAAACTTCCCGTTTGTTGGCGCATTCGGCAAGAAAGGCCGTTGCGCGATCGTTCAGCGGACTCGCCTCGTTGGAAGCGTAAAGCAGGATGTTGACGTCGACGCCGTAGCTCATCCTCTGCGGTTGTCCATCGCGTCGTGAAGTGCGTCCTTGTCGCTCAGATCGACACGCATGCCCATGTCCTGGCTGATCCAACGAAATCCCGTGGCGGCGGGCGGGTTCGATTGATACCGCGCGAGAGCCTCTGCCAACAGGTCCGAAACGAGCCGGCCAAGCGACTTGCCCTCTCGCCGTTGCAGCCGCTTCAGGTCCTTGAGAATCGGATCGTCGATGTCGATCGTGGTTCGCATGATGCGTGATGCTAGCGTCAGGCGCATCAGATGTCAAGCTGTTGCGGCTACCTCGCGAGCCCGCTCCACTCGTCCTTGCGCACGCGACCGACGATGGTGAAGCCGCTCGGTCCGCCGGGCGCGACGATCGCCGCTTCACCTTCGGCAAGATAAGGCGGGCCGGCCACCGCGACGAACGGGTTGCCGTGACTTGCGATCGCGACGTTCGTGCCCGATGGCGCGCCGGTCGTGAACAGTGTCTTCAAATCCAGATAGCGGTCGCCTTCCGCTTGCGCCGGCCCGCCGCGTACTGTCATCGCGGATGTTGCGCGGCCGAAGATCAATCGCGCCGTTTCCATCGTGCGGCAATAGGGGCTCGCGAGCACGTCGCCGACCGGGATCGCGAGGCGCTTGATCGCGGCGCCGATCGCACGCGCTTCGTCGCGGCCGGCATCGGTCAGCGGACGCTGGTTCGCGCAGTCCTCGAACGACTTCATCTGCGCGTCGTTGCGCGAGAAATCGGTCGACGTGTGGCGGAAGTAGATGACGTAGCCGCCGCGACGCAATGCATCGCCGAGCGCCTTGCCGGCAAGCGGCTCGGGCGCGGACTGCGCGAGTGCGGCGGCTGCCGTAATCACCGCAACCCACGTTGCCAAAACGCGCAACGGCCGCATGCTATTTGCGTGCGACTGCGAGTGTCGTCACGATTTCGGTCGTCGCCGCTCGCTCGATTGCAGTCTCCAGCGCAACGTCGACATCGAACGCGGCGTCGCCTTCATCGGACGACACGTTGCCGGCCCGCATCGCCGTGAAATCGAACAGCCTGCGGTCGAGCAGATGCGACGGCGTGACGCAGCCCATCGCGTTGAAGATCGACTCGAGGCGGCCCGGATGGCTCTTCTCCCACTCGCGCAACATCATGGAGACCTCGCGGCGCTTCAGGTGCTCCTGCGAGCCGCACAGGTTGCACGGGATGATCGGGAAGCGCAGCGCTTCGGCGAACCGCGCCAAATCGCGTTCGCGCACATACGCGAGCGGGCGGATGACGACGTGGCGTCCGTCGTCGCTCTTGAGCTTCGGCGGCATCGTCTTCAATCGCCCGCCGAAGAACAGGTTCAGGAAGAACGTCGCCATCAGGTCGTCTCGATGGTGACCGAGCGCGATCTTCGTCGCGCCGAGCTCGCCGGCGACGCGATACAGCACGCCGCGACGCAAACGCGAGCACAGCGAGCACATCGTGGCGCCCTCGGGAATGACGCGCTTGACGACGCTGTACGTATCCTGCTCGACGATGCGGAACTCGACCCCGCGACTCTCGAGGTATGCCGGCAGCACGTGCGCCGGAAAGCCCGGTTGCTTCTGGTCGAGGTTGACTGCGACGATCGCGAATCGGGCCGGCGCGGCTTCCTTCAAGCTCGACAGGATCTCGAGCAGTCCGAAGCTGTCCTTGCCACCGGACAGGCACACCATCACGCGATCGCCTTCGTCGATCATCGCGTAGTCGGCGATCGCAGCACCGACCAAGCGGCGAAGCCGCTTCTTCAGCTTGTTGGCTTCGAACGCGTCTTTACGCGTATCGCGCGCGGTCGCAAATCCAACGCTTGCGTGGGCAATCGGCAATGACGGTAGTTCCTCGGCCATCGCGAAATTCTACGCGGGGCGCTTTCGTCAGCTCCCGTCGAGCGCCAGCTGAGCGTCGTTGGCGAGCGCGATGGCTTGCGCCGGCGAGAGGAGCTTGACCAGGCCCAGCTCGGCGAGCCGCAGAAGGTCACGCTCGAAGCGGTGCAGCTCGAGCCGGTGCAGCGCCGCAAACGTGGCCAGCGCCCGCGGTCGGTCGAGCAGCGTCAGGATGCGCCGCTGGACGATCGACAGGCCGTGCGTCGCCTTGCGGGCTTCGGCCTCGCCGGCGAACGAGCGCAGACAGACGGTGGTCGGTTCGAGCTTCATCGCGTCGTTCTCATGCCGCTGGAGGTTTGCAAGCGCTATGCCATTGTCATGGCGCCTCCGACCGATGGGGGGTCTTCGCGCGGCCGAGGGGTCGTTTACACTCGCGCACCTTCCGCTGAGGCCCGTGTCGTGCAAACACTCCTGATCGCGAATCCCAAGGGCGGCAGCGGCAAGACGACGCTGGCGACGAACGTGGCCGGCTTCCTCGCCGGCAAGCGTCAACGCGTCGTGCTTGCCGACGAGGATCCGCAGCAGTCGTCGGCGCACTGGCTCGCGCGCCGCCCGCTGCTGTTTCCGAAAATCCACGGCAAGCCGGCCGACAAGCGCCAATTGAAGGACGTCGATCCGCAATGGCTCGTCATCGACAGCCCGGCCGGCATGAACGGCGCGGAGTTGCGCAACGAATTGCGGCGCGCCGACGCGCTGATCGTGCCGATCTCGCCGTCGATCTTCGACATGGCGGCCACCGCACGTTTTCTCGACGGCATCGCCGGTGCGAAGGACGTGAAGGGCGGCGAGTTGCCCGTGGCGATCGTTGGAATGCGCGTCGATTCGCGAACCCGCAGCGCGGCGGAGCTCGACGACTTCCTGAAGGCGTCGCCGTTCCCGGTCGTCACGCATCTGCGCGACACGCAGACCTACGTTCATTGCGCGCGCGACGGCGCGAGCGTATTCGACCTGCCGCGCTCGCGCGGCGAGCAGGATTGGGAAGAGTGGCGGCCGCTGACGCGCTGGATCGCGCGCAACACCAAACAGTGATCGCCGGTGCCTAACGAAACGGGCCGCGCGAGGCGGCCCGTTTCCTTGCACGAACGGCGATTTACTTCTTCGCCGAATCCTTCGCCGCCTGCACGGCGGCTTCCGCGCCGGCCTTCGCCTTTTCGGCGCCGGCCTGCGTGGCCGCGGCAGCGGCCTGACCTGCATCCTTCGCCGCCTTCCCTGCGCTTTGTGCTGCCGCTGACGCCGAAGCGGAAGCCGAGTCGGCGGCGGCCTTGGCCTTGTCGGCAGACGTCTGGCCGGCTTGCTGAGCCGCAGTCGTCGCCGCGTCCGCAGCCTTCTTCGTCTCTTCGGCGGCCTGCTTCGCGGCTTCCTCGGTTGCCTTGGCCGCGGCCTTCGCAGCATTCGCGGCTGCTTCGGCGGCCTTCGCCGCTTCGGCTTTCGCCTTGTCGGCCTGCTGTTGCGCGGAAGGTCCGCAAGCTGCGAGCGTGGCGGCGAGCGCCAGCGCGATGATCGTTACGGTGGTGCGCATTGTTTTGTCGTCCCCTGATGAATGTTGAGTGCTGAAAAAATGCGGCGCGATTATACGTGACGAGCTTTTCGCCAATGACTAAGAACAGAATCGACGCGTAGCGTGAGCGTGGCGTCGCTTACCTACTCGCAGGTTCCTGTTCTCAGGCCGCCATCAGCTCGCGCAGCACGAACGGCAGGATGCCGCCGTGCCGGAAGTAATCGACCTCGATCGGCGTGTCGATCCGGCACAGGAGCACGACGTCCTTCGTCGTGCCGTCGCGCCGCGTGATGCGCATCGTCATGTCCATCTGCGGCCTGATCGTCACCGGCACGCCGATGTCGAACGTTTCATCGCCGGTGAGCCCGAGCGTCGCGATGCTGTCGGTGCCCTTGAACTGCAGCGGCAGCACGCCCATGCCCACCAGGTTGCTGCGATGGATGCGCTCGAAGCTCCGCGCGATCACCGCCTTCACGCCGAGCAATTGCGTCCCCTTCGCCGCCCAGTCGCGTGAGCTGCCGGTGCCGTACTCCTCGCCGCCGAACACGACGCTCGGCGTGCCCTGCGCGATGTAGCGCATCGCGGCGTCGTAGATGAACAGCTTTTCGCCCGACGGTTGGAACAGCGTGACGCCGCCTTCTTCGCGCGTACCGTCCGCGCGCGGCGGCAGCATCAGGTTCTTGATCCGCACGTTGGCGAACGTGCCGCGCATCATCACTTCGTGATTACCGCGGCGGCTGCCGTAACTGTTGAAGTCGGCGCGCGTGACGCCATGCGCGATCAGCCACTGTCCTGCCGGCGACGCCTCCTTGATCGATCCGGCGGGCGAGATGTGGTCGGTGGTGATCGAGTCGCCGAACAACCCCAGCGCACGGGCACCACGAATGCTCGGCGCGACGCCTGGCTGCGCCGAGAAGCCCTCGAAGAACGGCGGCTTCGCGATGTAGGTCGACGCGGGCCAGTCGTAGACCTGGCCGGTCACACCCGCAACTTCCTTCCACATCGGATTCGCGTTCGCCAGATCGCCATAGAGCCTGCGGAACGTCGTCGCGTCGCGCGCGACCGGGAGCATCGCGGCGACCTCGTGCGACGATGGCCAGATGTCGCGCAAGTAGACCGCGTTGCCGTCTGCGCCGATGCCGAGCGGCTCGCGCGTCAGGTCCTTCAGCACTGTTCCGGCTATCGCATATGCGACGACGAGCGGTGGCGAGGCGAGGAAGTTGGCCTTGAGGTTTGGATGGATGCGCGCTTCGAAATTGCGATTGCCGGACAGCACGGCCGCACAGACGAGATCGTTCTGGACGATCGCGTCGTTGATCTCCGGCGTCAGATCGCCGGCGTTCCCGATGCACGTCGTGCAGCCGTACGCGGCGACGTTGAAGTTGAGCCGCTCGAGGTAGGACAAGAGCTCGGCTTTCTGCAGGTATTCGGTGACGACGCGCGAACCGGGCGCAAGCGATGTCTTGATATGCGGTGCGACCGTCAGGCCGCACTCGACCGCCTTCTTCGCGAGGAGGCCGGCGGCCAAGAGGACGCTCGGATTCGACGTGTTCGTGCACGACGTGATCGCCGCGATCAGCACGTCGCCGTTACGCAATGCCAAGCCGCTTGGCGTCTTCACGGTCGTTTCGAGTTCGGCCGCCTTCTTCGCGAAGCCGTTGTCCGCGACCGGCTTGCTGAACAGCTCCGTGAACTTCGATTTGAGATCGCCGAGCTCGATCCGATCCTGCGGCCGCTTCGGGCCTGCGAGGGACGTTTTGATCGTCGACAAGTCGAGCGTCAGCGTCTTCGTGTAGTCGATCTCGCCGGCAAGCGGCATGCCGTACAGACCCTGCGCCTTGAAATAGGCGGCGAACGCTTCGACTTCGGCGTCGGTGCGGCCGGTGAAGCGCAGATAGTCGACGGTCGCATCGTCGACCGGGAAGAAACCCATCGTCGCGCCGTATTCGGGCGCCATGTTGCCGATCGTCGCGCGATCGGGGACGGACAACGTGGCAGCACCCTCGCCGAAGAACTCGACGAACTTGCCGACGACCTTTTCCTTGCGCAGGAGCTCGGTCACGGTCAAAACGAGATCGGTTGCCGTGATGCCTTCGGAGAGCTTGCCCTTGAGCTCGACGCCCACCACGTCGGGCGTGAGGAAGTAAACCGGCTGGCCGAGCATCCCCGCTTCGGCCTCGATGCCGCCGACGCCCCAGCCAACGACGCCGATGCCGTTGATCATCGTCGTGTGGCTGTCGGTGCCGACCAGCGTGTCGGGATAGAAGATGCCGCCGCGCTGGTGCACGCCACGCGCCAGGTATTCGAGGTTCACCTGGTGGACGATGCCGATGCCCGGGGGCACGACCTTGAATGTGTCGAACGCCTGCATCCCCCATTTCATGAACTGGTAGCGCTCGCGGTTGCGAAGGAACTCGAGCTTCATGTTGAGATCGAGCGCGTCCTGCGTCCCGTAGTGGTCGATCATCACCGAGTGATCGACGACGAGATCGACCGGCACCAACGGCTCGATCGTCTTTGCGTTCTTGCCGAGTGCATCGGCGACGTTGCGCATCGCCGCGAGATCGGCCAACAGCGGCACGCCGGTGAAGTCCTGCAGCACGACGCGCGCAACGACGAGCGGAATCTCATCGACGCGCGTGCCCGTCGGCGCCCAGTTCGCGAGCTGCCGCACGTGCTCCTCGGTGACCTTCTTGCCGTCGCAGTTGCGCAGCACCGATTCGAGGACGATGCGGATCGACACCGGCAGGCGCGGCACTTTCGGATGCCCGGCCTTGCACAGCGCGGGCAACGAATAGAAATGACCGGTCGCGCCGGAGGTGAGCTTCAGCGCCTTCAGCGTGTCGAACAGGTTGTGCGCCATGGTGTCGTGCCTCGCTATTTGCTCGGCTTCGGAATCAATCCCGAAGGTGCGTCGTTCAGATTGATGACCATGCCGTTCGGCATGACGATGTCGCCGGGCCGCTGTCCGGCACGGCAAGGTCCGACCCACGTCGCGTGGACCGTCGTGCGGCCTTCGCTCATGCCCATCAGCGGCGGCGAGTACCTGGCCTGGATGTCCGCTTTGTAGCCAGTGTCGAACGTGCCGGAAAAAAGGACGCGCGTCGTCGCCGTCGAGTCGCCGATGCGGCAGACGCTGTCGGCGACGTAACGCTCGCCTTCCTGTCGAATGTCCATCTTGCTGCACGAGAGCGCACCCATCGCAAGCTGCCGCGCGAGATCGTCGGTCTTCTCGTCGATGCACAACTGCGCGCTCGGACCGGGCGGCTCGTTCGCGGACGTCGTCCTGATCTCCCAGAGTCCCGACTTGCGCTTGGGCAACTCGAGCGCCGTTGCGGGAGCGATGCACGCGAGCGCAGCGAAGGCGACCGCGGAACGAAGGAAGCGCCTCATGTGGCAATCACCATCAGGTCGACGAACGCGTGGACCGGCATCGCGCGAAGCTTCGCGGGATCGAGCGCGACATCGAGGATCGCGGCCTGCTGCTTTGCCGGGAAGCGCCGGTTCAGGTTGGTCTTGAACTTCTCGACCAGCACCGGCATGCCTTCGCTGCGCCGCCGGCGATGACCGATCGGATACTCGACGACGATTTCGTCGGTACGCGCGCCGTCGTTGAAAACGATCGTGATGCCGTTGGCGATCGAGCGCTTCGCCGGGTCCAGATAGTCGCGCGAGAACTGCGCATCCTCGACGCAGACCATCCTCTCGCGCAGCGCGTCGATGCGCGGATCCGCGGCGACGTTGTCTTCGTAGTCCGCGGCAGTGAGTCGTCCGAAGATCAGCGGCACCGCGATCATGTACTGGATGCAGTGATCGCGGTCGGCGGGATTGTCGAGCGGTCCCTTCTTGTCGATGATGCGAATCGCCGACTCGTGCGTGCGGATCGTGATGCGCTCGATGTCGGCGATCCGCTCGGCGACCTGCGAATGGAGTTGCATCGCGCACTCGACCGCGGTCTGCGCGTGGAACTCGGCAGGAAAGCTGATTTTGAACAGCACGTGCTCCATCACGTAGCTGCCGTACGGCCGCTGGAACTTGAACGCGTTGCCCTTGAACAGCACGTCGTAGAAGCCCCAAGTCTTCGCCGTCAGCACCGACGGATACCCCATCTCGCCGGATTGCGCGATCAATGCAAGGCGCACGGCGCGCGACGTCGCATCGCCGGCCGCCCAGCTCTTGCGCGAGCCGGTATTGGGCGCGTGGCGATAGGTGCGCAACGCCTGGCCGTCGACCCACGCGAGCGACAGCGCGTTGACGATCTCCTCGTGCGCGAGGCCGAGCATCTGCGCGACGACGGCGGTCGACGCGACTTTGACCAGCACGACATGATCGAGGCCGACGCGATTGAAGCTGTTCTCCAATGCAAGCACGCCCTGGATCTCGTGCGCCTTGATCATCGCCGTCAGCACGTCGTGCATCGTGAGCGGCACCTTGCCCTGCGCGATCGCATTGCGGGATAACCAATCTGCCGTCGCGAGGATGCCGCCCAAGTTATCCGACGGATGCCCCCATTCGGCGGCGAGCCACGTGTCGTTGAAGTCGAGCCAGCGGATCATCGCGCCGATGTCGAACGCCGCCTTGACCGGATCGAGCTGCAGCGACGTGCCCGGCACTTTCGCGCCGTTCGGCACGACGGTCCCTTGCACGATCGGCCCGAGCAGCTTCGTGCACGCCGGATAAGTCAGCGCCTCGAACCCGCAGCCGAGCGTGTCGATCAGGCAGTACTGCGCGGTTTTGTACGCCTCGTCGCTTTCGATGCGATACGACGTGACGTAGTCCGCGATGGCGGTGAGGACCTCGTCGGGCGGTGGGCGGACGGAGGAGATGGCTGCGGACATCAATTACTCACGCTTTACAAGCGGGACGAAGACGCGATCCTCGGGCCCCACGTAATTCGCCGACGGCCGAATGATCTTCCCGTCTTCGCGCTGCTCGAGCACATGCGCCGACCATCCCGCCGTGCGCGAGATGACGAACAGCGGCGTAAACATCGCAGTCGGCACGCCCATCATGTGATAGCTGACGGCCGAAAACCAGTCGAGGTTCGGGAACATGCGTTTCGCGTCCCACATCACCATTTCGAGGCGATCGGCAATGTCGAAGAGCTTCATGTTCTTCGACGCCTGCGACAGGCGCTTGGCCACTTTCTTGATCACTTCGTTGCGCGGATCGGCGATCGTGTAGACCGGGTGGCCGAAGCCGATGATCACCTGCTTCGCCTCGACGCGTTTGCGGACATCCGCCTCCGCTTCGTCGGGCGTGACATAGCGGTTCTGCACGTCGAACGCCACTTCGTTGGCGCCGCCGTGCTTCGGGCCGCGCAGTGCGCCGATCGCGCCGGTGATGGCGGAGTAGAGGTCGGAGCCGGTGCCGGCGATGACGCGCGCGGTGAACGTCGACGCGTTGAACTCGTGCTCGGCGTAGAGGTTGAGCGACGTATGCATCGCCTTCACCCAAAGCGCCTGCGGCTTCGTGCCGTGCAGCAGATGCAGGAAATGGCCGCCGATCGAATCGTCGTCGGTTTCGACGTCGATGCGGCGTCCGTTGTGGCTGAAGTGATACCAGTAGAGCAGCATCGACCCGAACGACGCCATCATTCGATCCGCGATGTCGCGCGCGCCGGGCGGATTGTGGTCGTCCTTCTCGGGCAGCACGCAGCCCAGAAGCGATGCGCCGCTTCGCATCACGTCCATCGGATGCGCGCCGGCCGGCAGCGCTTCGAGCGCCGCACGCACCGGATTCGGCAGTCCGCGCAGCGATTTGAGCTTCGCCTTGTAGCCGGTGAGCTCCGCGACGTTCGGCAGCTTGCCGTGGACGAGAAGGTAGGCGATCTCCTCGAATTCGCAATCGTCTGCGATGTCGAGAATGTCGTAGCCGCGATAGTGAAGGTCGTTGCCGCTGCGACCGACGGTGCACAGCGCCGTGTTGCCGGCGAGGACCCCGGACAGCGCGACCGATTTCTTCGGCTTGACGAGCGGAGAAGCGCTGTCGTTCATGCGGATTCCTTGCGTGCAGCAAAGAGCTTGTCGAGCTTGTCCTCGTACGCATGGTAGCCAAGGAAGTCGTAGAGCTCGTTGCGCGTCTGCATGCGGTCGACGACGGCTTGCTGCGTGCCGTCGCGACGCAATGCCCGATAGACGTCGAGCGCGGCCCGGTTCATCGCACGGAACGCGGAGAGCGGGTAGAGCGCGATCGCGACGCCGACGCTGCGCAGCTCCTCGATCGTGAAGAGCGGCGTTGCGCCGAACTCGGTGATGTTGGCGAGGATCGGGACCTTCACCGCTTTCGCAAAACGTTCGTACATCGCAAGCTCGGTGATCGCCTCCGGGAAGACCATGTCGGCACCCGCTTCGACGCAGGCGACGGCACGTTCGATCGCAGCGTCGAGCCCTTCGACGGCGAGCGCGTCGGTACGCGCCATCACGACGAACGCCGGATCGGTCTTCGCGTCGACCGCAGCCTTGACGCGATCGACCATTTCGTCTCGACCAACGATCGCCTTGCCGGGACGATGACCGCAGCGCTTCGCGCCGACCTGGTCCTCGATGTGCATGGCCGCAGCACCCGCTTTGCTCAGCGCCTTCACGGTGCGCGCAATGTTGAACGCGCTTGCGCCGAATCCGGTATCGACGTCGACCAACAGCGGCACCGCGCACACGTCGGTGATCCGGCGAACATCGACCAGCACGTCGTCCAGATTGGAGATGCCGAGATCCGGCATGCCGAGCGAACCGGCGGCTACGCCGCCACCGGAGAGATAAATCGCCTTGAACCCGCTCTCTTGCGCGAGGATCGCGTGGTACGCGTTGATCGCGCCCGGAACCTGCAGCGGGCGCTCCGCGGCGAGCGCCGCGCGGAAGCGGGCGCCGGGTGATGCAAGGAGTTGATCGACCCGATCGTTCACGGAATGTTTACCGAACGTCTACATTAATAGCGGAGCAATCGCCTCGCGCTCTTCCTCGAGCTCTTTCAGCGTGGCGTTCATGCGCTCGCGCGAATAGTCGTCGATCGGCAACCCCTGGACGATCGTGTAGCGGCCATCCGTCGTCGTGACCGGAAAGCCGTACATGACGTCCCGCGGGATTCCGTAGCTGCCGTCGGACGGGATGCCCATCGTCACCCAGCGGCCGTCGCTGCCGGCGAGCCAGTCGCGAACGTGATCGATTGCGGCATTCGCCGCAGAGGCGGCCGATGACAATCCGCGCGCTTCGATGACCTCTGCGCCGCGCTTGCCGATCTTCGGAACGAACTCGGTGCGGTTCCAGTTCTCATCACCGATCCTGTCCTTGAGCGACTCGCCGTCGGCGGTCGCGAAGCGATAGTCGGCGTACATCGTCGGCGAATGATTGCCCCATACGACCATCCGCTCGACATCGCGAACGGGCACACCAGCCTTCGCGGCGACCTGCGACACCGCGCGGTTGTGGTCGAGCCGCAGCATCGCGGTGAAGTGTTCGTTGCGAAGCGTGGGCGCCGACTTCATCGCGATATAGGCGTTGGTATTCGCCGGATTGCCGACGACGAGCACCTTGACGTTGCGCGACGCCGCCTTGTCGAGCGCGCGACCCTGCTCGATGAAGATCTTCGCGTTCTCGCTCAGCAGATCCTTGCGTTCCATCCCGGGACCGCGCGGGCGCGCGCCGACGAGGAGCGCGACGTCGGCGTCCTTGAACGCGACGTTGGCGTCACCGCTGCCGCTCATGCCGGCGAGCAGCGGAAACGCGCAGTCGTCGAGCTCCATCATCACGCCCTTGAGCGCGCTCTGGGCCTTGTCGATCGGCAGCTCGAGCAGGTTCAGGATCACCGGCTGATCGCGACCGAGAAGGTCGCCGTTGGCGACGCGGAACACCAGGCTGTAGCCGATCTGGCCGGCGGCGCCGGTGACGGCGACGCGGACGGGCGCTTTCATGGGTTTCTCGCTCAAAGTAGCGGTCGGATCCTCAAGGCAGCGGTGGGGGCAGCGGACGCGGCCGGCACGCGGTTTGCGCAGGTGCAGTAATGCTAAGCCGGCAAGGCCGGAGTGTCAACGAACTCCTCTATCTTTTATAAGACATCAGACTGCGCTATAGTTCAGACGATGCGTGCACGAGCGGCGTCCCGGACCAGCATGGATTCTGCGCCGATTGACGCGCCGTCGTTTCGTCCGCTCTATCTGCAGATCAAGGATCTGGTCGTTGCGCGGCTTGCCGAGCGCGAATGGTCGCCCGGCGAGGCGATTCCCTCCGAGGTCGAGCTTGCCGCGCGTTTCCGCGTCTCGCAGGGAACGGTGCGCAAGGCAATCGACGAGCTCGCCGCCGACCACCTCGTCGTTCGCCGCCAGGGCAAGGGCACGTTCGTCGCGACGCACACCGAGGAAGCGCAATCGTCGTTTCGCTTTCTTCGCATTCGCGCCGACGACGGCAGCGACGAACACCCGGCGAGCCGCCTCATCGACGTGCGGCGCGGCCGGGCCGGCCCCGAACTCGCGTCGTTGCTCGATCTGAAGCCGCAGGAGTCGGTCATTCTGGTTCGCCGACTGCTCGAATGGCGCGCACGGCCGATCGTCCTCGACGAAATCGCGCTGCCCGCCGCGCTGTTCCGGGGTCTCACGCGCAACAAGCTCGCGGCCTACGAAGGCTCGATGTACGGTTTCTTCGAAACGCAGTTCGGTGTGCGCATGCTCGACGCACGCGAGCGGCTGAAGGCCGTCGTCGCCGACGCCGCAGCGGCCTCGGCGCTCGACGTCGCGATCGGCGCGCCGCTGCTTGCGGTGGAACGCGTGGCCTTTACGTACGGTCGGCAACCGGTGGAGTTTCGCCGCGGACTGTGCAGCACGCGCGAGCATCACTACGTGAACGACCTCAAATAACGCGTCGACGCCGGCACAAAACATCGCGAAACGCGCGGTCGAACGCGCGCAGCGACGGCCCGCGCTATAATTTGCTGCTTCGTACAAGACCGCAGCGATTGCGTCCGGACGCGCCGTCGCTGCAACCTGCGGTTCCCTTCGAGTGCCTTGACGCCCGATGCCCGACGCCCGTCCCCACGTCAGCGCCGCGACCCGGAGGCGTCCGGTCTATCTGAACCTTCCGCGCATTCGCCAGCCGATTCCGGCGATCGCGTCGATTCTTCATCGCATCAGCGGCGCCGCGCTGTTCTTCTTCGGTGTGCCTTTCGTTCTCTGTGCGGTGCAAGCGAGCCTGACATCGGCGGAAGCGTTCGAAGGGTTTCGCGCGCAGCTCGATTCGCCCCTGGTCAAGCTCGCGCTGTTCGTGCTGCTGTGGGCGTACATCCATCACACGCTGGCCGGCATCCGGCATCTGTTGATGGACGTTCACGTCGGTGAAGAGCTCAAACCCGCGCGTCTTTCGGCGACGATCGCGACCGTAGGCGCAGTGCTTCTCACGCTCGTCGCGATGGCGCGGCTATGGTGAGCCCGTCCGCCGGCAAGCACCTGGTCGGCGCGCATTACGGCCTCGGGGGCTGGCTCGCGCAGCGGCTGACGGCCGTCGTGATGCTGGTCTACACGCTGCTGCTTCTTGTCATCGTGCTGTGGCACGGCGGCCTCGATTACGCGCAATGGCTCGCGCTGTTCCAACGCCAGTCGTTTCGCATCGCGACGTTCCTGTTCATGCTCGCGCTCGTCTATCACACGTGGGTCGGCATGCGGAACATCACGATGGACTACATCAAGCCGCTGGCTGTGCGGCTCGCGCTTCAAACGGCGATCATGTTCACGCTGCTGGGGTACGTTGGCTGGACGATCTCGGTGCTATGGGGATGACCAGCCCGCCGCAGAGCCGCCCCAAGGCGGGCTTGCGCCCCTCGGGGGGCAGCCACCATGAGTGAGCGTGGGGGCCGTTCTCTCCCCGTACGGCGCTTCGACGCGATCATCGTCGGCGCTGGCGGCGCCGGCATGCGCGCATCGCTCGCGCTCGCCGAATCAGGGCTCACCGTCGCCGTGCTGTCGAAAGTGTTTCCGACGCGATCGCATACGGTGGCGGCGCAAGGCGGCATCGGCGCGTCGCTCGGCAACATGGGCGAGGACAGCTGGTTGTGGCACATGTTCGACACGATCAAGGGGTCGGACTGGCTCGGCGACCAGGATGCGATCGAGTTCATGTGCCGCATGGCGCCGAAGGTCGTCTACGAGCTCGAGCATTTCGGCATGCCGTTCGACCGCAACGCGAACGGAACCGTGTACCAGCGGCCGTTCGGCGGACACTCGGCGAACTTCGGCGAGAAACCGGTGCAGCGCTCGTGCGCCGCCGCCGACCGGACCGGGCATGCGATGCTGCACACGCTGTATCAGCGCAACGTGCGGGCGCGCACGCAGTTCTTCGTCGAATGGATGGCGCTGGACTTGATCCGCGATGCGGACGGCGACGTGGTCGGCATCGTCGCGCTCGAGATGGAAACGAGCGACGTCTTCATCCTGCAGGGCAAGGCGACGATCTTCGCGACCGGCGGCGCTGGAAGGATCTTCGCCGCCTCGACCAACGCGTATATCAACACCGGTGACGGGCTTGGGATGGCGGCGCGCGCCGGCGTCCCGCTCGAGGACATGGAGTTCTGGCAGTTCCATCCGACCGGCGTGGCGGGCGCGGGCGTGCTGATCACCGAAGGCGTGCGCGGCGAAGGCGGCATCCTGTTGAACAGCAACGCCGAGCGCTTCATGGAGCGCTATGCGCCGAACCTGAAGGATCTCGCGTCGCGCGACGTCGTCAGCCGCTCGATGGACCAGGAGATCAAGGAAGGCCGCGGTTGCGGGCCGCACAAGGACTACGTGCTGCTCAAGCTGGATCACCTCGGCCCCGAGGTGATCGACAAGCGGCTGCCGTCGATCCGCGAGATCGCGATCAAGTTCGCGAACGTCGATCCGGTGCGAGAGCCGATTCCGGTCGTGCCGACGATCCACTACATGATGGGCGGCATTCCGACGAACATTTACGGCCAGGTCGTGGCGCCGCCGCCGGGCAATCCGTCGGGCGATCCGAGCACCGTCGTCAACGGATTTTATGCGGTCGGCGAGTGCGCGTGCGTTTCTGTGCATGGAGCGAACCGCCTCGGAACGAACTCGCTGACCGATCTGCTGGTGTTTGGGCGATCGGCCGGCGAGTTCATCGTCAACGAGCGCCTCGACCGGCGCGAGCACAAGCCGCTGCCGCGCAACGCCGGCGAGATTGCGCTCGAGCGGCTGGCGCGCATCGACGGTAACGCTGGCGGCGAAGGCATGGCGGCAATCTCGCACGACCTGCGGCGCACGATGCAAGCGCACTGCGGCGTATTTCGCAACGATGCATTGTTGACCGAAGGCGTGGGCAACGTCATGGACCTCGAGCAACGCACGCTACGCGTGACGATCAAGGACAAGAGCCGCACGTTCAACACGGCGCGGGTCGAGGCCCTCGAGCTCGACAACCTGATCGAGACCGCGAAGGCGACGATCGTCTCCGCTCAGGCGCGCAGGGAATCGCGCGGCGCGCAGGCGCGTAGCGACTTCCCCGAGCGCGACGACATGAACTGGCTCAAGCACACGCTGTGGTATCGCGACGGTAACCGGCTCGCCTACAAGCCGGTCAACATGAAGCCGCTGACGGTGGAGGCGTTTCCACCGAAGGTAAGGACGTATTGATGAAGTTCAACATCTACCGCTACGACCCCGACCGCGACGCGAAGCCCTACGTCAAGGACTACGAGATCGAGCTCGCGCCAACCGATCGGATGCTGCTCGACGCGCTCTTGCGGTTGAAGTCGGTCGACGAGACGCTGTCGTTCCGGCGCAGCTGTCGCGAGGGCATCTGCGGCTCGGATGCGATGAACATCAACGGCAAGAACGGGCTCGCGTGCACGACGAACCTGCGGACGTTGAAGGAGCCGGTCCAGCTGCGGCCCATTCCCGGGCTGCCGGTGATCCGCGATCTCATCGTGGATATGAGCCAGTTCTTCAAGCAATACCATTCGGTCAAGCCGTATCTGGTCAACGAAGAGCAGCCCCCCGAGGGCGAGCGGCCGCAGAGCCCCGCCGAGCGCGAGGACCTCGATGGGCTCTACGAATGCATCCTGTGCGCGTGCTGCTCGACGTCGTGCCCATCGTTCTGGTGGAACCCGGACAAGTTCGTGGGTCCCGCGGGGCTGCTGTGGGCTTATCGGTTCATCGCGGACAATCGCGACCAGGCGATCAACCAGCGCCTCGATGACCTCGAGGACCCGTATCGGCTGTTCCGCTGCTATTCGATCATGAATTGCGTCGACGTGTGCCCGAAAGGCTTGAATCCGAACCGCGCGATCGGGCGGATCAAGGATCTGCTGGTGAGAAGGGCGGTCTGATGGCGGCGGTCGCGACGCGCGGCATGATCGATGCGCGCAGGCTCGCAAGGATCCGCTGGCGTTGCAGGCGCGGCCTGCTCGAGAACGACATCGTCTTGTCGCGCTATCTGGACGCGAAGGGCGATCGCCTCGACGAGTGCGACGCGGCGGCGCTCGACAAGCTGCTGGAGCTGCCGGACGACGACTTGTGGGCGCTGATCGCCGGTCGCACGACGACGGACGATGAATCGCTGTCGGCGCTGCTCAACGCCTTGCGCAGTTCATGAACCCCCACGCTCGCGCACTCGCTGCCCTCAAAGGGGGCGGAGTCAGTTGCTTGGGACGGCCCGGCGCAATTGACCCGATGGCATGACGAAGGATCGAACGATGACCGAGAGAACCGCAACGCTGTCGTTTTCCGACGGTGCACCGTCGATCGACTTCCCGATCCTGTCGGGATCGATGGGTCCGGACGTCGTCGACATCCGCGCGCTCTACGCGAAGACCGGGCGTTTCACGTACGACCCCGGATTCATGTCCACCGCCGCGTGCAAGTCGGCGATCACGTTCATCGACGGTGACAAGGGCGAGCTGCTCTATCGCGGGTACCCGATCGAGGAGCTCGCGCGGACCTGCGACTACATGGAGGTCTGCCACCTGCTGCTCTACGGCGAGCTGCCCGACGTCGCGCAGAAGACGGAGTTCGTGTCGCGCGTCACGATGCACACGATGGTGAACGAGCAGATGCAATTCTTCATGCGCGGGTTCCGCCGCGACGCGCATCCGATGGCGGTGATGACCGGCCTCGTGGCCGCGATGTCCGCGTTTTATCCGGATTCGATCAACCTGCACGACGCCCACCAGCGCGACATCTCGGCGATCCGGCTGATCGCGAAGATGCCGACGCTGGTCGCGATGGCGTACAAATACTCGGTCGGCCAACCGTACATGTATCCGCGTAACGAGCTGCCCTATGCCGCGAACTTCATGCGCATGATGTTTGCGACACCGTGCGAGGACTGGAAGCCGAACGACGTGTTGGCTCGCGCGGTCGATCGTATCTTCATCCTGCACGCGGACCACGAGCAGAACGCGTCGACGTCGACGGTGCGGCTCTGCGCGTCGTCGGGCACGAATCCGTTCGCCGCGATCGCGGCCGGCGTCGCATGCCTGTGGGGTCCGGCGCACGGCGGCGCCAACGAGGCGGCGCTCAACATGCTGTTCGACCTGCAGGCGCAGGGTGGCGTTGAGAAGATCGGCGAGTTCATCGCCAAGGTGAAGGACAAGAACAGCAATGTCCGGCTGATGGGGTTCGGGCACCGTGTATACAAGAACTACGACCCTCGCGCGAAGCTGATGCGCGAGACGTCGCACGAAGTGCTCGCCGCGCTGGGCCTGGAGAAAGACCCGCTGTTCAAGCTTGCGATGACGCTCGAGAAGATCGCGCTCGAGGACGACTACTTCGTGCAGCGCAAGCTCTATCCGAACGTCGACTTCTATTCGGGCATCGTGCAGAAGGCGATCGGCATCCCGGTGCCGCTGTTCACCGCGATCTTCGCGCTCGCGCGGACCGTCGGCTGGATCGCGCAGCTGAACGAGATGATCAGCGATCCCGACTACAAGATCGGCCGTCCGCGGCAGCTCTTCACCGGATCGACGCCGCGTCACGTGCAGCCGCTCAACGAGCGCAAGCGCCAGGGATAAGGAACCGCTTCATGGGTGCAATGCAGGAGCTGCAATCAAGTTCCACGCTGTTCGGCAGCAACGCGCCGTTCATCGAGGAGCTCTACGAGCACTACCTCGCGAGCCCCGACTCGGTGCCCTCCGAGTGGCGCGAGTACTTCGACGAGCTGCGCGGCGATGCCGCCGACGTCGCCCATGCGCCGGTCGTCGAGTCGTTCCGCCAGCTCGCCCGAAACCGCAAGGTCGCGCACGCGATGGTCGATGCGGGCACGATGCACAAACAGGTGCTCGTGCTCCAGATGATCGGCAAGTTCCGCGTACTGGGCCTCTTCGCCGCCGACCTCGATCCGCTCGAGCGCGCACCGACGTCCTATATCCCGGATCTCGACCTCGCCACCTACGGCTTCACCGACGCCGATCTCGACAGCGAGTTCGACGTGGGTTCGCTGAAGGCCGGCAACCAGCGGATGAAGCTGCGCGACATCGTTGACGCGCTGCGTCAGACGTACTGCCGCACGTTCGGCGCCGAGTACATGTACATCGTCGACACGCCGACGAAGCGCTGGGTGCAGGGCAAAATCGAGCCGATCCGTGCGCGACCGGGCTACGACGCCACGCGCAAGCGCGACCTTCTCGAGCGGCTCACCGCGGCCGAGACGCTCGAGCGTTATCTGCACACGAAGTACGTCGGCCAGAAGCGCTTCTCGCTCGAAGGCAGCGAGACGACGATTCCGATGCTCGACCATCTGATCCAGCTCGCCGGCGCGTATGGCGTGCAGGAAACGGTCATCGGCATGGCGCATCGCGGCCGGCTCAACGTGCTGGTCAACACGCTCGGCAAGTTGCCGAGCGACCTGTTCTCCGAATTCGAGGGCAAGTACAGCGTGGATCTCTCGGCCGGCGACGTGAAGTACCACCAGGGTTTCTCGTCGGACGTCATCACGCCTGGCGGGCCGATGCACCTGACGCTGGCGTTCAATCCGTCGCATCTGGAAGCGGTGAATCCGGTCGTCGAGGGCAGCGTTCGCGCGCGCCAGCATCGTCGCGGCGATACGCGTGGCGACCAGGTGCTGCCGGTGCTCCTGCACGGCGACGCGGCGATCGCCGGCCAGGGCGTCGTGCAGGAGTGCCTGAACATGGCGCAGACCCGGGGCTATTACACGGGTGGCACCGTGCACATCGTCATCAATAACCAGATCGGCTTCACGACATCCGACCCGCGTGACACGCGCGGCACGCATTACTGCACCGACATCGCGAAGATGATCGATGCGCCGATCTTCCACGTGAACGCCGACGATCCGGAAGTGTGCATGCTGGCGATCGAGCTCGCGATGGAGTACCGCCAGCAGTTCCACAAGGACGTGTTCATCGACCTCGTGTGCTTCCGCCGACTCGGCCACAACGAGGCCGACGAGCCGATGGTCACGCAGCCACTGATGTACAAGAAGATCGCGGCGCACCCCGGCACGCGCAAGCTCTATGCCGATCGTCTGCAGGCCGAGAACGTGATCGCCGCAGGCGACGCTGATGTGATGATCGCCGAGTACCGTGCCGCGATGGACAAGGGCCATCACACGAACAAGACGATCCTGTCGAACTACAAGCGGCCGTATGCGATCGACTGGTCGCAGTTCATGAGCCGACATTGGACCGTTGCCTATGAGGCGGGCTTTCCGCTCGCGCGATTAAAGGAGCTCGGCGCGCTCTGCACCAGCATCCCCGACAAATTCACGCTGCATCCGCGCGTGCAAAAAGTCCTCGCCGATCGCCGCGGGATGGCGAACGGGGAGCAACCGCTGGATTGGGGCATGGGAGAGACGCTTGCCTATGCGACGCTACTCGACCAGGGCTTCGGCGTGCGGCTATCGGGCGAGGACGTGAGCCGCGGAACGTTCACGCATCGACACGCGGTGTTACACGATCAGAATCGCGAGCGCTGGGACGCCGGCACGTGGGTGCCGCTGCAGCACCTGAAGGACGGGCAGCCGACATTCGAGGTGATCGACTCGGTGCTCTCCGAGTACGGCGTCGTCGGTTTCGAGTACGGCTATGCGACGTCCGACCCGATGCGGCTCGTCGTGTGGGAAGCGCAGTTCGGCGACTTCGCCAACGTCGCGCAGGTCGTCATCGACCAGTTCATCGCCGCCGGCGAAGTCAAATGGGGCCGCATTTGCGGACTCGTGCTGATGCTGCCGCACGGCTATGAAGGTCAGGGGCCCGAACATTCATCGGCGCGGCCCGAGCGCTTCCTGCAGCTTTGCGCCGAGCACAACATGCAGGTCTGCGTGCCGACGACGCCCGCGCAGATCTTCCACCTGCTGCGGCGCCAGCTCGTGCGGCCGTATCGGAAGCCGCTGGTCATCATGAGCCCGAAGAGCCTGTTGCGGCACAAAGAGGCCGTGTCATCGCTCGAAGAGTTCGCCACCGGAACGTTCAACGCGGTCATCGGCGAGACCGAGAAGGTCAGCGACAAAGCGGTTCGTCGCGTCATCGTCTGTTCCGGCAAGGTGTATTACGAATTGCTCGCGTACCGCCGCGAGAACAAGATCGGCGACACGGCGATCGTGCGGCTCGAGCAGCAGTACCCGTTTCCGCACGATGATTTCAAGGCGGCGCTTGCTCCGTTCAACGATGTCGCCGAAGTCGTCTGGTGCCAGGAGGAGCCGCAGAACCAGGGTGCGTGGTACCGGTTGCGCGCTTACTTGCGCAACGACATGCCGGAACACGGCGTGCTCGCGTACGCGGGCCGGCTGGTGTCGGCTTCACCCGCCGTGGGCTACATGAGCAAGCATAACGAGCAGCAGAAGAAGCTCATCGAAAATGCGTTCGCGAAGGAGCTGTCGGGCGGCGAGATGCTCATTCGCCGCTAGAGAGAGAATCGTTTATGCGTGTGGAAGTCAAGGTACCGCAACTCCCCGAGTCCGTCGCCGAGGCAACGCTCGTCAGCTGGCACAAGAAGTCGGGCGATGCGGTCAGGCGCGACGAGAACCTGATCGACATCGAGACCGACAAGGTCGTGCTCGAATTGCCTTCGCCCGCCGATGGCGTGCTGGTCGAAGTCCTGAAGGGCGACGGCACGACGGTCACGTCGAACGATGTGATCGCCGTGCTCGACACGGACGGCAAGGCGGGCGCCGCGACGGTGACGAGCGATGGTGCGTCCGCCGGGGCTGCGCAAAGCCCGAGCGCCGCGGCAACGACACGGGAAGCGCCGCCGGGAACCCGCGCAGCGAAACAGCAGCCTGCCCCTGCGCCGGCCAAGCCGGTTCCATCATCGGCTTCCTACGACACGCCGAGCACGAAGACACCGCCACCGCCGCAGGCGCTGCCCGCGGCACGCAAGCTGATGGCCGAAGCACCGGTCGTTCCCGCTGACATTACCGGGACCGGTCGCGGTGGACGCATCACGAAGGGCGACGTGCAGACAGCGCTCGAGGCGAAGTCCGCTCCGTCGGCGCCCACGGCGCCGGCGACACCGTCACCCGCGCCGCAGCCGGCGGCGCGTGCGCCGGCCGTCAACATCGCCACGGGCAGTCGGCCCGAGCAGCGCGTGCCGATGTCGCGGCTGCGGCAGCGCGTCGCCGAACGTCTGGTTCAATCGCAATCGACGGCAGCAATTCTCACGACGTTCAACGAAGCGAACATGCAGCCGGTCATGGACCTGCGCAATCGTTACAAGGAGCGCTTCGAGAAGGACCACGGCGTGAAGCTTGGCTTCATGGGCTTCTTCGTCAAGGCGGCCGTGCATGCGCTGAAGAAATTCCCGCTGGTGAACGCGTCGATCGACGGCAACGACATCGTCTATCACGGTTACTACGATATCGGCATCGCCGTCGGCAGCCCGCGAGGCCTCGTCGTGCCGATCATCCGCGACGCGGACTTGAAGTCGATCGCCGAGATCGAGAGGGAGATCGCGGACTTCGGCAAGCGCGCGCAGGATGGCAAGCTCACCGTCGAGGAGCTGACCGGCGGCACGTATACGATCAGCAACGGCGGCGTGTTCGGCTCGATGCTGTCGACGCCGATCATCAACCCGCCGCAGTCGGCAATCCTCGGCGTGCACGCAACGAAGGAGCGGCCCGTCGTCGAGAACGGACAGATCGTCGTGCGCCCGATCAACTTCCTCGCGCAGTCGTACGACCACCGCATCATCGACGGCAGAGAGGCGGTCCTGTCGCTGGTCGCGATCAAGGAGGCGCTGGAGGATCCGGCGAGGATGCTGCTGGACCTCTAGCGCCATGCCCCAAACCTACGACATCGCCGTCATCGGCGCGGGCCCGGGTGGTTACATCGCGGCCATTCGCGCGGCGCAGCTCGGCTTCAACGTCGCCTGCATCGACGATTGGCAGCGCGACGGCGGCAGGCCTGCGCCCGGCGGCACATGCACGAATGTCGGCTGCATCCCATCGAAGGCGCTGCTGCAGTCGTCGGAGCATTACGAGCACGCGGGACACGCGTTCGCCGAGCATGGCATCGGCGTCGGCAAGCTGACGCTCGATCTTGCGAAGATGCTCGCACGCAAGGACAAGGTCGTTGGCCAGAACAACGACGGCATCCTTTATCTCTTCAAGAAACACAAGATCGCGTTCGTGCACGGCCGCGCGTCGTTCGCAGGTGGCACGCCGAAGGACGGCTGGATGCTTCGCGTCGAAGGCGCGAATGCGGGCGAGGTCATCGCCAAGCATGTCGTCATCGCGACCGGCTCGACGCCGCGGCCGCTGCCGGGTGTCGCGATCGACAACAAGCTCGTCCTCGATAACGCAGGCGCGCTGGCGATTGCGAACGTGCCGAAACGCGTGGGTGTTGTCGGTGCCGGTGTCATCGGCGTCGAGATGGGCAGCGTCTGGCGGCGGCTGGGCTCGCAGGTGACGATGCTCGAAGCGCTGCCGGCGTTTCTCACGGCAGCCGACGAGGCTGTCGCGAAGGAAGCGCAGAAGCTGTTCACCAAGCAAGGGCTCGTGATCCATACCGGCGCGTCGATCACGGCGGTGAAGCCGGAGAAAAACACGGTCAGCGTCGAATGGAAGGCCGGCGAGGAGACCCGATCAGCGGTGTTCGATAAGTTGATCGTCGCGATCGGCCGCATTCCATCGACGCAAGCGCTGAATGCGAGCGCCGTCGGCTTGCGCATCGACGACAAGGGCTTCGTGGCCGTCGACGACGAATGCCGCACGAATCTGCCGCAGGTCTGGGCGATTGGCGATTGCGTGCGCGGGCCGATGCTCGCGCACAAGGCGGAGGAGGAAGGTGTCGCCGTCGCCGAGCGCATCGCCGGACAGCATCCGCATCTCGACTTCAATACGATCCCCTGGGTGATCTATACGTCGCCGGAGATCGCTTGGGTCGGCAAGACCGAGGCGCAGCTCAAGAAGGAGGGCGTTGCCTACCGCGCGGGATCGTTTCCGTTCATGGCGAACGGTCGCGCGCGCGCGCTGGGTGACACGAATGGCTTCGTCAAGATGCTCGCCGACGCGAAGGACGATCGGATCCTCGGTATGCACGTCATCGGTCCGTTCGCTTCCGAGCTGATTGCGGAAGGCGTCGTCGCGATGGAGTTCGGCGCGGCGAGCGAGGACCTCGCGCGCATCTGCCATGCGCACCCGTCGCTGTCGGAAGCGACACGTGAGGCGGCGCTGGCGGTCGACAAACGCGCGCTCAACTTTTAGGCGCGCGCTCGAACGTGGCGGAGGCGATCGACGCGCAGCTTACGGCGCGCGGTGTCGTTCTGGACGCGGGTCAGGCGCAGGCGGCGGCGCGGCTTCAACGCCTCGCGGACGAGCTCTACGCGTTTCGTGTTGCGCGCGCCTCACCCCTGAAGCGCATTTTCTCGCCACCCGAGGTTCCGCGCGGCGTCTACCTGTGGGGCGGCGTCGGTCGCGGCAAGAGCATGCTGATGGACGCGTTCTACGCCGGCGTGCGCATCCGCCGCAAGACGCGCGTGCACTTTCACCCGTTCATGCGCGACGTTCACCAGGCGCTCGCTGCGCGAAAGCGTGAGGAGGATCCGCTCGCTGGCGTTGCGCGCGACGTCGCGCGTCGCTACCGCCTGATCGCGTTC
>DATLNR010000157.1:0-21136 GCA_035536655.1 Casimicrobiaceae bacterium
GATCTGGTCGTACGCCTTCGCCTCGCCCCCGAACAGCTTGCTCAACACCAGCGTCAACGCCGCCGTCAGCGTCGTCTTGCCGTGATCCACGTGCCCAATCGTCCCCACGTTCACGTGCGGCTTCGTACGCTGGAATTTGCCCTTGGCCATGACTTGATCCTCGAGATGAGTCTTTACGTCTTCTTGGTGATGATCGCCTCGGCGACGGTTTTCGGCGCCTCGGTGTAGTGCTTGAATTCCATTGTGTACGTCGCGCGGCCCTGCGACAGCGAGCGCAGCGTCGTCGAGTAACCGAACATCTCGGCCAACGGCACCTCGGCCTTGATCACCTTGCCGGTCGGCAGGTCATCCATGCCCTGCACGATGCCGCGTCGCGACGACAGGTCGCCCATGACGTTGCCCATGAAGTCCTCGGGCGTCTCGACCTCGACCGCCATCATCGGCTCGAGCAGCGTGGGGCTCGCCTTGCGCATGCCGTCCTTGAACGCGATCGACGCCGCCATCTTGAACGCGTTCTCGTTGCTGTCGACGTCGTGCGACGAACCGTCGAACAGCGTGACCTTCACGTCGACGACGGGGAATCCCGCCAGCACGCCATTCGGCAGCGTCTCGCGCAACCCTTTCTCGACCGCAGGAATGAACTCGCGCGGCACGTTGCCGCCTTTGACCGCGTCGACGAATTCGAATCCCTTGCCGGTCTCGTTCGGCTCCATCTTGATCCAGACATGGCCGTATTGACCGCGTCCGCCGGACTGCTTGACGAACTTGCCTTCCTGCTCGACCTGCTTGCGGATCGCTTCGCGATAGGCGACCTGCGGCGCGCCGACGTTCGCTTCGACGCCGAACTCGCGCTTCATGCGGTCGACCAGGATCTCGAGATGCAACTCGCCCATGCCCGAGATGATCGTCTGCCCGGACTCTTCGTCCGAACGCACGCGGAACGACGGATCCTCCTGCGCGAGACGGTTCAACGCGATGCCCATCTTCTCCTGGTCGGCCTTGGTCTTCGGCTCGACGGCGACGTGGATCACGGGCTCGGGGAAGATCATCTTCTCGAGCGTGATGACCTTGTTCGGATCCGACAGCGTGTCGCCGGTCGTCGCTTCCTTCAAACCCACGGCCGCGGCAATGTCACCGGCGCGAACTTCCTTGATCTCTTCGCGCTGGTTCGCATGCATCTGCAGGATGCGGCCGATTCGCTCCTTCTTGTTCTTGACCGGGTTCAGCACGGTGTCGCCGGAGTTCACGACGCCCGAGTACACGCGGAAGAAGATCAGCTGGCCGACATAGGGGTCGGTCATGATCTTGAACGCGAGGCCGGAGAACGGCTCCTCGTCGCTCGCCTTGCGCTCGCCTTCCTTGCCGTTCTCGAGCTCGCCCTTGACCGGCGGAATGTCGGTCGGCGCGGGCATGTAGTCGATGACCGCGTCGAGCATCGCCTGCACGCCCTTGTTCTTGAACGCCGAGCCGCACAGCATCGGGACGATCTCTCCCGCGATCGTGCGCTTGCGCAAGCCCGACTTGATTTCCTCGATGGAGAGCTCGCCATCCTCGAGGTACTTGTTCATCAGCTCTTCGTTCGCTTCGGCGGCGCTCTCGATCATCTTCTCGCGCCACTCGTTCGCGGTGTCGGCAAGCTCCGCGGGAACGTCACGCAGCTCGTAGTTCATCCCCTGCGTCTTGTCGTCCCAGTAGATCGCCTTCATCGCGACCAGGTCGACGACGCCCTGGAACTTCTCCTCGGCGCCGATCGGAATCTGGATCGGGACCGGGTTCGCCTTCAGCCGCTGGCGCATCTGGTCGTGGACCTTGAAGAAGTTCGCGCCCTGCCGGTCCATCTTGTTGACGAACGCAAGCCGCGGCACGCGGTACTTGTTCGCCTGCCGCCACACCGTCTCCGATTGCGGCTGCACGCCGCCGACCGCGCAGTACACCATGCACGCGCCGTCGAGCACGCGCATGCTCCGCTCGACTTCGATCGTGAAGTCGACGTGTCCCGGCGTGTCGATGATGTTGATCCGGTGCTCGGGACGCGCGCTGTCCATGCCCTTCCAGAAGCAGGTCGTCGCCGCCGACGTGATCGTGATCCCGCGCTCGCGCTCCTGCTCCATCCAGTCCATGACGGCCGCGCCGTCGTGGACCTCGCCCATCTTGTGCGACACCCCGGTGTAGAACAGGATGCGCTCGGTGGTCGTGGTCTTGCCGGCATCGATGTGCGCGCTGATGCCGATGTTGCGATAGCGGTCGATCGGGGTGGTGCGGGGCATGATGTCGTGGATGTGTGCGTTGACGGGAGTCAATCGTCGAATATGGGGGTCGGCTCGGTTGCGCTCAATTGCCCTCAATTGCCTCGATCGCCCTCAACGCATCGAACAATCCTCTAGAACCTGAAATGCGAAAACGCCTTGTTCGCTTCCGCCATCCGGTGCACTTCCTCACGCTTCTTGACCGCGCCGCCGCGGCCTTCCGACGCGTCGATCAACTCGGCCGCGAGCCGTGCGCCCATCGACTTCTCGCCGCGCTTGCGCGCCGCTTCGCGTAGCCAGCGCATCGCCAGCGCCATGCGTCGCACCGGCCGCACCTCGACCGGCACCTGGAAGTTCGCGCCACCGACGCGACGGCTCTTCACCTCGACCATCGGACGCGAGTTCTGCAGCGCCTGCGTGAACACTTCGAGCGGATCCTTGCCGCCCTTCTTCGTGATCGTGTCGAACGCGCCGTAGACGATGCGCTCGGCGACCGACTTCTTGCCGGCCTCCATCAGCACATTCATGAACTTTGCGACGTCGACCGACTTGTACTTCGGGTCGGGGAGAATGTCGCGTTTCGGAATTTCTCTGCGACGGGGCATGTTCTAAGCCTTTTTCGGGCGCTTGGCGCCGTACTTGCTGCGTGCCTGCTTGCGGTCCTTTACGCCGGCAGTGTCGAGGCTGCCGCGCACCATGTGATAGCGCACGCCCGGCAGGTCCTTCACGCGACCGCCGCGAATCAGCACGACGGAGTGCTCCTGCAGGTTGTGACCCTCGCCGCCGATGTAGCTGATGACTTCGAAGCCGTTGGTGAGCCGTACCTTGGCGACCTTGCGCAACGCGGAGTTCGGCTTCTTCGGCGTCGTCGTGTACACGCGCGTGCAGACGCCGCGCTTTTGCGGGCTCTGCTGGAGCGCCGGAACTTTGCTCTTCGTTACGACAGGCTCGCGACCTTTTCGCACGAGCTGATTGATGGTTGGCATCCGATTCTCTGAACCCGCTGGATTGTCCGGAGTGTGCGAAGCGGCCCGGGTCGTCGCCGGACGGCTTGCGCAGGGCTCTCAACGCTTTCGGAGCGCCGCGCACACTTCAAGCGCAAGCCGCGAACGCCCCAAAATCAAAGTGGCCCCCGCGTCCCTGACCTCGGCCCGCAGGAGCCACCCGTTTTGCCTGCCGCTTGCGTCGCCGAGTGAGCGGAAACGCGATCGGCAAAGACCGTCGATGTTACGAGAAAGCGCCGGTCGTGTCAATGCGCTGCAGCATCGACCAGCCTCACCCGCGCGTCCCGGCTACCGGCTGAATCAGTAGTAGCGCTGCAGCATCCGGCGCTCGCGATCGTTAAGACGACGCTCGACCTCGGCTAGATCCGCGGCGCCCTCGAGGCTCCGCTCGATCTCGCGCTGCCACCGCGCTCGCTGGCGCTTTTCCCACCGCGCCCAAAGCGAACCGATCCAGGAGGTAACGGCGCTCAGTCGGGGGAGTGTCGTAGTGCTGCTCATAGCCTGTCCATCCTCATGACCCGGCGCTTTTGCGCCGCACAATCACAAGTTAGGTCCGCGATCGATAAACTTCCAATCATCTTTTCGAATCAAGGGGATTTTGCTGACCGTATGGATGGTGATACAATGCTGCACCACACAAAACGCGGTTCGAGAGAGGCTCGTACCGCATCACCATGGAGTTCTATCAGCTCCGCAGCTTCGCGACCGTCGCCGAGGTCGGGCATCTGACGCGCGCAGCGGAACGGCTGCACGTCAGCCAGCCCGCGCTTTCGGCGCAGATCCGCGCGCTTGAAGATCAGCTAGGCGTCACGCTGTTCGATCGCGGCAGCGCGGGCATGTCGCTCACGCGCGCGGGTCAGCGACTTCTGCCGGCCGTGCGCGAGATCGTGGCAAAGGCATCCGCGCTTCGCGGACTCGCGCAGTCCCTGCAAGGCGAGGTCGTCGGCCGGCTCAAGGTCGGCACACTGGCCGATCCGGAAGTCCTGCGGCTCGGGGAAGTCCTCGCGCATGCGCGTGAGCAGCATTCGCTGCTCGCGATCGAATTGCACCACGAAGTTTCGGGCGCTGCGTTCGCGAAGGTGCGGGACGGCGAGCTCGACGCCAGCTTCTATTACGGTCCGCTGGTCCACGCCAACATCGCGACGTTGCCCCTTGCGACGCTCGCATATCGCGTCGCCGCGCCGAGCGGCTGGCGCAGCCAGGTCGACAACGCAGACGACGCGGCCATTGCGGCGCTGCCCTGGATCGTGACGCCTCCAGTCAGCACGCACCATGCACTCGTTTCGCACTTCTTCGAGGCGCGCGGTTTGGCACCCGCCACCGTCGTCGAGGCCGACAACGAGCTCGTGATCCGATCGCTCGTCGTTTCAGGCGTCGGCGTTGCGCTGCTGCGCGAGGACCTGGCGCTTGCCGCCGAGGCGCGCGGCGAGGTCGTGATCTGGCCGCCCGCCCGAATCGAGACGACCCTTCAGTTCATCTGGCCCGCCGCACGGGCGAGCGAACCGCCGCTCGCGGCGCTCGTTGCGTTGATTGAAGACGCGTGGCGAGCACCCACGCCTGCGCCGGGCGAGTAGCGGTCGGGACGCAGCCGCGCTTTCAACTCTGTACGCGCTGCTCCTTCGGCAAGTGTCGCGCGCGCAGCGTCTCGACCCAGACCTCCTTCGCGTTGTTCTTGCGCGCCAGCGCTTCGACGCGATCGATGTCCTGATCCGATCCGCTCCATCGCCGCTGGGAAAACTTCATCGCCGACTCGTACAACACACGGGCGTGCGGAAGCCGCTCGATCGCGGAATCGAAGACCGCGCGCCAGTCGCCGTTGCTGTGGTGCCGCACGTGAATGAACGTGTCCCACAGCGAAACGGCGTTTCGCTGTGTGTTGACGGCCTCGGCGATCAGCGAATCGGCCATCGTCATCAGTGGAACCAGCGCGCGCTTGCCCAGGCGGGGGACGGTGTGCCAGTGGCCGGATCCGCGCAGCATCCACGCGTATTGCGCGAGCGCGTAGCCGAGTTGCCATCTCGACCGGTACCCATCCGACCAATTGGCGAAGTAGGCGAGTGACAGCGAGAGCGACGCCGTGTGCGTGGCTTCGTTCGGGTAATACCCGTCTTCGGGCGCGCCCTTCGGCACGTGGTCGTGCGCCGTGCCCGACGAAAGTCGCGAAGCCAGCTTGAGCCAGCCACTGCGCAGTTGCGGATGCGCGCGGATGAACGCGTACATCGCCTCGTACACGCTCTTGTCGATCTTCCAGCCGTACACCTGCAGATGGCGGTCGAGCGACGTCAGCACCACTGCGGGCCACGTTGCTGCGCCTGAGGCGAGTCGCTTGCGACGTTCGGTGAACGCACGCCAGTCGCCGTCGTAGGGAATTCCGTTGAGCACTTCGACGACGGCAGGCGCGAACGACGGGTCCTCGGGCGACCAGCGCTTCCATCGCGGCGACGGTCAATCGTCGCGACGCCGCAAGACGTCCGTAGGCGACGAATGTCGTCGCGCGCAACGCATCGACACGCTCGCATGCCGGTTGTGCGCGTCCCGGACCGGCGACGCCGGTGCCTTGCACGACGAACGCGCATGCCGCGGCGGCGGCTTTCGGCCAATCGTCGTCGGACGCAACGTCGAATCGCTTGCGCTTCCCATCGCTATCGCCGTTGCATCGATCGACATTGACGTCGATGTGCGCCGGCGTGTGGCCTGAAACGTTGCCGTAAACACACCACTGCGCGGCCTCTCGGCGCGCGACGCGATAAGCGTTGGCGCGGCTGTCCCGCGCGAAGCCAACCGGTACGCCCGGATCGCTGGTGTCCAGCGGATAGAACGTCGGATCGTGCGCATCGAGCGCCGGATGCGCGCCGAATAGTGCGACATTGAGCGTGCGTCCGACCGCATAGCCGCGGTCGACGGTCGGAACCTTGCCATCGTCGCCGAAGCTCGCCACGGCAACCATCGGCGAGGGCGGCGGCATCGAAACGCCGACGATCGACTCGACCGTCGGCAGGCGTTTCATCAGGAACGGCTCGACGTGCTTGCGCAACGTCGCGGCGAACGGCAATCCCGTTGACGCTGCCGGCAGCGCGACGACCATCATCGAGCATGCGGTGATCCAGGTTCGCACCGTCTCCTCCCTCGAGACTCGACCAATTATGGCGCTAACCGACTTCGCGTAAACACCAATGGTCGGGCGGGGCACTACAACAGCGGTAGTAAACAACCGCGCTTCCCGACAACGCGAACGTCGCGACGCGTCAGCGTTCGATGTCCTTTACTTCCCGGCGCGTCGGCGACGCTGCGGCGCCCGTCGCCGGAAACAACACGGTCGGCTCCCGGTTCATCTCGTCACGCTTCGTCGCGACGCCGACGACGTGCGCACGGATGTCGGGGTATCGCCGCAATATTTCTGCAAAGTCGCTGCGCGTGAGCATCAGGAACTTCGTGTAATCGAGCGACACGACATCGGCCGATCGCGGCTGGCCGGACAACAGCGCCATCTCGCCGACGAACTCGCCCGGGCCGATGCGAATGCGGCGGCGTCCAAATTGGACTTCGGCGGCGCCGGACGACAACAGATACGCCGCGTCGGCAATCTCGCCTTTGCGCATGATGACGTCGCCCGGACTCGCCGTGTGCGGCGTCATGTGCAGCAGCACCACCTCGCGCTGCTCGGGGGTGAGCGGCGCGAAAAGCGGGAAGCGCTCGACCAGCTCCTGGGGCGAGAGCGTTCGATGCGCAGCCGCCTTCTCTTCCGCCGCGAGTCGGCTTCGCTCCAGCATCTCCTGGAGCCGGCCGTACTGCGCACCGAAGCGCAGTTCGAATCGCTCGTAAGCATCGGGTCGTGAGCGCAGCCAGGCGAGCGCGCGGTCCATTGCCGTGAACGCGAGGGGATTGAGCGTGATCGAGACCAGCGCCGCCGCCACGACGAGACTCAGGCCTTCCGCAGGGAAGATGCCATAGCTGATGCCGAGTGTGGCGAGAATGAAAGAGAACTCGCCGATCTGCGCGAGCGCCGCGGAAACGGCGAGCGCGGTGCTGATCGGATAGCGAAGCACGAACACGACGGCGAACGAGATCAGCGACTTGCCGACGAGCACCATGGCCAGCACACCAGCCAGCATCAGCGGCTCGCGCCAGAGAATCGTCGGGTCGAACAGCATGCCGATCGAGACGAAAAAGAGGACCGCGAATGCATCCTGAAGCGGCAGCGAATTCGCCGCGGCCTTGTGACTCAGGTCGGATTCGCTCAAGACCATGCCGGCGAAGAACGCGCCGAGCGCGAACGAAACGCCGAAGAGCTTGGCCGCGCCGAACGCGATCCCGATCGACAATGCGAGGATGGCGAGCGTGAACAATTCACGCGATCCGGTGCGCGCCGCCTGACGCAACAGCCAAGGCATGACGCGCGGCCCGAGTCCGAGCGCAACGGCGCCGAATGCCGTCACTTTGAGCAACGTGAGGCCGAGCGCCGCCGCAACGCTCGCACCGCCCTCTTTCGCACCGTTCGTTGCCGTGCCGCCGAGCACTTCGGCAAGGGCAGGCAACAGGACCAGCACGAGCACCATCGCCAGGTCCTCGACGATGAGCCAACCAACGGCAACGCGGCCGTTCGGCGTCGCGATCGCACTGCGCTGCTCGAGCGCCTTCAGCAGTACGACGGTGCTCGCAACGGACAGGCTAAGTCCCATGATCAATGCGGGGCCTCCCGTCCATCCCCAGAGCATCGCCATTGCGGCGCCTGCGGCGGTGGAAACCACAATCTGCGCGACGGCGCCAGGAATCGCGATGCGGCGCACGGCAAGCAGATCCGAGAGCGAGAAGTGCAAGCCGACGCCGAACATCAGCAGGATCACGCCGATCTCGGCCAGCTGCGCGGCCATCCCCGTATCGGCGATGAAGCCGGGCGTATGCGGGCCCATCGCGATGCCGGCAACGAGATAGCCAACGAGCGGAGGCAGGCGCAGCTTGTTCGCAATGAAGCCGAACACAAAGGCGAGCACGAATGCCGCCGCGAGCATGGCGATCAGCGTTACGTCATGCGGCATGCGATTCCTCGCGCAAGTCTTCGCGTCGATGCACGGCATGTGATTCTGCCATGCACAAAAAACCGGGCCGGCATTGCTGCCGGCCCGATCGATCGTTACCGCTCGAAGCGCGCTACATCAAGCCGCGTCCGCCGCCGACTCGCTCGCCATCGGCACCGCAGCGCCCTCCGGCGTCGTCGTCGCCTCGATCGGCGTCAGCATCAACTCCGGTCCCGCGAGCTTGGCCTTCTTGCGCGCGTTGTGATGCGCGAGGCCGGTGCCAGCCGGAATCAGACGCCCGACGATGACGTTCTCCTTCAGGCCGCGCAGGTCGTCCTTTTTCCCCATGATCGCGGCTTCGGTGAGAACGCGCGTCGTCTCCTGGAACGAGGCGGCCGAGATGAACGAATCGGTCGAGAGCGACGCCTTGGTGATGCCGAGCAGCATGTGCTGGTACGTCGCAGGCCGCTTGCCGCCAGCGATCGTCTTGTCGTTCTCGTCCAGCACGTCGCTGCGCTCGACCTGCTCGCCGTGAATGAAGCGCGTGTCGCCGGCATCGTCGATCTGCAGGCGGCGCAGCATCTGCCGCACGATCACCTCGATGTGCTTGTCGTTGATCTTCACGCCCTGCAGCCGGTAGACGTCCTGCACTTCGTCGGTGATGTAGCGCGCAAGCGCTTCGACACCGAGCAGCCGCAGGATGTCGTGCGGGTCCGCCGGTCCGTCGACGATCATCTCGCCCTTGTTGACCACCTGCCCGTCGTGAACCGTGACGTGCTTGTCCTTCGTGATCAGGAACTCGTGCGCGACGCTGTCCATGTCGGTGATGACCAGGCGCTGCTTGCCCTTCGTGTCCTTGCCGAACGACGCGGTGCCGGTGACTTCGGCGAGCATGCCCGCATCCTTCGGTGAGCGCGCTTCGAACAGTTCCGCCACCCGCGGCAGGCCGCCGGTGATGTCACGCGTCTTCGACGTCTCCTGCGGAATCCGCGCGAGCACTTCGCCGACGGCCACCGGCTGACCGTCTTTCACCGTAATGATCGAGCCCAGCTGAAACGTGATGTTGACCAGGAGATCCGATCCGGCAATGCGAATCTCGTCCCCGTTGACATCGAGCAGCTTGACCTGCGGACGCACGCCCTTCGACGAGCTCGTCGCGCGACGCTTCGGGTCGATGACGACGAGCGTCGAAAGCCCCGTCACTTCGTCGACCTGCTTCGCGACGGTGACGCCTTCCTCGACGTTCTCGAACTTCACCGTTCCCGCGTATTCGGTGATGATCGGGCGCGCCGTCGCATCCCACGTCGCAAGCACCTTGCCGGCCTTGACCGCATCGCCATCCTGCACCTTGAGCGTCGCGCCGTACGGCACCTTGTGGCGCTCGCGCTCGCGGCCGTTGTCGTCGTGGATCGTGATTTCGCCCGAGCGGCCGATCGCGATCAGCTCGCCCTTCGCGTTGGTCACGTAGCGCATCAGCGCCGAGAAGCGAACGGTTCCAGCCGACTTCGATTCCACCTGCGACGCCGACGCCGTTCGCGACGCCGCGCCTCCGATGTGGAACGTGCGCATCGTGAGCTGCGTTCCCGGCTCGCCGATCGACTGCGCGGCGATCACACCCACCGCCTCGCCGACGTTGACCAGGTGCCCGCGACCGAGATCGCGTCCGTAGCAACTTGCGCACAACCCGTAACGCGTGTCGCAGGTGAGCGGCGTCCGCACCTTGACCTCGTCGATGCCGAGGAGCTCGATCTGCTCGACCTCGTCTTCGCCCAACAACGTGCCCGGGTCGTACAACGTTGCTTGTGACTCGGGATGCACGACATCGGCCACCACGGTGCGCCCGAGAATGCGCTCGCGCAGCGGCTCGACCACTTCGCCGCCCTCGACCAATGCCTTCATCGCCACACCGTTACGCGTTTCACAATCGTCTTCGGTCACGACCAGATCCTGCGTGACGTCGACCAGACGACGCGTGAGGTAACCCGAGTTCGCCGTCTTCAACGCCGTATCGGCCAGACCCTTGCGCGCGCCGTGCGTGCTGATGAAGTACTGCAGCACGTTCAGGCCCTCGCGGAAGTTTGCGGTGATCGGTGTCTCGATGATCGAGCCGTCGGGCTTTGCCATCAGGCCGCGCATGCCGGCAAGCTGGCGGATCTGCGCCGCCGAGCCGCGCGCACCAGAGTCGGCCATCATGAAGATCGAGTTGAAAGAGTCCTGCTTGAGCTTCTTCCCTTCGCGATCGGTGACTTCCATCGACCCGAGCTGCGCCATCATCGCCTTCGCGATCTCGTCGCCGGCGCGGCCCCAGATGTCGACCACCTTGTTGTAGCGCTCGCCCTGCGTGACGAGACCCGACGTGTATTGCGCCTCGATCTCCTTCACCTCGCGCTCGGACTTCTCGATGATCGTGTGCTTCTCGGCCGGGACGAGCATGTCGTCGGCCGCGAAGCTGATGCCGCCGCGCGTCGCGAGGCTGTAGCCCGCCTGCATGAGCTTGTCCGCGAAGATCACCGTCTCGCGCAACGAGCAGCGGCGGAAGCTCGCGTTGATGATGCGCGAGATCTCCTTCTTCTTGAGCGGCTTGTTGATGTAGGAAAACGGCAGGCCCACCGGCAGAATCTCGGACAAAAGCGCTCGGCCGACAGTCGTGTCGTAGCGAGTGATCTTCTCGACACGCTCGCCGTTGCGCTTTTCCGCTTCCTTGATCCGCACGGTGACTTTCGCGTGCAGCTCGACCTGGCGCGTTTCGTACGCGCGCGCGACTTCCGCGACATCGGCGAAGTGCATGCCGTCGCCGTCCGCACCGATCTTCTCGCGGGTCGCGTAGTAGAGCCCGAGCACGATGTCCTGCGACGGCACGATGGACGGCTCGCCGTTGCTCGGCATCAGCACATTGTTGGAGGCGAGCATCAGCGTGCGCGCTTCCATCTGCGCTTCCAGCGAGAGCGGCACGTGGACCGCCATCTGGTCGCCGTCGAAGTCCGCGTTGAACGCCGTGCAGACGAGCGGATGCAGCTGGATTGCCTTGCCTTCGATCAAGACCGGCTCGAACGCCTGGATGCCGAGACGGTGCAGCGTCGGCGCGCGGTTCAAAAGCACCGGATGCTCGCGGATCACCTCTTCCAGGATGTCCCAGACGATCGCTTCCTGGCTCTCGACCATCTTCTTCGCCGCCTTGATCGTCGTCGCGAGCCCCATCGTCTCGAGCTTGTTGAAGATGAACGGCTTGAAGAGCTCGAGCGCCATCAGCTTCGGCAGCCCGCATTGATGAAGCTTCAACTGCGGTCCGACAACGATCACCGAGCGGCCCGAGTAGTCGACGCGTTTTCCCAGCAGGTTCTGGCGGAAGCGTCCACCCTTGCCCTTGATCATGTCGGCGAGCGACTTCAACGGCCGCTTGTTGGCGCCGGTCATTGCCTTGCCGCGACGGCCGTTGTCGAGCAGGCTATCGACCGCCTCCTGCAGCATCCGCTTCTCGTTGCGCACGATGATGTCCGGCGCCTTGAGCTCGAGCAGACGCTTCAACCGGTTGTTGCGGTTGATGACGCGGCGATAGAGGTCGTTCAAGTCCGATGTTGCAAAACGCCCGCCATCCAACGGCACGAGCGGACGCAACTCGGGCGGCAGCACCGGCAGCACTTCGAGGATCATCCACTCCGGCTTGATACCGGACTTGTGGAACGCCTCGAGCACTTTCAGGCGCTTCGCAATCTTCTTGATCTTCGTGTCCGAGCCGGTCGACTCGAGCTCCTTCCTGAGCTTCTCGATCTCGTGGTTGACGTCGAGGTTCTTCAGGAGCTCACGCACGCCTTCCGCGCCCATCGTCGCCGAGAAGTCGTCGCCATGTTGCTCGAGCTTCGCGAGGTAGTCGTCCTCGGTGAGGAGCTGGCCGCGATTCAAAGGCGTCAAGCCCGGATCGGTGACGACGAACGCCTCGAAGTACAGCACGCGCTCGATGTCGCGCAGCGTCATGTCGAGCACCATCCCCATACGGGACGGCAGGCTCTTCAGGAACCAGATATGCGCGACCGGGCTCGCGAGCTCGATATGGCCCATGCGCTCGCGTCGCACCTTGGCGAGCGTCACCTCGACGCCGCACTTCTCGCAGATGACGCCGCGGTGCTTCAGCCGCTTGTACTTGCCGCACAGGCACTCGTAATCCTTCACCGGCCCGAAGATCTTCGCGCAGAACAAGCCATCGCGCTCCGGCTTGAACGTGCGGTAGTTGATCGTCTCCGGCTTCTTCACTTCGCCGTACGACCACGAGCGGATCTTCTCCGGCGACGCGAGCCCGATGCGGATCGCGTCGAATTCCTCTTCCTGCGTTACCTGCTTAAAGAGATCGAGCAATGCTTTCATTGGATTCCTTAAAGTGGCGTTGAGCGTTGAGCGTTCTGCCGGCGTGCCAAATGAAACTGCAAACGCAGCTCAATACCTCTCCATGTCGACGTCGATCGCGAGCGATCGAATTTCCTTCACCAGAACATTGAACGACTCGGGCATGCCCGCTTCGATGCGGTGCTCGCCCTTGACGATGTTTTCGTAGACCTTCGTGCGGCCGTTGACGTCGTCGGACTTGACGGTGAGCATCTCCTGCAGCGTGTACGCCGCGCCGTAGGCTTCGAGCGCCCAGACTTCCATCTCGCCGAAGCGCTGTCCGCCGAACTGCGCCTTGCCGCCGAGCGGTTGTTGCGTCACGAGACTGTAGGGCCCTGTCGAACGCGCGTGCATCTTGTCGTCGACCAGGTGGTGCAGCTTCAGCATGTGCATGTAGCCGACGGTTACCGGCCGATCGAATGCGTCACCGGTGCGGCCGTCGAACAGCTGCACCTGGCCCGAGCGCGGCAGCGCCGCCAGCTCGAGCATCTTCTTGATCTCTTCCTCGGTCGCGCCCTCGAACACCGGCGTTGCGAACGGCACGCCGCCGCGCAGGTTCTGCGCGAGACGCACGATTTCGCCGTCGTCGAACGCCTTCAGGTTCTCGGGACGACCGCTCGAGTTGTAGATCTGCTCCAGAAACTTCCGCACCTCCGCGCTCTTCGCTTCGGCCTTCAGCATCGCATCGATCTTCGCGCCCAGCCCCTTCGCGGCCCAGCCGAGATGCACTTCGAGGATCTGGCCGACGTTCATCCGCGACGGCACGCCGAGCGGGTTCAGCACGATGTCGACCGGCGTGCCGTCGGCCATGCACGGCATGTCCTCGACCGGCACGATCTTGCTGACGACGCCCTTGTTGCCGTGACGGCCCGCCATCTTGTCGCCGGGTTGCAGACGACGCTTCACCGCGACGTAGACCTTGACCATCTTCTGCACGCCGGGCGGCAATTCGTCGCCCTGCGTCAGCTTCTTCTTCTTCTGCTCGAACATCTGGTCGAAGTCGCCGCGGAGCTTCGCGAGCGATTCCTTCATCGCTTCCAGGTCCGCTGCGGCATCCTCGTCGGCGAGACGGATCTCGAACCATTCAACGCGCGGCAGATCCTCGAGGTACTCCTTCGTGACCTTCGCGCCCTTCGCGAGCTTCTTCGGGCCGCCGTTGACGGTGCGGCCAACGATCAGCTTCTCGATGCGTGCGAACGCGTCGTTCTCGACGATGCGAAGTTGATCGCCCAGGTCCTTGCGATAGTCCTTGAGCTGGTCCTCGATGATCTGCTGCGCGCGCTTGTCACGCTCGATGCCTTCCCGCGTGAAAACCTGCACGTCGATGACCGTGCCGCTGATGCCGGACGGGACGCGCAGGCTCGTGTCCTTCACGTCGCTCGCCTTCTCGCCGAAGATCGCGCGCAGGAGCTTCTCTTCGGGCGTCAGCTGCGTTTCGCCCTTCGGGGTGACCTTGCCGACCAGCACGTCGCCCGCTTCGACTTCAGCGCCGATGTAGACGATGCCGGAATCGTCGAGACGGCCGAGCTGCGCCTCGCCCAGGCTCGAAATGTCGCGCGTGATCTCTTCGGGACCAAGCTTCGTGTCGCGCGCGACGACCGACAGTTCCTCGATGTGGATCGACGTGTAGCGATCGTCGCCGACGACGCGCTCGCTGATCAGGATCGAGTCCTCGTAATTGAAGCCGTTCCACGGCATGAACGCGACAAGCATGTTCTGCCCCAACGCCAGCTCGCCCATGTCGGTGGATGCGCCGTCGGCGATGACGTCGCCGCGCGCGATCGTGTCGCCGACCGCCACCAGCGGACGCTGGTTGATGTTCGTGTTCTGGTTGCTGCGCTTGTATTTGACGAGGTTGTAGATGTCGACGCCGACCTCGCCCGCCGCCGTCTCGGTGTCGCTCACGCGAACGACGATGCGCGACGCGTCGATGTAGTCGACCTTGCCGCCGCGACGCGCCATCACCGCAGTACCGGAATCGACTGCAGCGGTGCGTTCGACACCGGTGCCGACCAGCGGCTTTTCCGGACGCAAGCAAGGCACCGCCTGACGCTGCATGTTGCTGCCCATCAGCGCGCGGTTCGCATCGTCGTGCTCGAGGAATGGAATGAGCGAAGCCGCCACCGACACGATCTGCGACGGCGCAACGTCCATGTACTGGACCTTGTCGGGCGAGCTCAGCATGAACTCGTTGTGGCTGCGGCAGCTGACCAGCTCGTCCGCGAGCTTGCCGTCCGAGTCGATCGCCGCGTTCGCCTGCGCGACCACGTACTGGCCTTCCTCGATCGCCGACAGGAAATGGATCTCGTCGGTGACCTTGCCGTTGATCACCTTGCGATACGGCGTCTCGAGAAATCCGTACTCGTTCGTGCGCGCGTAGAGCGCGAGCGAATTGATGAGGCCGATGTTCGGGCCTTCCGGCGTTTCGATCGGGCAGACGCGACCGTAGTGCGTCGGATGGACGTCGCGCACCTCGAAGCCCGCACGCTCGCGCGTCAATCCGCCCGGACCGAGCGCCGAGACGCGACGCTTGTGGGTGATCTCTGACAGCGGATTGGTCTGGTCCATGAACTGCGAGAGTTGCGAGGAGCCGAAGAATTCCTTGATCGCCGCCGAGATCGGCTTCGCGTTGATCAAATCGTGCGGCAGCAGGTTCTCGCTCTCCGCCTGACCCAGCCGCTCCTTGACCGCACGCTCGACGCGTACGAGTCCCGAGCGGAACTGGTTTTCCGCAAGCTCACCGACCGAGCGCACGCGCCGGTTGCCGAGATGGTCGATGTCGTCGATTTCGCCGCGACCGTTGCGCAGGTCGACGAGGATGCGGATGACCGCGATGATGTCGTCGTTCCCGAGCGTGCTCGATCCGGTCAGCTCGGTGCGGCCGACGCGGCGGTTGAACTTCATCCGTCCAACGGCCGAAAGGTCGTAGCGCTCGTCGTTGAAGAACAAGCCATGGAACAGCGTCTCGACCGCGTCCTCGGTCGGCGGCTCGCCGGGACGCATCATCCGGTAGATCGCGACCTTCGCGGCATACTGGTCCGGCGTGTCGTCGCTCTTCAGCGTCTGCGCGATGTACGGCCCCTGGTCGAGGTCGTTCGTGTAGATCGTCCTGAACTCGGTGACGCCGACGTCGTCAAACTTCTTCAGCACGTCCTCGGTGATCTCGTCGTTCGCCTTCGCGATCAGCTCACCGGTCGTCTTGTCGACGACGTTGGTCGCGAGCGTCCGGCCGAGCACGTACTCCGGCGGAACCGCGATCTCCTTGATCTTCGCGTCGATCATCTCGCGCACGTGGCGTGCGGTAATGCGCTTGTCCTTGGCGACGATCGGCTTGCCGTTCGGCGCGACGATGTCGACCTTCGCGAGCTCACCGCGCATCCGCTCAGCGACGAGCTCGAGCGTGATGCCGCCCTTCTGCCGGCGGAACGTGTCGAACACGAAGAACTCGGCCAGGATGTTCTCGTTGGAAAGGCCGATCGCCTTCAGGAGCGTCGTTACCGGCATCTTCCGGCGGCGGTCGACGCGGAAGAACAAAAAGTCCTTTGGATCGAACTCGAAGTCGAGCCAGCTGCCGCGGTAGGGAATCACGCGCGCCGAAAACAGGAGCTTTCCGGAGCTGTGCGTCTTGCCGCGGTCGTGCTCGAAGAACACGCCGGGCGAGCGGTGCAGCTGCGAGACGATGACGCGCTCGGTGCCGTTGATGATGAACGAGCCGTTGTCCGTCATGAGCGGGATCTCGCCCATGTAGACCTCCTGCTCCTTCACTTCCTTGACCGTCGGCTTCGGCGCTTCCTTGTCCATCAGGACGAGGCGGACGCGCGCACGCAGCGCCGAGCAATAGGTGAGGCCCCGCTGCTGGCACTCGACGACGTCGAACGCCGGCGCGAGCAGGTTATAGCCGACGAACTCCAGCCGGGCGTTGCCCGAGTGCGAGCTGATCGGGAAGATCGACGTGAACGCGGCCTGCAGGCCCTCGTTCTTGCGCTCGGCCATCGGCGTCCCCGCCTGCAGGAAGGCGCGATAGCTGGCGAGCTGGGTTTCCAGCAGGAACGGCACCGGCAGGACGCTCGCGCGCTTCGCGAAGCTCTTGCGGATGCGCTTCTTCTCGGTAAACGTGTAGGGATGGGCCTGGATGGTCGCCATGAGTATCCGTAATCGATGAAACGGATCGAAAGCACGCGAAGTCGTGCCTCCGTAAAGCCAAGGTCCGTCCTGAGCCGAGCGCGAACCTCTTCCGACTGAACCAAAACGGCATTGCACCGCTGGCCTGGTGGCTGGCCTCTACCAGCCGCTGGCGGACGACGACCCTTTGCAGGACCGTCCGACCAAACCTGAAACTGAAGTTAAGCAATCCGACTTTGGGGCGGATTGCTTAGCTTCAATCTCCGAAGCACAAAGTGGGGTCGGATTCTGCGGGGCAGCGTGCAGACGATTCGAAACCGCCAATCGCTGATCCGATAATCCGACCCCTTTTCACCTTTTTTGCCGCGACCCGACTTTGGGTTATTTAATCTCTACCTTCGCTCCCGCGTCCTCCAACTTCTTCTTCGCCGCCTCTGCGTCGGCCTTCGGGATGGCTTCCTTGACCGGCTTCGGCGCGCCGTCGACCAGGTCCTTGGCTTCCTTCAAGCCAAGGCCGGTCAGCTCGCGCACCGCCTTGATGACGTTCACCTTGTTCTCGCCGAACGAGGCCAGCACGACGGTGAATTCGGTCTTCTCTTCGACGGCGGCCGGGGCCGCGCCACCGGCGGCCGGCGCCGCAAGGGAAACGGCGGCCGCGGCCGACACGCCGAACTTGTCTTCCATCGCCTTGATCAGCTCGGAGAGCTCCAAGACGGTCATCGACGAGATCTTGTCGAGAATTTCGGTTTGCACTGCGGACATGATTGCTCCTGGACAGGTTTAGTACCGATTAAGGGGACGCCGTTCCGGCGTCCCGTTGATCTTTGATGGCGGCGAGCGTGCGCACGAACTTCGACGGCACCTCGTTCAACGTGCGGACGAACTTCGCGATCGGCGCCTGCATCGTCGCGACGAGCTTGGCGAGCAGTTCACCGCGCGAGGGCAGCGACGCGAGGGCGGCAACGTCCTTCGCGGACATGACCTGTCCCGGCATCGCTCCGGCGCGGATGACGAACTTCTCGTTGCCCTTGGCGAAGTCGTTCAGCACCTTCGCCACGGCAACGGGATCGTTGCCGATAGCGTAGGCAAGCGGACCCGACATCTGCTCGGCCAGCTTCGCGAACGGCGTATCGACGACGGCCCGACGCACCAGCGTGTTCTTCATCACGCGGAAGTAAACGCCGGACGCGCGCGCCTTCGCCCGCAGCTGCGTCATGTCGGCCACGGCAAGACCCCGATTCTCGGCCAGAACGACGGCCTGCGCACCGGAAATCTGCTTTGCGACCTCCGCGACGACAGCTTCCTTCTGCTGCATGTTGAGACTCAAAGCGCACCCCCGTTTCAGGGATCAGGTCAAGTCACAGGGATCGGAAAGAGATCCGACGACCTGACATGACTCCCACGTTGCGGTGTCCTTACGTCCAGGAGAACCTGTCCGAGGGCACCATCTGCGCTGGGTTTCAGCGATCAGCTGTCAATTAAGCCTTCGCCCCAGCGGTCTTTGACGGCTCGTGGACGTTCAAGCGCCCGCGCTCCCTCAATCCCTTCTGCTACCCGTTACCTGACCTCTGTTCCCTGGCCGCTGAAGGCGGCCGTGTCGACTCTGATTCCGGCACCCATCGTGCTCGATACGCTGACTTTGCGCAGATAGATGCCCTTGACGGTCGCCGGCTTCGCCTTGTTGAGCGCGTCGACCAGGGCCGTCAGATTGTTTTTCAGCTGGTCCGGCTCGAACGAAGCGCGTCCGATCGTTGCGTGAACGATTCCCGCCTTGTCCGTGCGGTACTGCACCTGTCCCGCCTTCGCGTTTCTCACCGCGTTCGCGACGTCCGGTGAAACCGTGCCGACCTTCGGATTCGGCATCAGGCCGCGGGGACCGAGGATCTGGCCGAGCTGGCCGACGACCTTCATCGCGTCGGGCGAAGCGATCACGACGTCGAAGTCGAGAAAGCCTTCCTTGATGCGCGCGGCGAGATCGTCGAATCCGACGATATCGGCGCCGGCATCGGTCGCGAGCTTGGCCTTGTCGCCCTGCGCGAACACCGCCACGCGCACCTTCTTGCCGGTTCCGGCCGGAAGAACGACGGAGCCGCGAACCGTCTGGTCGGACTTTTTCGCATCGACGCCGAGATTGACCGCGACGTCGACCGACTCGTCGAACTTCGCGACCGCGGTTTCCTTGACGAGCTTCAGCGCTTCGTCGATCGAGTACGACTTGCTCCGATCGATCTTGTCGCGAACCGTCGTCATCCGCTTGGAGAGCTGCGGCGCCTTCTGTGCGGTGGCCATGATCACTTCACCCCTTCGACGGTGATGCCCATGCTGCGTGCGCTGCCCGCGATCGTGCGCACCGCGGCGTCGAGATCGGCGGCAGTGAGATCGGGCTGCTTCATCTTCGCGATCTCCTCGGCTTGCGCGCGTGTCAGCTTCCCGACCTTGTCGGTATGCGGCTTCTGACTGCCCTTGTCGACCTTCGCGGCCTTCTTGATGAGGACGCTCGCCGGCGGCGTCTTCATGATGAACGTGAAGCTCTTGTCGGCGAATGCGGTGATGACGACCGGGATCGGCAGGCCCGGCTCCATCTTCTGCGTCTGCGCATTGAACGCCTTGCAGAACTCCATGATGTTCAAGCCGCGCTGCCCGAGCGCGGGCCCGATCGGCGGCGACGGATTCGCCTTGCCGGCCGGCACCTGAAGCTTGATGTAACCAAGGACTTTCTTCGCCATGACGTTTCGCTTTCCTTCGCGGGTGCAAACGGACGCGCGCGTCCTCCCCCGGTTACCAACCGATTAATCGATCAAGTGACTTGCGGAGTTGCCAACTGAGTCGTCATTGAGCGGCTTTAAGCTTTTTCGACCTGAGAGAAGTCCAGCTCCACCGGCGTCGATCGTCCGAAGATCGTCACCGAGACGCGAAGCTTGCTCTTCTCGTAGTTCACGTCCTCGACGTTGCCATGGAAGTCGGTGAACGGGCCTTCCTTCACGCGAACCGCTTCGCCGAATTCGAAGAGCACCTTCGGACGCGGCTTCTCGACACCCTCCTGCACCTGCTGCAGGATCGAATCGACTTCCTTCTGCGAGATCGGCGTCGGTTTGTTCGCCGAGCCGCCGACGAAGCCGGTCACCTTTGGCGTGCTCTTTACGAGATGCCACGTGTCGTCGGTCATCTCCATCTCGACGAGCACGTAGCCTGGGAAGAACTTGCGCTCGGAGATCGCTTTCTGGCCCGCCTTCATTTCGACGACTTCCTCGACCGGCACGAGGATCTGGCCGAACCGCTCCTGCATGTCCGCGCGCTTGATCCGATCGAGCAGCGCCCGCATGACGCTTTTTTCGAACCCGGAGTACGCGTGAACCACGTACCACTTCTTGTTGTTTTCCATCACGCCCCCCGTCCTGTCGTCAGCTTGACGATGAAGGCCAGCGACGCATCGACGGCGAACAGGAACAGCGCCATGACGACCACGAATGCGAAGACGATGCCCGTGGTCTGCACGGTTTCCTTGCGCGTCGGCCATGCGACGCGCTCCGCCTCGCCCCATGCTTCCTGCGCGAAGACGAAGAACTGCTTGCCCTGCTCCGATGTGTAGGCGACGAGCGCCCCGGCCAAGAGGCCGGCAACGACCATGAGCACGCGAAGGACCACCGCAAGCTCGGCGAACCAGTAGTAAGCGAAGACGCCGGCGATGACGCAGGCGACGGCGAGGGCGATCTTGACGTTGTCCATGTGTCAGGTATCAGGTGTCAGAGGTCAGGTATCAGAGGCGACGGAGTCTCCGGTGGCGCGGCATTGAGCCGCGCTGCACGTCTTCTCGTCTCGTGATGAATGACCCTTCAAACTTTGCTTCGTTGCCGCTTCAGCGAATCGTTGCAGGCTCTTCTGAAACCTGATACCTGATCCCTGAAACTGGCAGGCCAGGAGGGAATCGAACCCCCAACCTGCGGTTTTGGAGACCGCCGCTCTGCCAATTGAGCTACTGGCCTGTTGAAACCGGTGATCGCCGATCGCCGGCACTTACTCGATGATTTTCGCAACGACGCCTGCGCCCACGGTCCGCCCACCTTCGCGGATCGCGAACCGCAAGCCCTCTTCCATCGCAATCGGCGCGATCAGCGACACCTGCATCGCAATGTTGTCACCAGGCATCACCATCTCGGTCCCCGCCGGCAGCTCGATCGACCCCGTCACGTCCGTGGTCCGAAAATAAAACTGCGGCCGATAACCATTGAAAAACGGCGTGTGCCGGCCGCCCTCGTCCTTACTGAGCACGTACACCTCGGCGGTGAACTTGGTATGCGGCGTGATCGAGCCGGGCTTGGCCAGCACCTGTCCGCGCTCGACTTCCTCACGCTTGGTGCCCCGCAACAGCACC
>DATLNR010000158.1:0-4617 GCA_035536655.1 Casimicrobiaceae bacterium
GTAAGGGGGTGACGCCGAGGCGCCGAGGTAGGCTTTTTTCACGACCGGATCCTCCGCAATCGCGCGCGCCGTGCCGTGACCGACGATGCGCCCGTTCTCCATCACATAGGCGCGATCGCTGATCGCGAGGCTCTGGCGCGCGTTCTGTTCGACGAGAAGCACGCCCACGCCGCTTTCGCGGACGCGCGCAAGCGCCGTGAAGAGTTCGCGGCATACGCGCGGCGCAAGCCCGAGCGAGGGCTCGTCCAGTAGCAGCATCAGAGGGGCCGACATTAGCGCGCGGCCCAGCGCCACCATCTGCTGCTCGCCGCCGCTCATTGTGCGCACCGCCTGTTTCAATCGTTCCGCAAGCCGCGGAAACATCGCGAGGACGCGATCGAGATTGGCCGCTTCGTGCGCGCGTCCCCGACGCGGAAAGGCGCCGAGCATCAGGTTTTCGCGCACGGTGAGGTCGACGAAGATCCCGCGTCCTTCCGGCACCAGCGCGACCCCGGCCTCGACAATTTGGTGGGCGCGAAGGCGTGTCAGGTCGACGCCGTCGAGTGTAATCGTCGCCGGTTCGGCGTACGGAACCATGCCGCCCACCGCTTTCAACAGCGTCGACTTGCCGGCGCCGTTTGCGCCCAGAACAGCGACGATCTGCGCGGCGTGCACGTCGAGGGCGACCGCGTCCAATGCGCGTTGCGTGCCGTAGAGGACGGAGAGATCGCGGACGTCAAGCATCGATGCGCTCGTCGCCGAGGTAGGCTCGCACGACGTCGGCGTCTTCGAGAATCTGCGCCGTCGGACCATCGGCGATCTTGCGGCCGGCGTTCATCACGACGCAACGCCCGCACAGCGCGTGAACGGCGTGCATCACGTGCTCGACGAGCAGCACGCCGATGCCTTCATCGGCGATCGAGCGAACCAGCGCCATGCCGGCGACGAGTTCGGTCGGATTCAATCCCGCAAGCCATTCGTCCAGCAGCAACAGCGAAGGCGACAGCGCGAGCGCCCGGGCAAGCTCCAGGCGCTTTCGGTCGATGTTGGTCAGCGTGTCGGCTTGGACCATGGCCTTGCCGGCGAGTCCCGTGCGCGCGAGAAGCGCTTCGGCACGCACGCCCGCAGTCCGTCCGAACACGCCGGTGCGATGGAACGCAAGCCCCGCCTCGACGTTCTCGCGGCACGTCATGCCATCGAGAATGCGCGCGAGCTGAAATGTGCGCGCCAAGCCCGCTTGCGCAATGCGGTGCGCCGGCAGGCCGGCAAGCGATCGGCCGCGAAGGACGATCGATCCGTGGTCCGCGGCGAGCGCGCCGGAGATCAGGTTCAGCGCGGTCGTCTTGCCGGAGCCGTTCGGCCCGACGAGGCCGACGATTTCCCCGTCATCGATTGCAAACGACAGATCGTCGACGGCGACGAGTCCACCGAACGCACGCGTCAGATGGTCGACGCGCAGCAGCTCGCCGCTCATCGATCCGTCGCGATCGCGGTCGAAGGCAGCGTACCCTTCGGTCTCCGCCACTGTTCGATGCGCCCGGTTACGCCATTCGGAAGAAAGTAGACGATCGCAAGAAACGTGACGCCGAGCAGGATCGAGAATGTGTTCGGAAAGCGTGCGGCGAGCACTTCGAACAGGATCACCAGCGGTATGACACCGGCGAGCGGGCCAAGAAGCCGCGTGGCACCGCCCAGGAGCGCCATGATCACGACCTCGAACGAGATCGTCGGATTGAACGCAATCGCGGGATCGATGTAGGTCCATCGCGGCGCAACGATCGCACCGGTCAGCGCCATGAACCCGGCCGACAACGCGAACAGCATCTGCTTCGCGAGCGGCGTGTTGATGCCGACGTGCTTTGCAACGACCTCGTCGGCGCCGATCACGCGAAGCGCGAGTCCGAGGCGCGACCGTCGCACGAGCAGGCCGACGACGAGCACCAGCGCGAGAAGCACGACGAGCTGCGCGCAGATCTCGCGCTGCGAGATATCGAGAAAGACATATCGGCCGATCGAGCGGGCGACGTTGACCTCGTACCAGGTGACCAGTTGCTTGACGAGCTCCGCCAGGCCGAACGTGAAGATAACGAAGTAGACGCCCGAGAGCTTGAGCGTCGCCGCGCCGGCGATCAGTGCGAGCACGATGCTCGCGGCCAAGGCAACCGCAAGCACCGCTGGCCACGGCAGCACTTCGCCGAGGACGGCAACCGCATACGCACCCACGCCGAAGAATGCGACGGTCGCAAGCGAGACGAGCCGCGTCGGACCGGAGAACATCGCCCATGCCGTCGCCATGACGGCGAACTGCAGCAGGTTGATGCCGAACGAGACCGCGTAGTCGCTCATCGCGCGTCGCGCCGTCCGAACAATCCGCTCGGCCGCAGCAACAGCACGAGCAGGAATAGCGCGTAGTTCGCGGCGAGCGTCAATCCGGGGTCGACGAACCGCGCGACGAACGTTTCCGCATAGCCGAGCAACAGTCCGGCAACCAGACAGCCAAGCAGGCTGCCGACGCCGCCCATCACGACGACGACCAGCGCCTTCATCGTGAATACGACGCCCATCGCAGCGGAGAACGGCAGGAACATGCTGACGAGTGCACCGCCGGCAGCGACCAGCGCCCCACCAGCCGCGAACGCGAGCGCGGACACCGATCGCACGTCGATGGCGACGAGTGGTGCGAATCGCGGCGCGACGGCGACGGCGCGGATCGCCGTTCCGATGCGCGTCCGCGTCAGCACGAGGTAAAGCGCAACGCCGACGACCGCCGCAAACCCGAGCGCGAGCAGACGATTCAGCGCGACTCTCGCGCCGAGCACGTCCACCGGGATCGAAAGGAATTCGTAACTGTAGTAGCCGCCGCCGAACGCGACGAGCAGTACACCTTGCACGACGAACAGCAAACCGAACGTCGCGAGGATGCTGTCGACTTCGAGCGCCGGACCGGCACCGGTCCGACGAACGAGCGGCATCAGCAGCAGCTGGTAAGCGAGCCAGCTCACGCCGAACCCCGCCGGCATCGCGACCAGCAGCGCGACGATGGGCGATAGCGCGACGTGCGTCACGAGCGTGTAGGCGAGAAACGCCGCGGCGATCAGCAGCTCGCCGTACGACAGGTTCATGATCCGCGCGACGCCGTACTGCAGCGACAGCCCCATCGCCACGAGGGCGTACATGCCGCCGAGCACGAGCCCCGTGATCAGGAGATCGACGAGGCTCATTTCAAAGAGCTACTTCCAGGCAGTCTTCGGCACGATCGCCTTGCGGGCGCCGGCGCGATTCACGGGCGCGACGGCGTAAAACTCGCCGCCCTGCCACTGGCCGACGAGCCAGTTGTCGCCATAGATCTGCGTGCGCAAGTCCATCGGCCCGACGATCGTCTCGTACGGACGCCTCTTCAATTCGGCGATGATCGCGGCGCGGTCGATGCGGCCAACGCTTTCGATCGCCTGCTGAAATGCTTGCAGCCCTGCGTATGTCACTGCGCTCGCCCAGCGATCGGGTTCCTTGCCGGCCGCCGTCGTGTGGCGATGAAAGTATTCGCGTATCGGCGCGCTGTCGAAATTGACGCCGCCAATGCCCATGACGCCTTCGACGTTGTCCTTGAAGCGGTTCTTGAACACCGGGAACGCCGTGCCGACGCCGGTGTAGAACACCTTCGGGTTGAAGCCGCTCACACGCGACTGGTCGGTGAGCGTCAACGTGTCCGGCGGGTACGAGAACGCGACGAACACATCGGGATTCAGCGCCTTGACTTCGTTGACGATGGGCGTCATGTCCTGCGTGCCGAGCGGATATGTCTTGTCGTAGACGAGATTGAACCCGTGCTTGCCGGCAACCTTCCGTGCAGCGCCGGCCAGGTCGATGCCAAAGCCATCGGCGACGCTCACCATCGCAACGCGGTCGCCGATGACGCCGGCCTTGCGCAGGCTTTCGAGCTGAGCCATCAACCCTTCCGCGTAAGAGGCGCTCGTGCTCAGCATGAAAAACGCGTTCGGCCAACGCTTCGCGAGTTCCGGCGCGCGATCGGTGACTGCGGTGAACGCAAGATGCGGATAGCCGTGCTTGTTGAACGTCGGCCCAACGGCAAGGTTCAGCGCCGTGCCCCATGGCGGCAGCACGAAGTCGACCTTGTCCTGCGTGATCAGCCGCTCGACGGCGCGAACCGCCTCTTCGGAACTGCTTCGGTCGTCGTACTCGACGACTTCGATCAGCACGCGCTTGCCCGCGGACTTGAGCAGGATGCCGCCAGCGGCATTGACTTCCCTGATCCAGAGTTCGTAGTTCGGCAGCGTCGTCGTTGCGGCGCCACCCGCGTTCGGGCCGGTCTTCGACTGCACCCAGCCGACGCGCACCTTGTCCTGGGCCATCGCGGAGAATGCAGCGAGCAAGAGCACGAGTGCGCAAGCGCACAAGCCAACGGGGTTGGTCCGAACGTTCATGCGTTTCTCCTCCCACAGGATCGCGAATGGCGCGAATCACGCCAACCCGCCTTCAGCATACGCGAGCAGAAGGAATCGCGTTCGCCAGCCAGCCGTTACAATGCGGTGCAACAAAATCTCCGAATACCCATGAACGATCGCGTCGATCGCGAAGGCTTGCAGGTGGCGGCGGTCCTCGCGCGCTTCGTCGACCAGG
>DATLNR010000159.1:0-9506 GCA_035536655.1 Casimicrobiaceae bacterium
GGTCGATCACGGCACCGCGCTCGACCTCGCCGGCGATGCGGAACGCGCGAAGTCCGCCGATGCGGGCAGCCTGTTCGCCGCGGTCGAGCTCGCGATCGCGCTCTGCGCCTCGAAGCGGTGAAGGGGCATCGCCCGCGCAAACGCTTCGGCCAGCATTTCCTCGCCGACCCGCACTACCTCGACCGAATCGCAAGGGCAATCGATCCGGGCCCCGGCGACGCGATCGTCGAGATCGGTCCGGGCCTCGGCGCGCTGACCGATCGGCTGATCGAGCGCGTGCGGCCCATCACCGCAGTTGAAATCGATCGTGATCTCGCGCAAGCATTGCGCGAGCGGTATTCGCGAGACGCGCTGAATCTCGTCGAAGGCGATGCGCTCGATTTCGATTTCGCGTCGCTAGGGACGGATCTTCGCATCGTCGGCAACCTGCCTTACAACATCAGCACGCCGATCCTGTTCCGGCTGGCCGACGCCGCGGCGCATGTTCGCGACATCCACGTGATGCTGCAGCGGGAAGTCGTCGACCGCATCGTCGCTCGTCCGGCAACGCCCGACTATGGACGCCTTACAGTCATGCTCGCGGTCCGCTTCGAGGTTGCGCGATTGTTCGCCGTTCCGCCGGGCGCGTTTCGACCGCCGCCGAAGGTCGACTCCGCAGTTATCCGTATGCGTCCGCTGCGCGACCACGCGCCGAACGTGACCGACTTCGCGTTATTCTCGCGGATCGTCACCGCGGCGTTCTCGCAACGCCGGAAGACGCTGCGCAACGCGGTGGCGATGCATGCCGATGAAGATTCGATGAGGCAAGCAAACGTCGACCCCGGGTTGCGCGGCGAAGCGTTGAGCGTCGAGGCGTTCGTCCGGCTGGCGAACCACGTCGCCGCAAACACGGGAGACGCGTAGATGGCGCACGTTGCGATCGTCGGCGCCGGAATCGTCGGTCTCGCTTGTGCAACGGCGTTGCAGATGCGCGGCCATGCGTTAACGTTGATCGATCCGAGTGCGCCCGGTGAAGGGTGCTCGCTCGGCAACGCCGGCGCATTGAGCCGCGCTTCGTGCGTCCCGCTGGGCTTGCCGGGTGCATGGAAGCAGGTGCCGCGCTGGCTCGCCGATCCGGCGGGGCCGCTCGCAATCTCGCCACGCTACCTGCCGCGCGTCGCCGGCTGGCTGTGGCGGTTCCAGCAGTCGACGACGCTTGCTCGCGTCAACGCGATCGCGGACGCGTTGCACCCGTTGCTCGACTGCACGATCGCGAAGTGGCGGCCGCTTGCCGCGTACGCCAGCGTGCCCGATCTCATTCGCCAGGACGGCTATGCGTTCGCGTATGCGAGTGCGGCGGGTTACGAAAGCGATGCGCTCGGCCGCAAGCTTCGCCGCGATCGCGGCATCGTGATCGACGTCATCGAGGGGCCGGCCATTCGCGAATTCGATCCGGCGCTTTCGCCACAACTTACCCATCTCGATGTGCTGCCCGAACAGGGCCATGTGCCGAATCCGCTGCGACTTTCGCGCGCGCTCGCAACGCGGCTGCGAGGGGGCGGCGCCTCGTTCGTCGAGCGCAAAGCAACCGGCTTCGACGTCCGCAATGGGCGCGTTGCGAGTGTCGTCACCGAAGGCGGCGATCGAATCGCCGTCGATCATGTCGTGCTCGCCGCCGGCGCGCGATCGTTGGCACTGTCGACCGCGCTCGGCGCGCGTGTCCCACTCGAAACCGAGCGCGGCTATCACGCGATGTTGATCAACCCGACAGTCCTCCCCCGCATTCCGGTCGCGTCTGGCGAAGGCAAGTACTTCGCGACGCCGATGGAGGGAGGCTTGCGCATCGCCGGCACCGTCGAGTTCGCCGGCCTCGAGGCGCCGCCGTCATACCGCCGCGCCGACATCCTCGTCGAAGGCGCGAAGCGATTGCTGCCGGGGCTTGGCGCCGAACGCATCGAACGGTGGATGGGTCATCGGCCATCGTTGCCCGATTCGTTGCCGGTCATCGGGCGCTCGCCGCGCTTTTCGAATGCGTTCCTCGCCTTCGGTCACGGCCATGTCGGCCTTGCGGGATCCGCGCCGACGGCTGATCTGATCGCGGACCTGGTCGATGGACGCGTGCCGTTCATGGACGTCGCGCCGTTCGCCGCCGAGCGATTCGCCGCGTGATCGTAGAAGTTCGCTATGCTTGCGAGATCAACGAGTCTGACGGAGCGAAAAGATGAGCACACCGGCCGCGCGGCCGCGCCACTTCTCGATGATCCGTGGCTTTCACCTCGCCGATTTCCTGACGCTCGCGAACGCGGCGTGCGGCGTCGGCGCTGTGTTCTGTGCCATGATGTACGTGAGCGGCGCGCCGATCAGCTATTTCTTCGCAGCAGCCGCGCTTGCTCCGGCCGCGTTCATCTTCGATACGCTCGACGGCAAGGTCGCGCGGTGGCGGCAACAGCATTCGGCGCTCGGTCGCGAGCTCGACTCGCTCGCCGACGTGATCTCGTTCGGCGTCGCGCCGGCGACGCTCGCGTTCGCCGCGGGCATGCGCGGCGGATGGGACTGGATTGCGCTGATCTACTTCGTTTGCTGCGGCGTCTCTCGACTCGCGCGCTTCAACGTCACCGCCGAGGAGCTTTCCTCCGGCGGCGGCAAGGTGAAGTACTTCGAGGGTACGCCGATACCCACCAGCGTGCTGCTGACCGCAGTCCTCGCGTTCGCCGCCTGGCAGGACCGCATCGGCGACGCGCTCTACTTCGGCGTATTGCGCATCGGTCCGATGGAACTGCACCCGCTTGTGCTGCTATTCGTGCTGTCGGGCAGCCTGATGATCAGCAAGACGCTGCGAATTCCGAAGTTCTGAACGTCGAACTTTAAGCCACGATCCGCGGCAGCATCTGCTCGATCCACCGTATCGGCAGCATCAGGATCAGCTGCAGGATAACGATCAGGATCAGCGGCGTCAGATCGAGCGCGCCGCCGATCGGCGGGATGAAGCGACGCAACGGCCGCAGAAACGGGAACGTCATCGCGTTCAGGAATCCCGCGAGCGGTCCGTCCGGCGCAACCCAGGACAGGATGGCTTGTACGATGACGACGATGACGAGCAGCCACAACGCGCCCTTGACGAGCTCGAGCAACGTCGCGAGCAGCACATAGACGGCTGCGTTGCCGGACATCGAGAAGCCGCGGCCGAAGATCGCGAACAACGCGAGGAGCCACAGCAGCTGAAAGACGAACGCGGCAACGAACGATGCCCAGTCGATGCCTTTGAAGCCCGGAAAGATCCGCCGCAGCGGCTTCACGATCCAGTCCGTGAGCGCCATCACGGCCTGCCCGATCGGGTTGCGAAACGGCGCGCGCAGAAGCTGCATCAGGAAACGCGCGATCAACGCGTAGACGATCAGGCCGAACGCGACGTCGACGACGAGCTTCAGCGCCTGGTCGATCATTGCGAGTCGGCCTTCGGCGCGGGGCTCTCACCAAGCTCGCGAGCGCGAGCCGTCGCGGCTTTCGCCGCACGCATGATCGCCTCGCCGACCTGCGCGCTTTCGAGCGTGGCGATGCCGCGCTCGGTCGTTCCCCCTTTCGACGTCACGCGTGCGCGCAGCGATTTCGCGTCCTCGTCCGATTGCTGCGCGAGCGCGACGGCGCCATGGAACGTCGCATACGCGAGCTTCCGTGCGTCGCCCGCCGAGAAGCCCAACTCGACCGCTGCGCGTTCGAGCGCTTCGAGAAAGTAGAAGACATACGCGGGTCCGCTGCCCGACACGCCGGTCACGGCATCGAGCATCGCCTCGTCGTCGCACCAGACGATCTCGCCTGCCGCCGCGAGCAACGTGGCGGCAGCTTCGCGTCCTTGCGGACCGACCGCCGGCGATGCGAAGAGCCCCGCAATGCCGGCACCGACCAGCGCTGGCGTGTTCGGCATCGCGCGCACGATGCGATCGCAGCCACCGAGCCAGCGGCTGATGTCGGCGATCCGCGTACCGGCTGCGATGGATACGACAACCTCGACGTTTCGCACGACTTGCGCAAGCGACGTGCACGCTTCCTGCATCTGCTGCGGCTTGACCGCCAGCACGACAACGTCGACGTTGCGCCAGTCGCGATCGCTCGGCTGACTTGTCACGTCGATGCCGCCAAAACGCACACGCAACTGCTCGCGCTGGCCTTCGTTCGGCTCGACGACGATGACGTCCGCCGGCGAGCGTCCTTTTGCGACGAGGCCGCCGATCAGCGCGGTGGCCATGTTGCCGCCGCCGATGAACGCTATCGAGGACACGGTCGCGTTGCGCGCGAGAAGAATGATCAAAGGCCGGGATTATGCCGGCATCACGGGCCGCGACTTCAGCGGCGCTTGCCGAAGATCGCCGTTCCGATCCTCACCTCGGTGGAGCCCTCGGCGATCGCCGATTCGAGGTCGTCGCTCATGCCCATCGAAAGCATCGGCAGATCGAGACCTTGCGCCGATGCCTGTTCGCGACACCGGCGCAGCGCGGCGAACTGCGCCCGCTGTCTCGCGACGTCGTCGGTCGGTTCGGCGATGCCCATGAAGCCCATCACTGCAAGTCGCGGCAACTCGATGAGCGAGCGCGCAAGTGCCACCGCATCGCCCGGCGCAACACCGCTCTTCGTCGACTCGCCGCTGATGTTCACCTGCACCAGGATTTCGAGTGGCGCGCGCAACGGATCACGCGCCGCGGACAGCCGCTCGCCGATCTTCAACCGGTCGACGCTTTCGATGCGGTCGAAGACGCGCGCCGCCTCCGCGGTCTTGTTGCTCTGCAGCGGGCCGATGAGCGCCAAGCGCAGGTTTTCGGCCGACGCCAGTTCCTTGCGCTTGCGCGCCGCTTCCTGGACATAGTTCTCGCCGAACCAGCGCTGGCCCGCCGCATGAGCCGCCACCATCGCGGCTGACGGAAATGTCTTGGAAACGGCGAGGAGCGTCACCTCGGACGGGTCTCGCGACGCCGCTTCGGCGGCACGTGCAATGCGCTGCCGAACGGCTTGCAACAACTCGTCCAAACGTCCCATAATCTCATGACAATGGCATGGCGCTTCCGGGGCATGCTTCTTGCGTCGCCCGCCAGGTTAAAGCGCAGCGCTCATTCGGCTCGCTAGGATAACGATCCCGATGGACATCACCGAGCTACTCGCCTTCGCTGTCAAGAACAAGGCCTCCGACCTGCACCTGTCGTCCGGCCTGCCGCCGATGATCCGCGTGCACGGCGACATCCGGCGCATCAACCTGCCGCCGATGGAGCACGAGGACGTTCACGCCATGGTGTACGACATCATGAGCGATTCGCAGCGGAAGGTCTATGAAGAGCATCTCGAGTGCGACTTCAGCTTCGCGGTTCCGAACCTCGCGCGCTTCCGCGTCAACGCATTCGTTCAGCAGCGCGGCGCGGCCGCCGCATTCCGGACGATTCCAACAAAGGTGTTGTCGCTCGAAGAGCTGAACGCACCGAAGGTATTCGCCGAAATGACCAATCGGCCGCGCGGATTGATCCTCGTCACCGGCCCGACGGGCTCGGGCAAGTCGACGACGCTTGCGGCGATGGTCAACCACATCAACGAGAACGAGTACGGCCACGTGCTGACGATCGAGGACCCGATCGAGTTCCTGCACGAGTCGAAGAAGTGCCTGATGAATCAGCGCGAGGTCGGGCCGCACACGCTGTCGTTCGCGAACGCGCTCAGAAGCGCGCTGCGCGAAGATCCCGACTACATTCTCGTCGGCGAGATGCGCGACCTCGAGACGATTCGCCTCGCGCTGACCGCCGCCGAGACCGGCCACCTGGTCTTCGGCACGCTGCACACGAGCTCGGCGGCGAAGACGATCGACCGGATCATCGACGTGTTCCCCGCATCGGAAAAGGAAATGGTCCGCGCGATGCTTTCCGAGTCGCTAGTGAGCGTCATCTCGCAGACCTTGATGAAGACCAAGGACGGCCAGGGCCGCATGGCGGCGCACGAGATCATGATCGGCACGCCGGCGATCCGCAACCTGATCCGCGAGGGCAAGGTCGCGCAGATGTACTCGTCGATCCAGACGTCGCAGTCGGTCGGCATGCAGACGCTCGACCAGTGCCTGACCGAGCTCGTGCGACGCAATCTCGTGAACATCGCCGAGGCGCGCCAGCGCGCGGTGAACAAGGAACTGTTCGCCGGTTAAGGAGGCGGTCGATGGAACGCGAACGCGCAACCAAGTTCATTCATGAGCTACTCGACCTGCTGGTCAAGCAGAAGGGCTCGGACCTGTTCATCACCGCGAGCTTTCCGCCGGCGATCAAGGTCGACGGCAAGATCAGCCCGGTGTCGAAGTCGCAGCTCTCGCCGCAGCACACGATCGAGCTCGTGCGCAGCGTGATGAACGACAAGCAGGCGGCGGAGTTCGAGGGCAGCAAGGAGTGCAATTTCGCGATCAGTCCACCGGGCATCGGCCGCTTTCGCGTGAACGCGTTCGTGCAACAGGGCCGCGTCGGCATGGTGCTGCGGACGATCAACACCGACATCCCGAAGTTCGACGAGCTCGGCTTGCCGCCGGTGCTGCGCGACGTGATCATGAGCAAGCGCGGCATCATGCTGTTCGTCGGCGCGACCGGTTCAGGCAAGTCGACGTCGATGGCCGCGCTTCTTGGTTACCGCAACGAGAACAGCCACGGCCACATCATCACGATCGAGGACCCGATCGAGTTCGTGCACGAGCACCGCAACTGCGTGGTCACGCAGCGCGAGGTGGGTGTCGACACCGAGGGCTGGCAGATCGCGCTGAAGAATTCGCTGCGCCAGGCGCCCGACGTCATCCTGATCGGCGAAGTGCGCGAGCGCGAGACGATGGACTATTCGATCAGCTTCGCCGAAACCGGGCACTTGTGCCTCGCGACGCTGCACGCGAACAGCACGAACCAGGCGCTCGATCGCATCATCAACTTCTTCCCCGAGGAGCGGCGCGCGCAGCTCCTGATGGATCTTTCACTCAACGTGCGCGCGTTCATCGCGCAGCGGCTGATCCCTCGCCGCGACGGCCGCGGCCGCGTGCCGGCCGTCGAAGTCATGCTCAATTCACCGCTGATCTCCGACCTGATCTTCAAGGGCGACGTCTCCGGCATCAAGGAGATCATGAAGAAGTCGCGCGAGCTCGGCATGCAGACGTTCGACCAGTCGCTGTTCGACTTGTACGAAGCCGGGCTGATCAGCTACGAGGACGCGCTGCGCAACGCCGATTCGCTGAACGACCTGCGCCTTGAGATCAAGCTGCACGGCAAGGAAGCGAAGAACCGCAACATCTTCGCTGGGACGGGAAATCTCGATATCGTGCCGGACGCAACGCCGACGTCGGCGATGGGGACGCGGTTCTAGAACGTCGAGGCAGCGCACGTCGATCGCAGGCGCAATCGCTGGCATAGCGAATCGTGGATCGATCGCGTGCTAGGCTCTTTCGGTCGCTGCCGCGCCCGCACGCATGGCCGATTCTCCAGCGCCCCGCCCGACCGAAATCAAGCTCCATCAAGCATCGCGCATCGTCGAGATCGCGTTCGATGACGGTCGCGTGTTCAAGCTCCCGTACGAGTTTCTGCGCGTGTACTCGCCGTCAGCGGAGGTGCGTGGTCACGGGGCTGGCCAGGAAGTGCTGCAGACCGGCAAGCGCGACGTGACGATCAAGGACGTCGAAGCGGTCGGCCACTACGCGATCCGGCCGGCGTTCTCCGACGGTCATGATACCGGTATCTATTCGTGGGATTACCTTCGCGAGCTGGGCGAAGACCAGGACGAACTGTGGCAACGATATCTCCAGCGGCTGGCCAAAGCGGGTGCGAGTCGCGACCCGGGCTGACGCGGATGCCAGTGAATCTTCCGCTCGCCCTCGGCGCGATTCTCGCGCTCGCCGGCCTGGGATGATCCTCGCAGACTACTGGATCGTCGGCATGACGGCACTGGTCGCTTCTGCGTATTCGACTTGTTGTTCGTCTTTTCGATACGCGATCGGACGGCGGTTCGGCGGAAGAAGTAACCCAGCGCCAACGCCGGCGTAAGATCAATGCCGTGTCGCGCGCAGTGACGCGACGATAATCCGGAGGCTTCTATGTCGCGCAAACTGTTTGCCGCGTGCACGTTCGCCGCCACGTCCGCCGTCGCTCCGGCGCACGCTCAGACGTGCACGCCGTTCACCGACGTCGCCGCGTCGAACATCTTCTGCAGCAACATCCAGTGGATGTTCAACCGCGGCGTGACGCTTGGCTGCGGACCCAATCTGTTCTGCCCGTCCGACCTGATGCCGCGCGAGCAGATGGCAGCGTTCCTCAATCGCCTCGCTGACAAGGTCGTGTTCCAGCAGGGCGGCAATGCGTTCAGCGCGGCAGCCGAACTCGGCACTACCGACAACCAGCCGCTCGAGATCATCGTCAACGACAGTCGCGTCATGCGCTACGAGCCGCATGCGGTCAGCCCGAACGTGATCGGCGGCCATCCGTCAAACAACATCATCGCCGGCGTCCGTGGCGCGACGATTGGCGGAGGCGGCGTGAGCACGGATCCCGATTTCGCATTGGAGGGTCCCAACCGGGTCACCTCGGTGTACGGAACCGTGGCCGGCGGCTACAACAATCAAGCCGGCTCCGAGAGCAACATCATTCTCCTGAGCCCGTTCGCCAGCGTCGGCGGCGGCATCGCGAACCGCGCGTTCGGCCCATACAGCACCGTTGGCGGCGGCGACCGCAACATCGCACGGGGCGATTACAGTACGGCGAGCGGCGGCATCAACAATCGCGCGGACGGCCCGTCGAGCACGATCGGCGGCGGCAACACAAACCTGGCGCCGGGATTCGCATCGACCGTACCCGGAGGGAACGACAACACGGCCAGCGGCGACTACAGTTTCGCCGCCGGTCGTAAGGCGCGGGCAACGACACACGGCTCGTTCATCTGGGCGGACTCGAGCAACTTCGATTTCCAGCCATCGGTTAACAACTTCTTCGGCGTGCGTGCAACCGGTGGCGCGGGAATAACGGTGGCAATCAATCCGAGCAACGGCGCGGTGACGCAGTTCTGCAATCTGCTTCCCGGTGTAGCGAGCTGGCAGTGCACAAGCGACCGTGATGCGAAGGAGAACTTCGAGCCCGTGGCTCGCGAGAAGGTGCTCGAGAAACTTGCAGCGATGCCGCTGTTCGCATGGAATTTCAAAGGGGCCGATCGCCGCCTGCGCAACCTCGGGCCGACAGCGCAGGATTTTCATGCAGCGTTCGGTTTGGGCACTGATGACAAGGCGATCGCAAGCGGCAATCTCCACGGCGTCGCGCTCGCGGCGGTCCAGGGTTTGAACGACAAGGTCGAGCGACTGGTTGCACAGGTCGCCTCGCTCAACAGCGAGCTCGCGCAGCAGCAGCTGGCGCGCGAGACGCAGGCGCGCGAAATCATCGCCTTGAGATCGGCCCTCGCGGGTTTCTTGCCTGCGGACGTTGTTCCGCGCAACGTCGAAACGGTCGTTTCGCGGTCCCAACTTGAAGCGCGGATCGCCGCGCGGCATAGCG
>DATLNR010000160.1:0-3999 GCA_035536655.1 Casimicrobiaceae bacterium
CTTGATGTTGTCGGCCTCGATCAAAAGGTAGCCGATCGTGAGGATCACGCCGTCCTTGCCGATGATCGTTCCCGTGCCCTCGCGCTCCCGGCCGAGTGAAGATGAACTGCGCGCATTGGGAACGGCGGTGGCTTGCACGCGCACGAGCGCCGCGTACAAACGCTCGGCGTCGATGCCCTGCGGATCGGTGCCACCCGACGCGGACGGCTTCGCCACCGTTCCGTCGTCGTTTTTCACCTGCGGCGGCGAGGCCGCGGTCACCAGGTTGGAAACGACGATCGCAAGGCCGAGCAAGAGCCCGATTCCCGCGCGCGACAGATTGAGCGTCAGATGGTGCATGGTGCTTCTCCGACTTCATGCAAAAGTTAATCCACTATAGCGCGGCGGCAGGCGCGTGTAACTTAGACGCTGTCTACGTGCAGGTTTTCGGTCCGACATCCGGACGGCCGGCGCGCCGACGCCGCCGGGCGGTGCGCTGCTATGATGCATAACGCAACACTTGCTGACCACTTTCGATGCGCGTCGTTCCCGCTGCACGCTTGACCGAGATCGTCGCGATCGTGATGCAGGCGGCAGGCTGTGCCACCGCAGAAGCGCGCACGGTCGCCCGGCGCCTCGTCGAGTCGAATCTCGTCGGTCACGATTCACACGGCGTTTTGCGCGTCGGCAAGTATCTCGAATGGATGCGTGAGGGAAATCTGCGCGCTAACCGCGAACCTCGTGTCGTGTTCGAAAGCGATTCGCTCGCGATCATCGACGGCGATCGCGGGTTCGGTCAGGTCGTCGGCGAGTTCGCGGGCCGACTCGGGACTGCAAAGGCGGCAGGGTCGGGAATTGCGCTGGTGGGATTGCGTAACTGCGGTCATTTGGGGCGCCTGGGCGACTGGGCCGAGCTCGCGGCCGCTGTCGATCAAGTTTCGCTGCACTTCTTGAATACGTCGGGCGCGCAGCGCGTTGCCCCGTTCGGCGGCAGCGATCGACGGCTTTCGACGAATCCGTTGTGCGTCGGCATTCCGCAGAGAGGTGGGCCGCCGGTGATTCTCGATATCACGACGTCGACAGTCGCCGAAGGCAAATTGATGGTTGCGATGAACAAGGGTGAGCAGGTGCCAAGCGGATGGATCGTCGATGCGGCAGGTCGTCCGACGACCGATCCCAGGGACTTCTACGATGGTGGCGCATTACTGACGATCGGCGGTCACAAGGGATCGGGCTTGTCGATCGTCACCGATCTTCTCGCAGGCGCGTTGACCACGGGACGCAGCTCCGATCCTGCCGATACTGCAATTCGCAACAACCTGCTGTCGATCTATATCGCCCCTCATGTGTACGACCCCACCGGCGCAGCGCTCGAGGAAGTGCGACGCTTCGTCGACTGGGTAAAGGCTTCGCCCCCCGCAGTGCCTGGCCAGCCGGTGTTGGCGCCAGGCGATATGGAACGCAAGACGCGCGAACAGCGAACGCGGGACGGCGTTCCGCTCGACGAGACCACGCTCGCCGATTTGCGCAAAGCTGCCGCGTCCGTGGGCGTGGATGTGAAGATGCTCCACGATATCGCGTGACATCATCCCGATTCACTGAGGAAACCATCGAATGCAACGCTTGACGAAACTCCTTGCGATGCTCGCGTTGACAGCCATTGCGTCGGGCGCATTTGCGCAAGCATGGCCGTCGAAACCGATCCGGTACATCGTTCCCTTTGCGCCGGGTGGCACGACCGACATTCTCGCTCGCACGGTGGCGGAAAAACTGTCCGCTGCACTGGGACAACCGGTCATCGTGGAGAACAAGCCGGGCGCTGGTGGAGGTGTGGGCGCCGAGCTCGTCGCGAAATCTCCGGCCGACGGCTACACGATCATGGGCGGCACGATCAGCACGCACGCGATCAACGCGTCGCTTTACAAGAAACTGGGCTACGATCCGGTGCGCGATTTCGTTCCGATTACGCTGATCGCGCGCCTGCCGAACATGCTCGTCGTCCATCCTTCGCTGCCCGCCAACAACGTCAAAGAGCTGATCGCGCTTTTGAAGGCGAATCCGAACAAGTATTCGTTTGCGTCGGCCGGCAACGGGACCTCGCAGCATCTTTCCGGCGAGCTGTTCAAGACGATGACCGGTGTGGAGATGCAGCACATTCCGTACAAGGGAAGCCCGCCGGCACTCGCCGATGTCGTCGGTGGGCAAGTCGCGATGACGTTCGATAACATCACCACGGCGCTACCCTTGGCGAAAGGCGGCAAGTTGCGTCCGTTGGCGGTGACGACGGCGGCGCGATCATCGGTTGCGCCCGACGTGCCGACGCTCGCTGAAGCAGGGCTTGTAGGCTACGAAGTCGGCTCGTGGCAGGGAACGTTCGCACCTGCCGGCACGCCTCCGGACATCGTGAAGCGCCTCAACGCCGAGATCGTGAAGATCATCAACATGCCCGACGTGCGCGAAAAATTGACTGCACTCGGGGCCGAGCCAGCGCCGAACACGTCGGCCGAATTCGCCGCGATGGTGAAAAGCGAAGTCGCGAAATGGGCCGAGGTCGTGAAAAAGTCCGGCGCGACAATCGACTGAACGCGTTGCGTGCGCGATTGGTGATCGGCGCCGTTGCGCTGATTTTTGCAGTGGCGGCGCGCGCGGATTTCAGTGGTCGCGTCGTTCACGTTCACGACGGCGATACGATCAGCGTGCTCGTGGGCCGGCAGGAGCTCCGCGTGCGTCTGGCCGGCATCGATTCACCCGAGCGCTATCAGCCTTATGGGACGCTGGCAAGACGCGCACTCGCGGAAATGATATCGGGACGCAACGTGCGCGTGACGACGTTTGGACGCGATCGTTTCGGTCGCGTGCTGGGTCGCGTTCATCTCGACAACGTCGATGTCAATGCCGAGCAGGTTCGGCGCGGCTGGGCGTGGGTGTTTCGTCGCAACGGGGATGCACGCCTGCTGGCGCTCGAAGCCGAAGCGAAGGCGGCTCGACGCGGCCTCTGGCAGGACACCCGAGCGCTGCCGCCGTGGGAATGGCGCGAACGCGCTCCCTTACCGCCTCGCGATGTAATTCGAGCGTAGGAGTCGCCATGTCCGATGCGCAATTGTTCCCGGGATTCGAAGCGAGGGAGATCGACGCGTCGGGCGCATCGATTCACTGCGTCGTGGGCGGCAAGGGACCGCCTTTGCTTCTGTTGCACGGCTATCCGCAGACGCACGCGATATGGCACCGGGTTGCACCTCGTCTCGCCGAGCGGTACACGGTCGTGTGTGCCGATCTTCGCGGTTACGGCGACTCTTCGAAGCCCCCCGGCGATACCGAGCACGCTACGTACTCGAAGCGTGCGATGGCGAACGACATGGTCGAGCTGATGCAATCACTCGGCTTCACGCGATTCCGTCTGGCCGGACACGATCGCGGCGGACGCGTGTCGCATCGGCTCGCGATCGATCACCCGGATCGTGTGGAGCGTGTCGCGCTGCTCGACATCTCGCCCACGCGGATCATGTTCGCGCGAACCAATCACGCATTCGCTTCGGCGTACTATCACTGGTTCTTTCTTTCGCAACCGTTCGACCTCCCTGAGCGTTTGATCGGCGCGGATCCGCTTTACTACCTGCATCGAAAACTCGGCGCCTGGTCGCCGAGCGGCCTCGAAAAATTCGATCCACGCGCGCTGGCTGAATACGAGCGCTGCTTTGCGAACGAAGCGACGATCCATGCAACCTGCGAGGACTATCGCGCGGCGGCGACGATCGACATCGCGCACGAGGAGGCCGATGTTGCCGCGGGCCGCAAGATCGAATGTCCGTTGCTCGTTCTGTGGGGCGAGAAAGGTGTCGTCAACCGGTTGTACAAGCCGCTCGTTGACTGGTCGGAGGTCGCGACCGACGTGCGCGGGGGCGCGCTGCCCTGCGGACACTATCTGGCGGAGGAAGCGCCTGAGGAAACGTTCGCCGAATTGTCGGTGTTTCTCGAGGAACGCGGCTGATTGCCGGTACAGCGCGAGCGTCGAGGGATCCC
>DATLNR010000161.1:0-6946 GCA_035536655.1 Casimicrobiaceae bacterium
CGAGCACGCCGATCGCGTCGTCGACGCGGCCGACGTTCAGCAACAGCGTGCCGCGCCTCAGGAGGGCGCTGGAATCGCTTGCATTCAGCTCGATCGCGCGCTCTGCGTGACTCATCGCGTCGTCGAGCCGCGCGAGATTACGGTAGACGGCCGCTAGCGTGGCGTGGGCCCGGGCTGCGGAGCGCTGGTCGCTCGAAGCCAGCGCGCGCTTGCACAGCATTTCGGCGCGCCCCATCGCTTCGGTGGCATCCTCGATCCAACCGTAAGTCGCTCTCGCGAGCTCCGCTTCGCAGAGCGCAGCCGGAATCTCGGCGTAATCGGGGGCGAGCTTCTCGGCATGCACCAGCAACGCGCGCGCTTCTCGATTTGCGCTGCGCTCGTGGCGCTCGATGAGCGATCGCGCCCGCAGGACGAGATCGTAAGCCTCGAGGCTCTCGGTCGGCTTGGCGAGGACGCGCTGCTGCTCGATGCGCGTGAGCTTGACTGCCAGCGCACCAACGATGTCGCTCACGATCCGGTCTTGAATCTCGAACACCTGCGCGCCGGCGCCCTCGTAGCGTTCCGACCAAAGTTGCGTGCCCTTCTCCGCGTCGGACAGCTCGACGACGACGCGGAGCTTGCCGTCGGCCTCGCGCACGCTGCCCTGCGCGATGTAGCGCACCCCGAGCTCGCGGCTGACCTCGGTGGCCGGTCGTCCCTTGTACGCCTGGACCGCGTTGCGCGACATGACCATCACGCTGGAGAAGCGTCCGAGCGCGTTGATGATGTCCTCGGTGAGGCCGTCGCTGAAATAGTCGCGCTTGGGATCGCCGCTATGATTGGCGAAGGGCATCACGGCAACGCTTGCGCGCGCCGACGAACCCGTCGACGGTGCGTGGGCGAACCATGCGACGATCAGGGTGCGGGCACTTTTCATCGAATCGGCCGTCGCGATCCAGGCCGCTCCCACAGCAGCGCCAACCACAACGACAGAAGCGACGACCGGCCATCGCAACCTGCGCGTTGATGGCATGTGTTTGCGCGGCGTGCCGGAGTCCACGCGGTACACGCGAACAGGCCGCGCAATGTTTTTAACGACGTGGTCGCCGCGATCCTCGAAGACGACGCGAACGCGATCCCGCAGCGCTTCCTGCACGATGCCCGAGACTAAAATGCCTCCCGGCTCGGCGAGCGCCTGCAAACGCGCTGCAATGTTGACGCCGTCGCCGTAGACGCTTCCGTCCGGCTTCTCGATCACCTCGCCAACGTGCACACCGATGCGAAAGTACATGCGGCGGTCTTCGGCGAGCGCACTCGCCAGCGCGTCGATCTGCCGCTGAATCTCGATTGCCGCAGCCACGGCACCGCTCGCCGTTTCGAACACCGCAAGCACCGAATCGCCCGCCGTATCGATGACGCGGCCCTGATTGGCGCCGACGTTCGTCCTGAAAACGCCGCGTGCTTCGTCGAGCGCCGCAATCGTGGCGTCCTCGTCGGCCGCCATGAGCCGAGAGTAGCCCGCTGCATCCGCGGCGAGAATCGCCTCGAGTCGCCGCCTGCCGCTCGCGTCGCCCAATCACACCTCCCGGATCGGCCGGCGCAATACTAACGCGGAGGTCGACGCGAAGCTTGGCCAGGAAGATCGCAAGCGCCGACAGGTATTGCAGCGCCACGACTCATTCAAGCAGTTCGTCGGCTCGATGCAGAACGGACCGTGGAATCGTGACGCCGAGGTCACGTGCGATCCGCGCGTTCACGACGAGATAGAACTGCGACGGTCGTTCGATCGGCAGGTCGACAACGTGGGCGCCTTTCAACAGGCGATCGACAAAGTGCGCGGCGCGACGGAACGCGGCTTCGAGGTCGGGACCGTAAGCCACCGCGTAGATACGTCCGGTTGGCACAGACCGTCGGCATGCGATGGCTTAGCGCCGCCTCGCACAGAGGATCACGATGACTGATCGTCGCGGTGTCGGAGACGACGACGACCCCCTGTGCACGTTGGCTCGCGCCAATGCGAAGCCGGCGCCGATGCCCTCGGGCAGCCGGATCCGCATGTCGATCAGGTCGATGCGGAGCGCGGCCGCAGCGTTCCGCGTTTGCGGCGACGCTGGTCGGCGGGGTTGGTCTTGCGATGTTCCACAGCATTCCCGCGCGTTGCAGCCCAGGCAACGCTTCCGAACAGCTCCAGTCGTTTACGGCTTAGCTCTTCGGCGGAAACCGATAGGCCCGTGACGTTGTTGTCGGGTCGCGACATGTTTCCAGTCAGGCCCGCCGCAACTGGATCGGCCATCGCCGGAATGACGATCGGGATCGTCGGATTGACCGACCGGATGATGCGCGCCCCCGTTCCATCGGCGATGATCACGACATCCGGCGCCGAGGCCGCGACCTGCCCCGCCAGGTCATCAGAACGCGTCGATCGATAGGCAGAAACGTCCTGCGGTGCGTCACTTCGGTTGTTCCCCCGAACGTCGGGCACGACGTCGGGGTAGCCGGTCGCGCGCCAGGGGTGCGCATACATCGCAAGAAGCGGGTCGTTCGCTTTGGATTGTCTGCGGTCGTGCACAATGACCGTAGTCGTCTCGACAGGAACGGAGTACGCGATGGCCTTCTCAAAACCCAGCGTCACCGACAAGCGCCGAACGTTCCGGCAGCTGCACGAGTCCGGCTGCTTCGTCATCCCGAACCCATGGGACGTCGGCAGTGCGCGGTTTCTGCAATCGCTCGGCTTCAAGGCGCTAGCGACGACGAGCTCGGGCTTTGCCTGGTCCGCTGGTTACGCGGACAACGCGGTGCCGCGCGATCGGGTGCTCGCGCATCTGCGCGAAGTCGTCGAAGCGACCGAGTTGCCGGTGAACGCCGATTTCGAGAGCGGCTTCGCACCGAATGCTGCGGGCGTCGCGCAAAACGTCGCGCTCGCCGTCGAAACCGGAGTCGCCGGACTTTCGATCGAAGACTCCACCGGTGATGCCGCGCATCCGCTGTTCGACGTCGACACGGCCGTCGAACGCATCAGGGCCGCGCGTCAGGCGATCGATCGTGCCGGAGGCGACACGTTGCTCGTCGGCCGCGCCGAAGGCTTCATTGTCGGCCGTCCCGATCTGGTCGAAACGCTTGCGCGGCTCAAGGCGTACGCGCAAGCCGGCGCGGACTGTCTTTACGCGCCCGGCATCCGGACGCGTGACGAAATCACCGCCGTCGTCGCTGCCGTCGCCCCCAAGCCGGTCAACTTGCTCGTCGGTTGGGCCAGCGAGCTGACGGTGCCGGACATCGCTGCGTTGGGCGTGCGGCGGGTCAGCGTTGGTGGTGCGCTCGCCCGCTGCGCCTGGGGCGCGTTCACGCGCGCAGCGAAGACGATCGCGGAACAAGGAACGTTCGTCAGCTTCGCGGAAGCCGCGAACGGCCACGCCTTGAACACGCTCTTCGGCGACCGCTAATCCGCCGAGAACGTCACCGCCTCGATCTTGTTGCCGTCCGCGTCGCGGATGAATGCGCCGTAGTAGTTCGCATCGTACTCCGGACGCAGGCCGGGTTTCCCTTCGTCGGTCGCACCGTTCGCGAGACCGGTTTCGTGGAACTTGCGCACGACGCCGCGGTCCTCGGCGGCGAAAGCGATGTGCACACCATTGCCGGCGGACGCGGGCTTGCCGTCGACCGGCTTCTCGATGCTGAAGACGGTCTCGTTTGCTCCGTAATCGATGCCCTTCTCACTCGCGTTGAGCACCCGCAACCCCAGCAGCTGCATCAGCGGGTCGTACAACACCCGCGCACGCACCAGATCGTTGCTGCCGATGGAAACGTGACTGAGGATCATCCACCCGCCTTTCAGCGTCCGACAAGGTTCGAGGATGCGCTGAACCCGTCGTCCCCATTATGAGACGAAAGCAGAACGCCCAGCGGGCGGTCCTCCTACGCGTTCGCAGAAGGGCGAAAGTGAACGCAATAGTCGGCCAGAGCCTCGATGACCGACGGATCTTCGCCGGCCGCCGTCGCCACGCCGATCGTCAACGTCGAATGCCGTGTGCGCGCTGCTTCGACGATCTTCGGCAAGTCGTTGCTCAGATGTCCGCCCGCTCCGAGAAACAACGGCACGATGTCGATCTTGGTGAAACCACGCGCGGCCTGCTCGTCAATCGCGCGAGCAAGATCCGGCGTCATCAATTCGAGGAAGGCGAGCATCGGCGCCCTCTCCGGCCCGGCCGCTTCGACACGCGCGAGCACTCGCCGGAACGGCTCGGCCCAGCGTTCGTCGCGCGCGCCATGCGCGAACAGGATCAGTGCCGACGTCATCGTCCGGAAATTATAAGATCAGCCGACGTCGATCCCGCGCGGCCGCATGGTTAGCGCGCTGCATCTCGAAATGCCCGATCCGCTTCCGGTCTTCACGCTTGAGCCGCACGCGCAACGCGAGTGGTTGCGCGAGCGACTCGCTCAACCGGTCCCCACGTCGGTGCGTATGTTCTCCGACGGCTTTCGCCTGCCCGGTCGCGAAGGACGCAGGACGCCCGCGGCGGTGCTCGTCCCGATCGTCAATCGCCCGGAAGGGCTGACGGTCCTGCTGACGCAGCGAAGCGATGCGCTGCCGGATCATGCGGGACAGATCAGCTTTCCCGGCGGTCGCGTCGAAGCCGACGATGCATCGCCTGAAGCCGCGGCGCTGCGCGAAGCGCAAGAGGAGATCGGGCTGCAACCGGCGTGGGTCACGACGCTCGGTCGGCTTGAACGCTACGAAACGTCGACCGGCTTTGTCGTCACGCCGGTCGTCGGCTGGATCGAGCCGCCGTTTTCGCTGTTGCCCGAACCGCTCGAGGTCGCCGAAGCGTTCGAGGTGCCGCTCGCATTCCTGATGGAAGAGCGCAATCGCCAGCGACACCATCGGATGATGGGCGAGATTCGCCGCGACTTCTTCGCGATTCCCTATGAGGAGCGCTTCATCTGGGGCGCTACTGCCGCGATGCTCATCATGCTGGAGCGGACGCTGCGCGGCTGAGAGCGGACCTCGTCATCTCCGCTCACCTGTCGCGCTTCGACTCGATCCGGCGTTCAATCCAATGCGCCGAACGCGCATCGACGCTGCGCTTGCGGTCGCTTGCGATGGAGGACGCGGAGACGCACGACGTCAAAGCCGAGTTCAAGCGTCATCCGCCGCTGTCGGTCGCGCGAGCGTCCGGTCGTCGATCTCCTTCTCGTAGAGCTCGAGCACGATAGGGCTCGCCGGCAGCGCTTCGATCAGATCGCTGCAGAGAAACTCGGTGTCGACATTGAAGTCACCGACGATCGGCTTGCGGGCGAGGTCGATGTTCTGCGCGGGCATGGGCATGGCCTCCCCGGTCAACCTTATTTCGGCAGCGGCGACGAAATTCCTAAACCCAGCGCGCCTACAATCGCAAGTTCGAGGAGGTGGCCCATGGAACGCATGATCCGGATGCTTGCGCTGCTGGCAGTGCTTGCGGCTTGCTGGCCCTTTGCGACCTACGGGCAGAAAGCCGGGCAGCCGGTGCGCATCGGCTGGATCTCCGCGGGCAACCTCGAAACGCATCGGCCGATGGTCGATGCGTTCCACCAGGGGATGAAGGACCTCGGGCACATCGAAGGCAAGACCTACGTCGTCGACTTCCGCTGGGGATTCGACACGTTCAAGAGCTACACGTGGATGGCGCACGAAATGATGGCGCGCCAACCGGACGTCATCGTTGCCACGTGCGAATACACGTCGAGCGCATCGCTTCGCGCGACCTCGCAGGTTCCGGTCGTGATGGCGATCAGCGGCGACCCGGTGAAGCTCGGGTACGTGAAGAGCCTGTCCGCGCCGGGGACGAACGTGACCGGCCTCGCGGCCATCTCGCCGACGCTCGCTGCGAAGCGGCTCGAGCTCCTGAAAGAAGTGCTGCCGTCTGCCCGGCGCATCGCCGTGCTGCACCAGCCCGATGACGAAACGAGCCATCACGGGCTTGCGCAGGCGCGCACGGCGGCCACCGCGCTCGGCATCGAGCTCGTCGTCTTCGAGGCATCGGACCCGCGTGATTACCCGCGCGCGTTCGATGCGATTCGCGCCGCCAAGCCCGACGCGCTGCTCGTGATGGCCGGCACACAGATCGCATTCATCAACCGCCGTGCGCTGGCCCGCCATACGCTCGACGCCCGCATGCCCACCTCGTTCCCGTTCTACGAGTTCGTCGAGGAAGGCGGCCTCATGTCCTATGGCGTCGACATCCGCGCGCAGTTTCGGCGCTCGGCAAGCTACGTCGACCGGTTGATCAAGGGAGCGCGCCCGAGCGAACTCGCGATGGAACAGCCAACGCACTTCGAGATGACGGTTAACCGCAAAACCGCCCAGGCGCTCGGCGTCGCGATTCCATCGTCGATCCTGGTGCGCGCGGATCGTGTCGTCGAGTAGTGCGCTCGTTTTGCCGCAACGCGCCGCCCTCGGGCCCCCTCCCCGCCACAACCGCTCGCGATCCTCGTCGTCGAGGACTCGTCCGATGACTACGCGCTCCTGCTCGCCTGCCTTCGGCAAGCGTTCGGCATCGTACGGACCGTCGGCGTCTCGTGATGAATGACAAGCTCGGCCGCCTCGCTCCTGTGCTCCGACAGGCGATCGAGGCATCGCGGCTGCGCGTTCGGCGCCGCGAGGCCGAGCTGGCGTTGACCGTCCCGTAGGCACGCGTCGTACTGGTTATGCCATAGACGCGTCCGACGGCGCAACCGAACGTAGAGCGTCCTTGCGCTGCTGCGCTACAGCGATCTTTCAGGACCCGGCCGGTGACTTGGCGAGGGGCGGCCGGCCCGACGCTCGTTGATGCCGGAGGACGACGATGAACGGCCATTCATTCGTCGCCTCGCAACGCTTCGACCATCATGGCACGATGGGCTTTTGAGCAACCGGCGAGCGCGAGTCTTGCGCGAACGTGCGCCCGAATTGGCCACAACGTGCGCAAAGCGAGCGCAGTGCGGTAGATTCCGA
>DATLNR010000162.1:0-46343 GCA_035536655.1 Casimicrobiaceae bacterium
GCTGCGCATCCGCTACAACCTTGTCCCGCCGACGATCGAAACGGACGCAAGCGTCGACGGCGGCCAGGTCACGCTGAATCGCGGACAAGCGCTCGTCGTGCGCCTCGACGAGGATCCGGCGACCGGTCAGCGCTGGGAACTGCGTCCGTTCACGTCGACGACGGTCATCGCGCCGGTTCAGCACGACTTCGTTGCCAAGGCCGGCACCGATCCCACGCGGGTCGACGCTCCCGGGACCGCAATCTTTCGGGTTCGCGGCGTTGCGCCGGGAATGCAGAGCATTGCGCTAGACCTCCGGCGTCCGCTCGATCCGACGGTCGCGCGCACCGTTCGGTTCGACGTCGCCGTGCGCTAGCGTCGATGACGAACGAAGACGCGCGCGTCGCGCGACGTCTCGCCACACGCTTTTCGAGCACGAGCTGGATCGGGATCTGCATCCGGCTCGACGCCGCACCCGGCGAGGCCGTCCACTATTTCACCGCGGCGTGGACGCCGCCGGAGCGCGGGCCCTCGCGATGGCCGGAAGCGGTCGTCATCGGCTCGCCGACATCGGCGCGGGCGCTTTGGGAGTTGATGCGACATCTGCCGAACGAAGCGATGCTGCATCTCGCTTCGCTCGACGACGTCGACGCCGCGCTCGCCGCGGACATCCTGCTGGCGGGTGATCGCAACCTGCCGACTTCGGTGCGCGAGAGCGTCGCTGCTTTTGCGCAAAGCGAGCGGCAACGAACGCAGGCCATCGTCGCGCAACGCTACACCGACCGCGACCCCGCGTTCGAGCGGTTCCGTGCAAAGATCACGCGCTGACGTTGTGCATCGATCCGCTCGAAGGGTGGATCGTGAGTGCGAAAGCCGACCGTTAACGCTTCGCAGACTCCAGAATCCGCACTATCGCCGTCTGTCCGCGTTGTCGCGCATGCGCGAGCGGCGTAACGCCTTGCCGATCGGCGACGTCGATGTTGGCACCGTGAGCAACCAGCATCCGCACGATCTCGGTATGCGCGACGCCGCCATCACCGAGGATCACGGCTTCGAGCAGCGCGGTCCACCCAAGGTTGTTGACGTGATCGATGTCGATCGGCGTCGTCAGCAACAGCTTCACCGTTTCGACGTGGCCGTAGTGACAGGCCGGAATCAGCGCGGTGCCGCCGTAGCGATTGGTCAAGCGGAAGTCGGGTTTGTGGGCGAGCGCCAGGTGCACGATCTCCGTGTAGCCACGCGCACCCGCAAGTAGAAAGGCGCTGTCGCGCTGATCGTCCTGGGCGTTGACGTCGGCGCCCGCCTGCATCAGAGCCCGCGCCGCCGCCACATGATTCCGCTGCGTTGCCGCAAGCAGCGCGGTGCGCCCTGATCGGTCGCGATGATGGACGCTCGCGCCTGCCTTCACGAGCCGCTCGAGCGCTGGCACGTCGTTACGCTCCGCGGCCCCGATCAGCAACGCGTCGTTCATCGGGCTCGCGGCGAACGACGGCAAGGCCGCCAGTAGCAGGGCCGCCAGTGCGGACAGACCGAAGTGAGCGTACGGTATAATCATCGGCTGCCTAACGAAGCGCAGTCTTCCGAGGAATTCATGGCCGAACGCAATCGTACCCGTCGCAACACGCTCGAGCGCCGCTGCCTGCCGAAGACGTTCAAGCGGATGTTCGCCGGCTCGTCGAAGGGCATCTTCAAGATGCTCGAGAAAGTGAAGCGGTCGAAGTAACGCGTCAGTCGACCATCGAACGAAGCCGCCGCGGGGCGGCTTTTTTTGCGCCGTGCGAGCGGGCTTCGTCGAGCGACGCCGCGACCAGCGCCTCGAGCATCCAACGCGCGATCGCCTCCACCTCGCGGTCCGACGCGCCCCAGATGTCCTTCAGCACGACATAGATCTCGATGCCGTAGACGACCGACAGCGCTTTCAGCAGCCGGTCATAGGCGGCTGCCGAAAGTTTCGCGCGCATCGGCTTCGCTGCGCGCGCCAGGATGTCGCGACGATGCCCGCGGCGGAACGGCTCTTCCTCGAGCAGTCCCGCGCGCTCGAGCCCCTCGTGCTCGAGCGCAAGCTGCAATGCCGCGCGCATGTGCGGCTCGTTCTCCTTGAATAGCGGGAACGTCTTCTCGAACAGCTCGCGCAGCGCCAGCGGTCCGTCGTGCGCGATTGTTCGCGTGCGGCGCACCGGCGCAAGCCCTTCGCCGATTACCGCGCTCACGAGCTTGCTGCGACTACGGAAATAGCGATAGGCGGTGGCGCGCGACACGCCGGTGCGAACCGCCACTTCGGCCACCGACGGCACGCGGCCGTTGCGCACCATCGTCATCGCCTCGGCCAGGAGCAGCCGGTAAGTGCGTGCACGCGGGCCCGGTGGCGGCGAGGGCGCGTCGCCGTAAGTCGGAGCGTGCTTGCGTGAAGTGGGCAACGGATCCCGTGACGCCGAGTTTGTATTGACAAGCCGCACCGTCGATGTAGCATGATAGTGAGACGGGCGTCTCATCTCAAGCCGGCCGTCTCATTGCGCTGCAGCATAAGCCCGGCCGGACGGAAGATCCGGTCGCCGAAAAGCGGGCCGCCGCAGACAATTCCAAGGAGGCGCGATGGCGAACGTTCTGTTCACGAACGCGAGGGTCTTCGACGCGACCGGCGCGCAGGCCTGGACGGGCGACGTGCTGGTGCAGGGCAACCGTATCGCACGCCTCGGCCGCAACCTCCGGTCGGGCGCGAGCGGTGCTGCCGTCGTCGATTGCGCCGGCGCGACGCTGATGCCGGGCCTCGTCGAGGCGCACACGCATTTCTCGTGGAACGATCAGCCCGGTCTTTCGGCGATCCAGCGGATGCCGACCGAGGAGCACATCCTTTGGTGCGCGCACATCGCGCAGCGCTACCTCGACATGGGCTTCACTTCGTGCGTCGGCGCGGCAACTGCGAAGCCACGGCTCGACGTGGTGATCCGCAACGCAATAGAGTCGGGCCAGATCAAGGGTCCGCGCTATCTCGCGGCAAGCCAGGAGATCACCGTCCCGGGTGGCCTGGGCGACGAGACGTTGCCGCATCTGCCGTATCCGGAGTTCAGCTTCGGCGCGATCGTGAGCGGGCCCGAGGAGATGCGCAAGGTCGTGCGCATGTTCCTCAAGTACGGCGTCGACACGATCAAGCTGAACCTTTCCGGCGAGTACATCGCGGGCATCCCGGCCGAGTTCTCGCCGATGACCGAGCCCGAGATTGCGATGGCGGTGAAGGAAGCGCACTTGCGCGGCAAGCGCCTCGCTGCGCACGCGCGCTCTAGCGAGTCGGTGAAGCAGTCCGTGCGTCACGGCATCGAGCTCATCTATCACGCGAGCTTCGCCGACGAGGAAGCGCTCGACATGCTCGAGGCGAACAAGGACAAGCACTTCGTCGCGCCGGGCATCGCGTGGCTCATCAATACGTCGTACCACGCCGCCGAATGGGGCATCACGCCCGACGCGGCGAAGGCGATGGGCTATCACCGCGAGCTCGAGGCGGCCTGCGCCACGTTGCAGAAGATGAAGCGCCGCGGAATTCGCATCCTGCCCGGCGGCGACTATGGCTTCGCGTGGATCAAGCACGGCACGAACGCGAAGGACCTCGAATACTTCGTCAAGTACCTGGGCTTTACGACGACCGAAGCGCTGATCGCCGCGACGAAGCTCGGCGGCGAGATCATGATGCGTCCGGATGAACTGGGCCAGATCCGCGAAGGGTTCCTCGCCGACCTGATCCTCGTCGACGGCGATCCGGTGTCGAACATCACCGTGCTGCAGCAGCGCGAACGGATCCTCGCCGTGATGAAGGACGGCGTGTTCCATCGCGAGCCCGACGCGCTCGGCTCGCGGTCGCGGCTCAGTTTGTCCGTTGCGTAGTGAACGACCCCCACGCTCGCTTCGCTCGCTGCCCCCCGAGGGGGCGCGTCAGTCCCTTGGGGCCGTGCTGCGAGCAGCCGGCGAGGGGCCCCGCAGCGCGGGGATCGACGGCGCCCGCGAGTCAGCACTTCCGGCCGACAATCGCTGCGCCCATTCTGCAAGGCCGCGCAAGAGGCCGGCCCGGCGGGACTGAATGACGACGACGTTCGTCGAGCGCATGGCGGTCGAGATCGATGGCGAGGGCGACGCCCTGCTGATGCTGCACGGTCTGGGCGGCTCGTCGAACACGTGGACGCCGCTTCTTCCCGCGGTGTCGCATTTCCGGCGCATCCGTCCGGATCTACCGGGCTCCGGACGTTCCGATCGCGTCGAAGGTCCGCTGTCGCTCGAGCGATTCGTGAGCGCGGCCATGCGCGCATTGGCCGCCGCGGGCGCCGAACGCGTGCACGTCATCGCGCATTCGATGGGAACGATCGTCGCGCAGCACCTGGCGGCACTGCATCCGCGCATCGTGCGCAGCCTCGCATTGTTCGGACCGCTGCTCGCGCCGTCCGATCCGGCGCGGGCGAACATCCGCGCGCGCGCGCAGAAGGCGCGCAACGAAGGCGTCGAGGGCATGCAAGCCATTGCCGATGCGCTCGTACAGGCGTCGACTTCGTCGGCGTCGAAGCAGAAGCGTCACGCGGCCGTCGCATTCGTGCGCGAGTCGCTGATGCGGCAGAGCGCTGACGGCTACGCGCGCTCGTGCGAGGCGCTGGCGGAGATGCAGCCGGTCGACACCGCGAAGCTCGCGTGTCCCACACTGCTCGTGACGGGCGACGAAGATGCCGTTGCACCGCCGCAGGCGGTGAGACACTTGGGCGATCGCGTCGCCGAATCGGGCGCGAAAGTCGAGATCGAAGTGCTGCGCGGCTGCGGTCACTGGACGCCGGTCGAGATGCCTGACGAATGCGGGGACCTGTTGCGGCGCTTTCTCGCGCGGCAACGCTAGAACGGAGAACGACGATGGCCAATGTCCTGTTCACGAACGTTCGCATCATCGACGGCACCGGCGCGGCGCCGTACGCCGGCGAGGTGATGGTGCAAGGCAATCGCATCCAGCGCGTCGGGCGCGGCGCACGCTCGTTGCCGACGGGCAACGTGACGACGATCGACGGCGCTGGCGCGACGCTGATGCCGGGCATGGTAGAGGCGCATACGCATTTCTCCTGGAACGACGCGGCGACGCTCGCCGAGATCCAACGCATGCCGCTCGAAGAACACGTGCTGTGGAGCGCGCACGTCGCGAAGCGCTATCTCGAAGCCGGCTTCACGTCGTGCGTGGGTGCCGCCTGCGCGAAGGCGCGTCTCGACGTCGTGACGCGCAACGCGATCAACGAAGGTCTGATCCCGGGCCCGCGCTACCTCGCCGCGAGCCAGGAAATCACCGTCGCTGGCGGACTCGGCGATGAAACGCTGCCGCACATCCCCTGGCAGGAGTTCAGCTTCGGCATCATCGTGAGCGGTCCGGAGGAGATGCGCAAATGGGTGCGCATGTTCCTTAAGTACGGCGTCGACTCGATCAAGCTGAATCTCTCCGGCGACAACTTCGTCCCCGGCGCGAGCGCCGAAACGACGTGGATGACCGACGAGGAAGTCGCCGTCGCCGTAGCGGAAACGAAGATGCGCGGCAAGCGCGTCGCCGCGCACGCGCGCTCGAGCGAGTCTGTCAAGCAAAGCGTTCGCCACGGCATCGAGGTCATCTATCACGCGAGCTTCGTCGACAACGAGGCGCTCGACATGCTCGAGGCGAACAAGGACAAGCACTTCGTCGCGCCCGGCATCGCGATCCTCTACGCGATGCTGAACGAAGCCGAGGCCTATGGCATCACCCGCGCCAAGGCGGTGAACATGGGCTACCAGATCGAGTGGGAGAACGCGATCGAATCGATGGCGAAGATGCACAAGCGTGGCATCCGCGTGCTGCCGGGCGGCGATTACGGCTTCGCGTTCACGCCGCATTGCCAGAATGCCCGGGACCTCGAGTTCTTCGTCAAGTACGTCGGCATGACGCCGATGGAGGCGATCCTGTCGGCGACGAAATACGGCGGCGAGATCATGATGCGCGGCAACGAGCTCGGGCAGGTGAAGGAAGGCTTCCTCGCCGATCTGATCCTGGTCGACGGCGATCCGCTGTCGAATCTGGGGGTGTTGCGTGAACCGTCGCGCATGCTCGCCGTGATGAAGGATGGCCGGTTCTACAAGGAGCCGCCGATCGCATCCGCCCGCTCGCGCTGGGCCGCAGCGTAACGGCTGACGGACAAATGGCAACGATGCCGGCATCGGCCGGGCCCCATTTGCCGGCGCCAAGTCCGGCGAATCGCGCGCCGATGCGTCGCGATCGTGCGCGGGTGAAACGCTGGCTGGCGTCGATCCTGATCGGCGGGCCGATCGCCGTGTTCGCCATCTGGGCGATCGCCGACAACGATCGCCTGTTCTTCATCACGCTGCTCAATGGCCTGACGCTCGGTTCGCTGTACTTCATCGTCGCGAGCGGCTTCACGCTGGTGTTCGGGCTGATGCGCAACGTCAATCTCGCGCACGGGTCGCTTTACTTGTTGGGCGGCTACATCGGCTTCTTCGTGGCCGAGCGGACCGGCTATTGGGTGCTCGCCGTGGCAGCGGGATTCGCGGCGGCCGCCCTCGTTGGCTTGTTGATGCAGCTCCTCATTTTCCGCCGCATGCCGGGCGAGGACCTCCGGCAGACGATGGTGACGATCGGCCTTTCGATCGTCATCGCAGACCTCTTGATGTGGTATTACGGCGCTCAAGTGCACCAGATGGAGCCGCCCGGCCTCTTGGCCGAGCCGCTGCGCGGGTTGCCGATCCTGCGCACCTATTCGAGCTACCGGATGTTCCTGTTGCCGCTCGGCGTCGCGGTTGGCGTGCTGCTGTGGCTGTTCCTGAACCGCACGCGCGTCGGCATGATGATCCGTGCCGGCGTCGACGATCGCGGGATGCTATCCGCATCCGGCGTCAACGTGAACCTCGTGTTCGCGATCACGTTCGCGATCGGCGCCGGGCTTGCGGGGTTCGGCGGTGTCATCGGCGCGGTGGAATTGTCGATGGTGCCGGGCGAGGACACGCGGCTCTTGCTCGCGTCGCTCATTGTCGTGATCGTCGGCGGGATGGGCAGCGTTGTCGGTGCGGCCGTCGGCGCCGCGATTCTCGGGCTCGCCGAGACGTTCGGGCTCGCGTACGCGCCGACGTACAGCGTCGTGTTCACATTCCTTATTCTCGTGCTGGTCCTGGCGTCCCGCCCGCGCGGGATTCTGGGAAGGCCGGGTTGACATGAGCGCCGCCGGGCCGTCCCAAGGCGCTCATTGCGCCCCCTCGGGGGGCAGCGCAGCGACGCTTGGCGTCGCCAGCGTGGGGGCACATCTGTGAGTGCTGCGAACTGGCGACAAGCGATGAACTCCGGCGCGGGACGGCGGGCGATGCTGTCGTGGCGTCCCGTTTCGTCGTCGCGATCGCTCGCAGCCTCAACGACGCCTGCGGCCGACGATCCGAACGGCAGCGCCCCGCGCTGGTTGCGCTTCCTGTGGAGGCACGTCCGTGCGCGCCACATTGCCGTGCTCGCGTTCCTCGTCGCATTTCCGTTTTTCGCGACGCCGTTTTTCACGTTCCAGATCGGCGGACAGGCGCTCGCGCTCGGCATGATCGCGCTGTCGCTCTCGTTCCTCGGCGGCTACGGCGGCATGATCTCGCTCGCGCAGATGACGGTTGCCGGCATCGCCGGTTATCTCGTTGCGATTCTTGGCACGAGCGCGAGCGAGGCGATCGGCCTTGGCTGGCCTTGGTTCGTCACCGTGCCGGTGGCGGTGATCGTGGCGACGGTGATGGCAACGCTGATCGGCTGGCTGTCGGTGCGCACCGAAGGCATCTATACGATCATGATCACGCTCGCGATCGGCGTGGCGTTCCATTACCTCGCGCTGCAGAACTACAGCGTGTTCAACGGCTTCCAGGGTCATCAGCGCGTGTACCCGCCGAACGTCTTTGGCGTCGACTGGCGCAGCCCGGTGCCGTTCTACTTCCTGTGCCTGACGTTCGCGCTCGCCGCGTACTTTCTCGTCAAGCATGTCGTGCGCACGCCGTTCGGCATCGCGTTGCAGGGTATCCGTGACAACGCGCGTCGGATGAACGCGCTCGGCTTCCACGTCACCGCGCATCGCCTTGCCGCGTATGCGGTTGCGGGGCTTATCGCTGCGATCGGCGGCGTGCTGTTCACCTGGTACAACGGGCTTATCACGCCGGGCTCGGTTGGAACGAGCTGGCTCATCAACATCCTGATCATCGCCGTGCTTGGCGGCATGCGCCATCCAATCGGTCCGTTCCTGGGTGCGATCATTTTCGTGCTGCTGCAGACCTTCGCCATCGACGTCTTCGATCGTGAGCGCTTCAACCTCGTCATCGGTCTCGTGTTCCTCGCGATCGTGCTGTTTTCGCCCGACGGCCTGCTGGGCTTGTGGTCCCGGCTTGCCAACCGTTTCAACGCTGCGCGCGAGCAATCCACGACGATGCGCGGCGAGCCGTCAAGTGCAGCAAATCTGGTTCAAGACCGCGGCTAATCGACGATGCCGCATCACCCGAAGGAGGAGACATGAAGTCAGGCAAGAGGATGTTCGGCCGTACGCTGGTCGGTGTCGCGGTCGCTGCGGCGCTTGGACTTGCAGGCAGCGCGATGGCGCAGGAAACGATCAAGATCGGACTGCTTGCAACGCTCGAAGGTCCGTTCGCGGCCGGTGGCCAGGACGGCATGCGCGGCGCCGAGATGGCGGTGAAGGAACGCAACGGCATGATCGCCGGCAAGAAGATCGAGCTCGTCAAGGCAAGCTCGGACGCGAAGCCCGATGTCGCGGTCAACGCGACGCGCAAGCTCGTCGAGCAGGACAAGGTGCAGGTGATGGTCGGTCCGCTATCGGGATCGGAAGGCATCGCCGTCAAGGATTATTCGAAGACGCAGCCGAACATCACGTTCATCAACGGCTCGTCGGGTGCGCAGGCGACGACGCTCACCAATCCGTCCGAGAATTTCTTCCGCTTCAACACCGACGGCGCGCAATGGATGGTGGGCCTCGGCGAGGAGGCGATGAAGAGGGGCTACAAGCGGATGATGGTGATCGCCGAGGACTATGCGTTCCCGTATTCGCAGGTCCAGGGCTTCATGACCGGCTATTGCAAGGCCGGCGGCAAGGTTCCGCTGAAGGCGTGGGTTCCGCTCGGCGGCAAGGACTACGCGTCGGTGATCGCGCGCATCCCGAAGGACGTCGATGCGTTGCTCGTCGTGCTGGGCGGTGCGGACGCGGTCAACTTCCTGAACCAGTACGAGCAGGCCGGCGGCGACAAGCCGATCGTCGGTGGCTCGATCACCGTGAGTCAGGACGTCTTGAATTACCGCGGCAAGCGTCGCGAGTCGCTGCTCGGCACGCTGTCCGCCGGGCCGGTCGCGGACGCGTACGACGCGCCGGAGTGGAAGAAGTTCGTCACGGATTACAAGGCGCAGTACAAGGACGGCTATCCGTCGCCGTCGCTCTTCGCGTATGTCTATTACCAGAACATGAAGGCGGCGCTCGACGGGCTTGCAGCAGTCAACGGCGACCTGTCCGATGGCCAGAAGAAGTATCGCGCTGCGTTGTCGAAGATGGTGCTGAAGACGCCGACCGGCGACGTGCGGCTCGACGAGAACCGGCAGGCGATCGGCACGACGTTCATCACCGAAGTCGCGAAGGACGACAAGGGCGGCTTCTACAACAAGGTGGTGAGGAAGATCGATGGCGTCAACCAGATGCTGGGTTTGTCGAAGGCCGAGTTCCAGATCGGGACGCGGGACGTGCCGGCATGCCCGTGACAGGTATCAGAGGTCAAGTATCAGGGATCAGAAAAAGGCGTGATGGCGACGATCGTCGCGAATAGCGCAGCATCACCGATAGCGACCGGGAACGCGCTCGAGCTCGAGGGCGTTACCCGGCGTTTCGGTGCGCTGCGTGCGTTGGAAGACGTTTCGTTCTCGGTTGCTGCCGGTGAACGGCGTGCGGTCATCGGTGCGAACGGGGCCGGCAAGACGACGCTGTTCAACGTCGTCACCGGCGATTTTCCCGCGACGTCCGGACGGGTGCGCTTCTTCGGCGATGATGTCACGACATTGCCGCCTTACGAGCGCATCCGTTCGGGGTTGCGTCGCACTTACCAGTCGTCGCTCTTGTTTCGCGAACTGACGGTTCGCGACAATCTCTTTCTCGCGGTGCGCGGCGTGTCGCGCGGCCGCTTCAGCTTCCTGCGTCCGCGCGCGCAGAGCACGTCACGCGCGGCCACCGACGATCTCTTGCGCCGTGTCCGGCTCGAGAGTGTGGCAAACGAGCGCGTCGCCGTGCTCTCGCACGGGCAGCAACGGCAGCTCGAGATCGGCATGGCGCTCGCCGGCGCGCCGCGACTGATCCTTTTTGACGAGCCGGCCGCCGGTTTGTCGCCGGCCGAGCGGCGCGAGCTCGTCGCGTTGCTCAGGGCACTGCCTTCCCACATGGGGTTCGTGTTGATCGAGCACGACCTCGACATCGCATTGCGCGTCGTCGATCGTGTCACCGTGCTGCACAACGGTCGGCTCTTGAAGAGCGGCACGCCCGAAGAGATCGAGAACGACGCCGAGGTGCACGCGATCTACATGGGGACCCGACACTGATGGCATGGCTGCGGCGATCACGCGAGCGCGAGGGCGGCAACGAGCCGCTGCTCGTCGTCGACCGCCTCGACGTGCATTACGGTCGCGCGCATGCGCTGCAGGAAGTGTCGTTGACGCTCGAACGGGGTGTTCGCGCGGTCGTTGGCCGCAATGGCATGGGCAAGACGACGCTGTGCAATGCAATCACCGGTCTCGTGCCGGGGCGCGGCAGCATCCGCTTCGTCGGCACCGAGATCCTCGGGCTTCCGCCGCACGCGATCACCGAGCTTGGCATCGGCTACGTTCCGCAAGGTCGTCGTGTGTGGCCGTCGCTTACCGTCGACGAGCACCTGAAGCTCGCTGCACATGTTGCGCGCGGCCGATGGACGCGTGAACGCGTGTATGCGACGTTTCCGCGTCTCGCCGAGCGCAAGGGCAACGGCGGCGCGGAGTTGTCCGGCGGCGAGCAGCAGATGCTCGCGATCGCACGCGCGCTGCTGTTCAATCCGCGCCTCCTGGTGATGGACGAGCCGACCGAAGGGTTGGCGCCGGTCATCGTCCAGCAGGTCACCGGCATGCTTCGCACGCTTGCCGGCGACGGCGAGATCGGCGTGCTGTTGATCGAGCAAAACCTGGGTGTCGCGATCGACGTCGCCGACGTGGTCGACGTGATGGTCAACGGACGAATCGCGCGCTCGCTCGCCGCTAGCGAGCTTGCATCCGACCGTGATCTTCAGCAGCGTTTGCTCGGCGTGCGCATGGGCGCCGAGGAAGAAGCGCCGGCTGCGGCGCCGACAAGCCAACCCGAAGAAGCCCCGCGCATCTTCACCGTGCGGCGCTCGGAACAGGCGTCGACCGATGCCACGGCGAATGCGTCGGCTCCGATCTCCGAGGCCGACGAACCGCGCGCCGTTCGCGGTTACACGCGCTGGAACGCCGCCGACGGGGCGACGCGACCGCGTGACCAGCTCGTCGAGCAGCGTGCAGCCGCGGCGACCGACGCGCCTTCGATCGACAATGCTGCAGCGCGGCTCGCCGACATCGGACGCGATGCGCGCGTCGTCGAGCTGCCGGTTGCCGCCAGCATGGCGCGCGCAGCTTATGTCGCAGGCACGTTCGACACCAAGGGGCGCGAACTCTTGTTCCTGCGGGCCTGCCTCGACAAGCTCGGCGTGCGGACCGTCACCGTCGATCTTTCGACATCGGGCAAACCTTCATCCGCGAGCGTCCATCCGCGCGAGGTCGCGCGGCATCATCCGAAGGGAGAACGCGCCGTGTTCACCGGCGACCGCGGCTCGTCGGTCGCCGAAATGGGCGTCGCGTTCGCCGAGTATGTGGCGCGACGACGCGACATCGGCGGCATCATCTCGGCCGGCGGATCGGGAGGCACGGCCCTCGCGACGGCGGCGATGCGCCGGCTGCCGATCGGCGTGCCGAAGGTGATGGTGTCGACCGTCGCATCCGGCGACGTGAAGCCCTATGTCGGTCCGGCGGACATCTGCATGATGTACTCGGTGACCGACATCGCCGGCATCAACCGCATCTCGGAGAAGGTGCTCGCGAACGCGGCGCATGCGCTGGCCGGCATGATCGCGTACGGCGGCTCGTCCGTATCGACGACCGACGAATCACGTCCCGCGCTCGGACTCACGATGTTCGGGCTCACGACGACATGCGTGCAGGCCGTCGTGAAGAGGCTCGAAGGCGAGTACGACTGCCTCGTGTTCCACGCGACCGGGACCGGGGGCCAGTCGATGGAGAAGCTCGTCGAATCGGGACTGTTGACCGGCGTCATCGACGTGACGACGACCGAGGTCACCGACGAGCTCGTCGGCGGCGTGTTGTCCGCGGGTCCGGGCCGGCTCGACGTCTTCGCGCGCGTCGACATGCCCTACGTCGGCTCGTGCGGCGCGCTCGACATGTGCAACTTCTGGGCGATGGACACGGTGCCCGAGCGTTTCCGCGGCCGCCGGCTGCATCGGCACAATCCGAACGTCACGCTGATGCGCACCACGCGCGACGAATGCGTGCGCATCGGCGAGTTCATCGTGGCGAAGCTGAACCGCATGCGCGGGCCGGTGCGCTTTCTGATTCCGGAAGGCGGAACGTCGGGACTCGATGTCGTCGGCGGCCCGTTCTTCGATCCGGACGCCGACCGCGCGCTGTTCGACACGATCGCGAACGGCTTTCGCGGCGGAACCGACCGCAAGCTCATGCGTCTGCCGCACCACATCAATGACGAGGCGTTCGCCGACGCGCTGGTCGCCGCGTATCGCGACGTCGAACGTCCGTCGCTTGCGCGAAAGCGCGCGTGAAGCCGTCGAGGATCGCATGCCCAAGCTCAACCGATCGCAGATCCTGTCGCACTTTCGCATGATGATCGAGCGCGGCGAGCCGATCATCGGCGGCGGCGCGGGAACCGGCCTGTCCGCGAAGTGCGAAGAGGCGGGGGGCATCGACCTCATCGTCATTTACAACTCGGGTCGCTACCGTATGGCGGGACGAGGATCGCTCGCAGGGCTTCTGGCATACGGCAATGCGAACGAGATCGTGATGGACATGGCGCGCGAGGTGCTTCCGGTCGTCAAGCGCACGCCGGTCCTGGCCGGCGTCAACGGCACCGATCCGTTCCTGATGCGCGACTCGTTCTTGAAGCGCATCGCCGAAGTCGGCTTTTCCGGCGTGCAAAACTTTCCGACCGTCGGCTTGATCGACGGCACGTTCCGCGCGAACCTCGAAGAGACCGGCATGGGTTACGGCGTCGAGGTCGAGATGATCGCGGCCGCGCGCGAGCTCGATTTGCTGACGACGCCGTATGTGTTCTGCGAAGACGATGCGCGCGTGATGGCGGCCGCCGGCGCCGACATCATCGTCTGTCATCTGGGCCTGACCGTCGGCGGAACGATCGGCGCCGATACGGCGTTGACGCTGAACGATTGCGTGCCGCGCATCGACGCGTGGGCCGCGGCCGCGCGCTCGGTCAACCGCGACGTCATCGTTCTTTGCCACGGCGGTCCCATCGCGACGCCCGATGACGCGGCGTACATCCTCTCGCGGTGTCGCGATATCCAAGGCTTCTACGGCGCGTCGTCGATGGAGCGGCTGCCGACGGAAGTCGCTCTCACCGAGACGACGCGCGCGTTCAAGGCCATCCGGCCGACGGCCAGCGTTTCGCCATGAACCCGCGCTCGAGCACCGCATAGGAGAAAACCATGTCCGGCACCCAGTTCGGCCAACTCGCCATGGGCTTGATTGCCGTCGCGATCGTCATCGCGATCGTCGTCTGGCTGCTCAACTGGCTTTATCTGCGATCGTCGAAGGAGCGCGCCTTCGTGCGCACCGGCTTCGGCGGCCAGAAGGTCGTGCAGAACGGCGGCGCCTTCGTGCTGCCGATCCTTCACGAGGTGATCCCGGTCAATATGAACACGCTGCGGCTCGAGGTGTCGCGTGGTCGCGACAAGGCGATCATCACGCGCGACCGAATGCGCGTCGACGTCGTGGCCGAATTCTACGTGCGCGTGCAGGCGAGTGCCGAGGCAATCGCCGCCGCCGCGCAGACGCTCGGCCAGCGGACGATGCAACCGGAAACGCTGAAGGAGCTGACCGAGGGCAAGTTCGTCGACGCGTTGCGCACCGTCGCCGCCGAGATGACGATGGAGGAGATGCACGAGAAGCGCGGCGATTACGTGAAGCGCGTGCGCGCCGTCGTCGCGGCGGACCTGTTGCAGAACGGGCTCGAACTCGAGACGGTTTCGCTCACGCAGCTCGACCAGACGTCGATGGAGTACTTCAATCCGTCGAACGCGTTCGACGCCGAGGGCCTGACGCGGCTGACCGAGCAGATCGAGCGGCGCAAGAAGCTGCGCAACGACATCGAGCAGGATACGATGATCCAGATCCGCAACAAGAACCTGGACACTGAGCGGCAGGCGCTCGACATCGATCGCGAGCTCGAGTACGCGCGGCTTGCACAGGAGCGCGAGCTCGAGGTCCAGCGAGCGACGCAGCGTGCCGACGTCGCGCGCGAGCGGGCAATGAAGGAGCAGGAAACCGAGCGCGCGCAAATCTCCGCGCGCGAGTCCGTCGATCGCGCGCGTATTGCATCCGAGCGTGCCGTCGAGGAGGACCGGATCGCCCGCGAGCGCGACGTGCAGGCGCTCGAGATCGAGCGGCGCAAGGCACTCGATCTCGCCGAGCAGCAGCGCTCGATCGCGGTCGCCGAGCAGTCGAAGGCGCAATCGGAAGCGCAGGCCGCGGCCGACCAGGCCCGGGCGCTCGCTGTGCAGCAGGAAGAGCGCGTATTCACCGCACGCGAAACCGAAATGGCAGAGCGGCGCAAGCGCATCGAGCTCATCGGTGCGCAGCAGGACGCCGAGCGTGACGCGGTGCGTGTGACGATCGCGGCGCAGGCCGAGCGCAGCGCCTCCGAGGATCGCGGGGCGGCACGCCGGGCGGACGCTGAAGCCGATGCCGACGCGGACCGCATCCGCGCGGTAGCGCAACGCATCCGTCACGAGGTCGAGGCGGAAGGCACGCGGATGATGAACGAGGCGCACAACATGCTCACGCCGGAAGCGCGCATGTCGGCGATGCGCATGAAGCTCATCGACCGCATCGAAGGCATCGTGCGCGAGTCGGTGAAGCCGATGGAGCGCATCGACGGCATCAAGATCCTGCAGGTCGACGGCCTGGGCGGCGGCGGCGGACGGCGCGGCGACGGCTTCGAAGGGTCGGGCGGCAGCATTGCCGACAATTTGGTGAATTCGGCGCTGCGCTATCGCGCGCAGGCGCCGCTCGTCGATCAGCTGCTGCGCGAGATCGGCATTGATGGTGGCGACGTCGGCAAGCTCGCGCGCGGTATGCTCGACCGGCCCGCAAATCCGCAGCTTGCGAGCGAGACGATGCCGCCGTCGGGCGATTAGATGAAACGACCCCCACGCTCTCTGCGCTCGCTGCCCCCCGAGGGGGTGCGGGCAGCCGCTTGGGACGGCCCGGCGCGGCTGCCGCCGTGATCAAGGTCTACACGTCGAGCGTGATCGACGCGTCGGCGGATGCCGTCTGGGCACAAGTCCGCGACTTCAACGGGCTGCCGAACTGGACGCCGTCCGTCGCAGAGTCGCGCATCGAAGGCAACCTGCCTTCCGATCGCATCGGCTGCGTGCGCAACTTTCGCACGAAGGACGGCGACACGATCCGCGAGCGGCTGCTCACGCTTTCCGACTACGATTATCAGGTCACCTATTCGATCCTCGAAAGCTCGATGGGCGTCGAAAACTACGTCGCGACGCTGAAGCTGACGCCGGTTACCGATGGCGGACGCACGTTCGCCGAATGGTGGGCGGAGTTCGACTGCGCACCCGAGCGTGAAGGGGAGCTCGCCGACCTGATCGGCCAGCGCGTGTTTCAGGCGGCGTTCGACCAGCTCAAGGCGACGTTTCGCCGCTGATCCATGTCGTCGATGACGACGTCGACGACATGCTCCTGGCGGTCGTCGACCAGCGGCACCGAACGGTCGGGCCGTGACACGCCATCGACGTGGACACCCGGTTCGGCGTCGGGGGTCGATTGCTGGCGCAGCGTGATGCGGTACAGCGTCTCGCCGTAACGGTAACGGATCTCGCACGCGGGCCAGTGCGCGGGCAAGCAGGGCGCGAATCGCAGGCGATCGTCCTCCCGCGACACGCCGAGCAGCGATTCGAGGATCAGCCGGTACATCCAGCCGGCGGAACCGGTATACCAGCTCCAGCCGCCGCGACCGATGTGCGGGTCGACGGCGTAGACGTCGGCCGCGACGACGTACGGCTCTGCGCGGTACGTTGCCACCGCGTCGAGCGATCGGGCGTGGTTGATCGGGTTGATCATCGCGAACAGCTCCCATGCGCGCTTGGCGTCGTGCAGCGCCGCGAAGGCCATCGCCGCCCAGATCGCTCCGTGCGTATATTGCCCACCGTTCTCGCGCACTCCCGGCACGTAGCCGCGGATGTACCCGGGATCCCATTCCGCCTTGTCGAACGGCGGATCGAGGAGCTGGATCAGCGCATGCTCGCGTCTGACGAGATGCCGGTCGACCGCATTCATCGCCTGGCGCGTTCGCGCCGCGTCCCCGGCTCCGGACAACACCGACCAGCTTTGCGAAACCGAATCGATCCTGCATTCCGGTCCCGACGCGCTACCGAGCGGTGTGCCGTCGTCGAAGTACGCGCGGCGATACCAATGCCCGTCCCAGCCATGGCGCTCCAAGTTCTCGCGCAGCCTCTGCGCCTCGGCCGAACATCGATGCGCGAACGCCGTGTCGCCCTGCCGGTCGGCGAGCTTCCCGAAGCGCGTCAACACGTCGTAGAGGAAGAAGCCGAGCCAGATGCTCTCGCCGCGCCCGTGCGCGCCGACGTTGTTCATGCCGTCGTTCCAGTCGCCGGAGCCGATGAGCGGAAGCCCGCGCTCGCCGAAGACGAGCCCGCGCTCGATTGCGCGCACGCAGTGCTGGTAGAGGCTCGCCTGCTCGGTCGAGCGGATCGGCATGTCGTAGTAGGACTCCTCCTCGGCGCCGACCTGGCGTCCCTCGAGAAACGGCGCCCGCTCGGCCAGCACGCCAACGTCGCCAGTGCAGGTGACGTAACGGCAGGTGGCAAGCGGCAGCCAGAGAAAGTCGTCGGAGCAATGCGAGCGCACGCCGCGTCCGAGCGGCGGATGCCACCAGTGCTGGACGTCGCCCTCGACGAACTGCCGTGAAGCGCATCGCAGGAGATGCTCGCGCATGAGCTGCGGTTGCGCGTGGACCAGCGCCATCGTGTCCTGCAGCTGGTCGCGAAAGCCGTACGCGCCGCCGGATTGGTAATAGCCGCTGCGCCCCCACAGCCGGCAGGCGAGCGTCTGATAGAGGAGCCATCCGTTGGCCAGCAAGTCGAGCGACGGCTCGGGTGTGGCGATCTCGACCGCTCCGAGCGTTGCCTTCCAGTACGCCTTCACCGCTTCGAGCGCAGCGCGCGCGGTCCCGGACTTGCGATGCCGCATTACTAAACGATTCGCGTCTTCGGCGCCCTTTCCGACGCCGAGACGAAAGATGATCTCCCGCGACTGTTGCGGAGCCAATTCGAACGGAACCCGGATCGCCGTGCACGGGTCCATCGCCGCACCGACCTTGCCGGACAAGCGCAAGCGCGCCATCGCCGCCGGGTCGCGCAGCGTGCCGTTGCGTCCGATGAATTCGGTGCGGTCGCCGCTGATCGTGCGCGTGACGTCGTCGACGTCGAAGAAGGCGACATTCTCGGCGAACTCCGGATGGTAGGCATTGCGCGCGAACACCGCGCCGCTGCCCGGATCGATCTCGGTGACGACGTGCATCGTCGTCTTCGGCCGCACATCGCCGAGCACCCACTCGACGTATCCGGTCGCCGAGAGCCGTCGCGCGCGCGCCGAGACGTTCCGGATGCGAAGCACGCTGAACTTGAGCTCGGTGTCGAGCGCGACGTAGATCGAAAGCTCGGTGTGGATACCCTCCTCGACGTGCTCGAAGACGCTATAGCCGAAACCGTGACGGCACACATAAGGTCCCTCCCCTCGGCGCGGCAGCGGCGTGGGCGACCAGTAGCGACCGGTCTGCTCGTCGCGCACATAGAACGCTTCGCCGCTCGCGTCGGTGACCGGATCGTTGTGCCACGGCGTAAGCCGATACTCGTGCGCGTTCTCGGCCCATGTGTACGACGGTCCGCTCTCGGAAACGACGCAGCCGAACAGCGGATTCGCCAGCACGTTGACCCACGGTGCCGGCGTCGTCGCCGTTTCGGTGGTGACGATCACGTACTCGCGGCCGTCGGCCGAGAAGCCACCAAGGCCATTGTCGAGCCGAAGCTCGGGGCGCTCGAAGCGGATCGGCGCTGCCGGTTCCGGCAGCTCCTCGGGCACGATCAGCGACGCAATCGCCGCTTCGCGTGGCGACGGCCGCCGGACTTGCTCGGCGAGCGTGCCCTGCCGGTCAGTGAAGATCGCGCGCGCTACCGATTGCAGCAAGATGCGATCTTCGGCGCTGATCTGGTCGGCGGCGCGCAGGAAGATTCCGCCGGGACGGTCGATCAGGCTCGCCTCTACCCCTGCTGCTATCAGCCCCATGATCTGATCGTGCAGCAGCTGCCGGTAGCCGCCGCGCTCCTCGTTCCAGATGACGAGGTCGACCATCAATCCCTTCAATCGCCAATAGGCATGGGCCTGCACCAACTCGCGCACGAGCTCGATGTTCTCGGAATCCTTGATCTGCAAGAGCACGATCGGCAGATCGCCCGAGATCGCGTACCCCCACAGGCCGGACTGACTGCGGCGGTTGCGCGCGATCACGCTCGCGTCTGCGCGCAGGCTTGCATTGGCGTAGACGATCGAGCCGGTCAGGCGGCCGTACAGCTGCGCGTCGGCTTCGGTGATGTTGAGCTGCCGTAGGACGACATGGCTGTGCGTCCACGCCATCTCGAACGCCCGATCAGCCAGGCGCCGGTCCTGGTATTTTTCGATCAGCGCAAGGCAGGCAGCGCGATCTTCACCGATGCCGGTGACGAGATCCGCGATCACCGTCTGCCCGGCGTCGAGGCTGATGCGCTGCTTTACGGCGACAATCGGATCGAGCACCGAGCCTTCGGTTCCGGACAACGGGCCGGCATCGCGCAGCGCCTGGGGGTCGGAGACGGTGAAGCCCCTACCGATGAAGCGGGCGCGATCGGTCTCGTACGAGGCGTCAGCGACCGTCGCGCCGTGTACGGCGACGAGATGCAGCATGCCCGGTCCGTGCTCGTGGCGCGAACGCGCGCGACGCGTGCACAGGATGGCGCATCGCGCATGCACGATCTCGGTCTGCACGAAAAGGTTGGAAAATGCAGGGTGCAGCGAATCCGCCGCAGCGGAAGTCAGCACCACTTCCGCGTAGCTGACGATCTCGATCCAGCGCTGGCGGGCCGCGCGGTTGGTGATGCGCACGCGCCGCAGCTCCACATCGTCCTCCGGAGAGACGACGATCTCGGTATGCGTCTCGAAGTGCTCGTCCCGCCGCCTGAACTCCACCCGCGACTCGCTGAAGCTCGCCTCGAACGAATCGCCGGGCGTGCGCGCCGGAAGGTACGCCGGCGACCAGACGCGGCCGCTCGCCGGGTCGCGCAGATAACAGAACGTTCCCCAGGCATCGCACGTGCCGTCCTCACGCCAGCGCGTGACCGCGATGTCATTCCAGCGCGTGAAGCCGCCGCCCGCATTGGTGACCATGACATGCAGGCGGCCGTTGGACAATAGCTGCACCGCCGGCACCGACGTATGCGGAGTGGTGAACACACGCACCGGTGCTTCGGGTGCATCGGGCGTGGAGCGCAAGTCGACCAGTTCGGGGTTGCTCGCGTACGAAGCGCGTGCCTTGGGAACGCGTTCCTGCAGCAGAAGCAACGTGGCCTGGAAGTGCGGATCGGCGGCGAATCGTCTTTGCATCGGCTGATCGAGCAGTAGATGCGCGAGTGCGAGCAGCGTCATGCCCTCGTGATGCGCCATGAACGAGCGAACGACAGCGCGCGTCTCGCCGCGGCGAACGCGCGAGGGCGTGAAGTCGATGGCCTCGTAATATCCGAAGCGACCGACATAGCCGTCGGCGGCGAGCTGCTGCAGGTTGATGCACGCGTCGCGCGGCGCGACCATGAGCGCGAGCGCCGAGGCATAGGGCGCGATCACAACATCCTCGGAGAGCCCCCGCTGCAGGCCGAGTCCGGGAACGCCGAACGCGCGGTACTGGTAGTTCAATGCCGCATCGACCGTGTTGTAGCCACACTCCGAGATGCCCCAAGGCACGCCGCGCTGACTGCCGTACTGGATTTGGCGCGCCACCGCGGCCTTCGCCGTCTGATCGAGCAGCGTGTTGGCGAACGTCGGCATCACCAAGAGCGGCATCAGGTACTCGAACATCGATCCGCTCCAGGACAGGAGGATCGGCTCGCCGCCCGCATGCGTCAGCAATCGACCGAGGGACCACCAGCTTTCCTGCGGCAAGCGACCGCGGGCTATGCCGATGAACGTGCACAAGCGAGCTTCCGAGGCGAGGAGGTCGTAGTAGCCGGCGTCGCACCGTTGCTCGGACACGTTGTAGCCGATCGCCATCAGGCGGCGTGCCGGGTCGTACAGAAACTCGTATTCGAAGTTGGTCAGTGCATCCACCCGCTCCGCCAGCCGATCGATTGTCGCGATGCGCTCGATGGCGCGCTTGCACCCGTAGCGGATTTGATCTGCGAGCGTCATCAGCATCTCGCGCTCGACGAGCGTCGCCTGTGCCGCGATGGCCGCCTCGATCGTGGGCAACAGCGACGCGTCGAATGCGGCAATTTCGCGCAGCGTGGGAATCGTGCGCAGCCCGGCGAACGCGGTTAGGCGGTCCGGCGGAATTGCGCTCCACACCGCGAAAGAGTCGAGCTCATCAAGCGCGTCCCTGCACTGGCGTCCAAGCGCATCGAGCCACACGCGATCTTCCGGTTGCGCGTTCGCTTCGGGGCCGCGCGCGCACTGTCCGACCGACGCCGCGATGCCTTCGAGGCAGACGCGCGCTGCCGCGAGCGTGCGCGGTGGATCGGCCACGAAGCTGCGAAGCTTGCGGTCGACGATCTCGTGCGACTCGTTCTCGCGGCGGTCGCCTGTGCGCAGAACGCTCAGCGTGTCGACCAGACCGTCGAGCCAGCGCGGGTGGAGGATCGGCTCGTCGGGAAGCGCGACGAGCCCGCTTCGCAACGTAAACAGGTGTCCGGCGAGATTGCCGCTGTCGACGGACGAAACGTAACGGGGCCGCAACGGGGCCAGCGTGCGCGTGTCGTACCAGTTTAAGAAGTGCCCGCGGTAGCGCTCCAGGCGCTCGAGCGTCTCGAACGTGTCCGCCGTGCGCGCGAGAAGCCTGCCGGTCGAGATGTAGCCGAAGTCGTGTGCGGCCAGGTTCGCGAGCAGCGAAAGTCCGATGTTGGTCGGCGACGTTCGGTGGGCAACGACGACGTCGGGGTTTTCCTGAAGATTGTCCGGCGGCAGCCAATGGTCCTCCGCGCCGACCACCTGCTCGAAGAAAGCCCACGTCCTGCGCGCGATCGTGCGCAAGAACGTGCGTTGTGTCGCATCGAGGTTCGGTTGCCGGTGGACGAGCGGCCGGGAAAGCCACCACGCGAAAAGCGGGGAGGCGAGCCACAGCGCAAGGATGGGTGCTGCGACGGGCAACGCGACCGGATTGACAAGCGCGATCGTCGCTGTCGCCGAAACCGCGAAAAGCGGCGCGACAGCCATCGTCCCGTAACTCGCGAGAAGGTTGGCCGTCGTGCCGCGGTCATCACTCGCAGGCGCCCATTGCAGCAGATGCCGTCGAGTGATGACGATCCGCACCGTCGTGCGCACGATCGCATCGAGGTTCATGAACGCTTCGAAGGCAAGCGTCGCAATCGAGAACGACGTCTGCACTAAACGGCGACCGCAGGCGATCGAGGCGGCGCGCAGCTGCTGGCTCCAGAGTGCGTCCGGCGACTTCGCGGCCAGCTCGGCGAACGAAGCGGCGAGCGCCGGAATCGCGAGGATGCCGATCACCGCCAGTGTCCAGTACCCCGCCGGTGAAAGCACGGTCCACCCCAACAGCAAAAGCAGCGTCAGCGACGGCGCCACCAGGCTGCGGCGGAGGTTGTCGAGGATCTTCCATTGCGAAACCGGCGGCAGCGGGTTTCGCTCGGTTTGTCCCGCAGCCCCCGGGACCCGGCTAAAGAGCCAGCTCGCGATCTGCCAGTCGCCGCGGATCCAGCGATGACGGCGACGCATGTCCGCGATGTAGGTCGCGGGATCGTCCTCGTAGACCTGTACGTCGGTGACGAGTCCCGACCGCGCGTAGCATCCCTCGAGCAGGTCGTGGCTCAGGATGCGGTTGTCGGGAAAGCGGTTGCTCAGCGCGGCTTCAAAGACATCGATGTCGTAGATGCCCTTGCCGATGAACGAGCCCTCGCCAAACAGGTCCTGGTAGACGTCGGAGACGCTGCGCGTGTAAGGATCGAGGCCGGCCTCGCCGCCCTGGATTCGCGCGTAGAGCGAGCGGTTCGCGCCCGGCAGGCTCGCGGCGACGCGTGGCTGCAGGATGCCGTAGCCTTCGACGACTCTGCGCTGGTCGACGTCGTACCAGGGGCGATTCAGTGGATGCATCATCGCGCCGACGAGCTCCCGCGCCGCGTCGCGGGGCAGCTGCGTGTCGGTGTCGAGTGTGATCACGTACCTGACGTCGCCGAGAATGTCAGTCTGGCCGACGATGCGTAAAAACTGGTCGTCGCCGACGCCTCGAAGCAACGCGTTCAGATCGGAGAGCTTCCCGCGCTTGCGTTCGAAGCCCATCCATGTCCGCTCACGGTCGTTGTAGCGCCGCGGACGATGGAACAGGAAGAACGTATCGTCACCATGCTCGTCGTTCAGCTCGGCGATACGCCGCGCGGCCAGGTCAAGCAACGGCGCATCGGAAGGCAGCGTGGCCTCGGGTGCGTCGACGTAGTCGGTCAGCAAGCCGAAGTGAAGATGCGGATCGCGGTTGGCCAGGAATCGCACTTCGAGCCCCTCGACCAGCGCTTCGACGGTCGCGGCATCGACGAGCAGCGTGGGCACGACGACGAGCGTGCGTGCATTCGCCGGAATTCCTGCCCGATAGTCCATGCGCGGCATGGAGCTGGGCTCGGCCAGCAGCGTCGTCAGCCAGTTGACGAGCGACACCGCCAGCTGGCTCGCAGCGAGCGTCGCGAGGGCAATGCAAACCCCGAGCAGCCAGCCCGTCGCGCCGCCTTCATGCGCATGGCTCACGAGATTTCCGGCGACGAGCGCGGTCAGAAGCGCGATCGGGCCGAGGTACATCCACAGCGGATGACGTTCACGGTAGCGACGGATCGACTCCTGCAGCGTGCTGCGAATTCCGGCGCGACGAAGAATCTGCGCAAGGCCCTCGGCCACAAGGTAGAAGCCGACGTGTGCGACACGCGAGTCGTTCCCGGCGCGCGATGCCGCTTTCTGCGCGAGCTCCACTGCGGCACGCGCCGCGTCGACTTCGGAGAGATCGCTGCGCTTGGCGATCCGTTCCAGCACATGCCGGTAACGGTCGCGCGTCGCGAAGTCCATGACGCCGTAGACACCGGCAGGGTCGTTGCGCAGCGTTGCGTCGGCGACGCTCATCGTCTCGACGAACGCCCGCCAGTCCATAACATCGAGGAAGCGCAGGCTGCCGATGCTGTTGGCGATCGACACTTGGTCGGCGGCCTGATGCTGGCTTTCCGCCTGGATCAATTGGGCAATCGTGACGCCGGCTTCCGCGAGCCGCTGCTCGACCCAGGTGAGCGCGAGAGCCAGCGCAGGGCTCTGGCCCTGAAGACGGCGCGTGAGCTCGGCAACGAAAGCGCTCGTCGTTGGCGGATTGGAACGCGCCATGTCGGCAACGACCAGGATGAGGCTCTTCGGGTCGCGCTCGACGACCTGCGTCATCTGATCCGCCCAGTCGTTCGCGAGGTTGCGGCCGACGCCGGCGTCGGCGATTCGCGCGCCGACGCGACGCAGGTTCTCGATCAACGCGAGGCGAAGCATGATCGGCACCGCCCACAGCTCACCTAGCGTCAGCGGCGTGATCGTCTGATATGCCGAGATGAAACGCGCGAGGTTCTCCGGATCGACCTGGCCGTCGCCGTGCGAAATGGTTTCGAGCGCGATGTCGTAGACGCGCGGCAAGCCTGCCGAGGGTCCGCCAGCCAGCCTCGGCAACTCCCAGCTGTAACGCTTGGGCAGATGCCGTCGGGCGGTCCGAATCTGCTCTTCAATCAAATAGAAGTTGTCGAGCAGCCACTCACCGGCCGGCGTGATCGGCCGTTCCGCTTTGATCGCGGCGGTCAGGAGGCTGCATGCGTCGATCAGGACGGCTTCGTTCTTCGCGAGACGGGGAAGCAGCGGGTCGCGTCCCTGCCGCGAGCCCAGCGCATGCGACGCAGCGAGCGCTCGACCATGCTGCTCCATCTGCTCGGCGCTGAAGAGCTCCGAGCGAAGCGGAGCGTCCTGGCTTATGAACCTGCGTGCGCCGTCGCTGCGGCGCAGAAACGGCAGCAGCTCGACGAGCCTGGCGGGGATCATCATCGACTTGTTCTTCATCGGCAACCTGCTTGCCTATTCTGGCTCAAAACAGCGCTTGTCGCGTCCAGCGCGTCGACGGCGATCGCGAAAGCTTTGTCGTTGCCGGGTCGCGAGGTGCGTTGACGACGAGGCGTTACACTTCGACGGCCTTGCGTACGATCGACCAGCGACGAGAACACGGCGAGCGGTGCGCTCGCTGTTCCGGGCGGTGATCCGCGTCACGCGCTCCGCCATTCTCGACGCGCCGATCGAGCGCGTCTGGTCGGTGCTGCGCGACTTCAACAGCCATACGGCGTGGCACCCGATCGTCGCCGAGTCGACGATCGAGCGCGGCGAACCGTCGGATCAGGTCGGCTGTGTGCGCAACTTCACGCTGCACGACGGCCATCACATCCGCGAGCAGCTGTTGACGCTGTCGGATCGTGACCATGTGTCGACCTACTGCATCCTCGACGCCACGATCCCGATGAAGCGCTATGTCGCGACGGCGACGCTGAAGCGCGTGACCGACGGCGAGCGCACGTTCTGGCATTGGGAGTCGACGTTCGAGCCGCCGCGCGGCCGCGAGCAGGAGTTCGCGAAGCTCGTGGGCGAAGGGGTGTACGAAGGCGGGTTCGCCGGATTGCGCGCGTATCTGCAGCGGCCGTTGGCGGTGAAGTCGTCGGTGTCCGTACGCGGAGATTCCCTACCAGCGCGAGGAATCATCGTTTCGCGCCACGGCGGCGCGGACGTGCTGCAGACGGCGATGTTGTCCGCGCCACCACCGGGTCCGGGTCAGGTGCGTATCCGGCAAACGGCGATCGGAATCAACTACATCGACATCTATGTCCGCAGCGGTCGCTATCCGTTGATCACCCCGCCGGCGCCGCTCGGCATGGAAGCCGCGGGCACGGTGACCGACGTTGGCAACGGCGTTGCGCATCTGCTGCCCGGCGACCGGGTTGCCTATGTGGCACCTCAACCTGGTGCGTACGTCGACGTTCGAACGCTCGACGCGTCACACGTCATCGCGCTGCCGCACGACATCGATGACGAGGTCGCTGCGACCCTGATGCTGAAGGGACTTACCGCGGAGTATCTTCTGCATCGGGCGCATCGTGTGCGTCCCGGCGACACGCTGCTCGTCCACGCTGCGGCCGGCGCACTGGGCGGCTTTCTGTGCGCATGGGGCAAGGCTTTGGGCGCGCGCATTATCGGCACCGTGTCCACCGCCGAGAAAGCGCGCGTCGCTCGCGACAACGGCTGCGATGTGCCCATCGTCGCCGTCGACGGCGCGTTCGTCGACGCGGTGCTGTCGGCGACTGGCGGTCGAGGCGTCGATGTCATCTACGACGGCCTCGGCGGCGTGTCACACGAGCAGAACCTGCGCTCGCTCGCGATGCTCGGCCATTGGATTCGCCATGGCCAGGCAGGGGGCGCCCCGTCGCCGATCAATCCCGGCGAGCTGTCGTCGAAGTCGGTCACGCTCTCCTCGCCGGTATTGTTCCATTACACGGCGTCGAGAGAGCGATACGAGACGATGGCGGCCAACACGTTCGACGCGTATCGCAAGGGAATCCTGAAAATGCAGCGTCGCCATCGCTATTCGCTCTCCGCGGCGGCCGACGCGCATCGTCAGCTCGAGGGACGCGAGACGACCGGCCCGCTGATTCTCGTTCCTTAGCCGACGCCAGTCGCCAGACGCCTACTTGCCGCCGTCGATCGCGATTGTTTGTCCGGTGATCCACGCGGCACGATCGGAGGCGAGAAAGAGCACGCCATAGGCGATATCGTCAGGCGTTCCAAGGCGCTTCAGCGCGATGTTGTCCACCAGCGCTTTTTGTCCTTCGACACCGAGAGCCGACCACTGGCGCTCGGTGTTGGCATTGGATCGCACGAAACCCGGGGCAATGCAGTTGACGGTGATCTGCCACGCGCCGAGCTCGTGCCCAAGCTGGCGCGTCAGGCTGATCAGTGCGGCTTTGGCCGCGGCGTAAGCCTGTATGCCGGTCAGGCTGATCGTGAGTCCCGCGCCGCTCGAAATGTTGACGATGCGGCCCGAACGTGCGGCCTTCATCGCCGGCGCGACGGCCTGACACAGGTAGAACGCTCCGCTGACATTGACGGCAAAGATCGCGTTCCAGTCGTCGGCGGAAACGGTCTCGAGTGGTCTGCCGACCTGTCCGAGCACGCCTCCCGCGTTGTTCACCAGAATGTCGATGCGGCCGCGCGACTGCGTGATTTCCTCGACGAGCGCGTTGACCGCCTCCGGTCGGGTGACGTCGACCGCTCGAGTCTCGCAACGTCCGCCAGCCTCGGCGCACAAGCGCTTCGTGTCCTCGAGCTCGTTGGCAACGATATCGACGGCCCAGACGTACGCGCCGCGTTGCGCGAACGCCATGCTGATCGCGCGCCCGAAGCCATGCGCAGCTCCGGTGACGATGACGGTTCTGCGTTCGAATTCAGGCGTCATGTGCACGTCGATCGACGCTTGCGGCGTCGATCAGGGCCTCGAACGTCGAGAACGACATGCTTCGTCGTTTCTCCTCGATGTCGTGGATGAGCGCAACGAGGCGGCAGATCACCGGCGTTGCCACGCCGGCCTCACGTCCCAATTGCGCGATGACGCCGATCTGCGGATCGACTTCGGTCCGGCGCTTGCGAACGGCGAGGTCCCGATAGATTCCGCTATGCGTCTTGGCGGTGTGGCGGTTGAACTCGGCGAGCGCTGCAATCGACGCCCGGGCTGTCGCCTCGTCGGCACCGGGCGCGAAACACGATGGATCGAAGCCGTTGAATCCCACCGGCACGACGCCGCGTGCCGAAGCGACGGCCATCACTTCGCGGGCGAGACGGTCGAAGACGACGAAGCGGCGAGGATCCGAAAAATTGTCGCTCATCGAATCCGGCGTCAGGGCGGTTGCGAACAGCATTGCGCCATAAGCGAGCTTTCCCCAGAGATAGCCCCAGATGTTGTCGGTGAGAATCGCGTCGCGCTCGAAGAGCCGCAGATGGTCGTGCATCTGTCGCGTGCGGTCGCGTACCGAGCCGTCGATCTCACCAACGACCACGGCGCCGCGATTGCCGAACAGAATCTCGCCCGGACCGAGCCAATCCGCGCCGAAATTGACGAAGCATCCGACGCAGCGCTCCGCCCCGACGGCGCGCGCGATCATGAGCTCGTTGAGGCCGTTCTGCGCGGAGAGGACATAGCCGTCGGGCGCAAGGTGCGGCGCAAGCATTGCAAGTGCCGCTTCGGTCGCCTGCGCCTTGACCGCCAGCACGATGATCGGATATTCGCCCCGGACCTCGTCCGGCATCGCCGACGGCACGATCCGGCGAAAGTTCTCGACCGGCCCGCTGATCGTGAGCCCCGACGTTCTGCAAGCTTCGACATGCCCGGGAACGATGTCGACCATCAAAACCGGCAAGCCGGCGCGGGCCCAGTAAGCACCCAGCACACCGCCGATCGCGCCCGCTCCCCAGATCACAATCGGTGCGTGATTCACGGTGCAACGCGTCCAAGCGCGTGCAGCTCGTGATGCGTCGCGACGGTGAGCTCGCCTTCCGTCGAAATCCAGCCGCGATACATTCCGAGCGTGTTGAATGGCGTGACCGGATCGCCGTTCGCGCCCAGCGCGACGAGACCGGCGCCGATGCCGTGGCTCGCCACTGTGTCGAAGACCAACGCATTCGCGGCTTCCGCGAGCGCTTGCCCGCCGTACATCATCCTTGCGGCGAGATCGTAGGCAGCGACGCGCCGCATGAATATCTCGCCCTGCCCGGTGCAGGAAACTGCGCACACGCCGTCCCGCGCATAGGTTCCTGCGCCGATGATCGGGCTGTCGCCGACACGTCCCGCGGGCTTGTTGTTGAAGCCACCCGTCGACGTCGCAGCGGCAAGATGCCCATGGCGATCGCGTGCGACCGCGCCGACGGTGCCATGTTTCTCGGCTTCGGACGCCGGCACTGCAACGCCCGAAGCCGCGCGTGCCTTGAGGACGCGCAGCGCTTCGACCCGCCGCGGTGTCGTGAAGTAAGCCGGATCAACCATCGTCAGACCGTGACTGGTCGCGAAGTCGTCTGCTGCCCGCCCGGTCAATAGAACAGCCTGTCCGGTGTCGAGAACGGCGCGCGCGGCCATCACCGGATTGCGCACCCGGCGAACGGCGCAGACGGCGCCTGCCGCGAGCGACTCGCCGTCCATGATCGACGCGTCGAGCTCGTGCTCCGCTTTCTCGTTCAATGCGGCCCCGTGGCCCGCGTTGAAGTGCGGACTGTTCTCCATCACGACGACCGCGGCCGCGACCGCATCGAGCGCCGACCCGCCCGAGTTCAGCAGGCGCCAACCCGCACACAGTGCGTCCGCGAGATGCGTTCGGCTCTCACTCCACTCCGCTTCGCTCAGGAGGCCGCGGGCGGGCGTTCCGCAGCCCCCGTGTAGGCCGATGGCGATATCGGCCAACGCCAGGGAGGCTCTGACCAAGTTACGTCCCGCAGGGTTGGCACGAGAATCTGGCGCTGGTGTCGCCCAGTCCCCTGCACGTAGGATCGGCTACGTGCTGCGCGCCTGGTCTAACCATCATCCAGATTTCGTGCCAACGCGCTCCAGGTAACTTGATCAGAGCCTCCCTTACTTCGCAGGCTTGATGTTCATCGCCAGCGTGTCCTCGTCGACACGCGACTTGATCGTCACCTTGTCCTTCTGCATCGCCCACGCCGAGCCGACCGCGACGACAGGCAGCCGCTGGCGATCCTTTTCGAGAAGCGCGTTCGCGTCTTCGAGCAATTTGCGGCGCTTGGCTTCGTCCATCTCGACGGCGGCGTCCTGCAGCAGCTTGTCCATCGTTGGGTTCTTGTAGCCGAGCACGTTGAACGCGCCCATCTTCTTGTCCTTGTCGTTCGAGTGGGCGAGCGACGACAACGTGTAGTGCGCCTCTCCGGTCAGCGTTCCCCATCCGGACATCGACATCGAGTACTCGCCGCGCGTGCGGGCCGGGAAGAACACCGCCGCCGGCTGCGCATTCGCCTGTGCGTCGATGCCGATTGCGGCCAGCATCTGGGCGATGGACGTGCCCACTTGACGGTCACCCGGCAGACGGTCCTGCGTGAACGAAAACTGAACTCGGAAACCGTTGGGATAGCCTGCTGCCGCCAGCAGCTTGCGAGCCGCGGCCGGGTCGTACTTGCGCTCGCCGAGCGCCTTGTTGTATCCGAAGATCGACGGCGTGACCATCTGGCTCGCCGGCTTCCCGAGTCCCTCCATGGCGACGCTCGCAAGCGTCTTGCGATCGATCGCGAGATCGATCGCTTCACGCACGCGCACGTCCTGCAACGGATTCTTGTCGAGCGGCGAGCCGTCCTTGGCCGACACGTTCAACGCCTTGTCGCGCATGTCGAGCTCGATGTTGAACACGTAGACCGTGTCGATCGTCTGCACGTTGATCTTGGCATCGCGCTTGAGCGCCTCGACATCGGTTGCGGGCACGCGGCTGATCAGGTCGAGCTGTCCGGCCTTGAGCTGCGCGACGCGGGCGGCATCGTTGGGGATTTCCTTGCGCACGTGACGCGCCCACGGTTCCTTCGCGCCCCAGAAGGTGTCGTTGCGAGCAAGGACCAGGTCGCCTTTCGGCTGCCACGAGACATACTTGTAGGGTCCGGTGCCGATGGCCGCCTTGCCGGAGTTGAACGCCTCGTTCGCCGTTTCCTTGGTCAAGCCCGCTGCAGCCTTGGACGAGACGATGAACAGCCGGATGAAGTCGTTCGGCAGATTCGGCGCGGCACCGTCAGTAACGACGTGAATGGTGTGCGGATCGACGATCTTCGTTTCCTTGACGCGCCGAACATAGATCGTCGTGGGGTTCGGACCTGCCACGGTGGGGATGCGCTCGATCGAGAACTTGACGTCTGCGGCGGTGAAGTCGGAGCCGTCGTGGAACTTCACGCCGCGACGCAACTTGAATTCCCACGTCGTGTCGTTGATCGGCTTCCAGCTTTCGGCGAGTCGCGGCTCGAGCTCGAGTCCGTCACCCGACCAGACCAGCGTGTCGAACACGTGCTTCAGCGCTTCGGCGTGCGTGCCGGTCGCGGTGAAGTGCGGATCGATCGAGTCGGGGCCGCCCCGAACGCCGATCGTGAGGGTCTGCGCAAACACCGACGTGCTGAATGCGATGGCTGATACGAATCCCGTGACGAACGCGCGCATAGGTTTCCTCCTCTTGTCTCGCGGTCGCGGATGCCGCCGCGCCGCATGAATAGTAATCTTACGCCCGCATTGACGGACACCACGTAGGAGCGGACATGCGCATCGCCGAAATGAACTGGATGCAAGTCGAGCAGCACGTCAAGCGCGACCGCCGGGCGGTGCTGCCGATCGGCAGCACCGAACAGCACGCGCAGCTCAGCCTTTGCGTCGATGCCATCCTTTCGGAGCGCGTTTCGATCGAAGCTGCGGCGCCGCTCGACGTGCCGGTGTTTCCGCCGATCAACTACGGGTTGACGCCGAGCTTCGTCGACTACCCGGGCACGGTGACGCTGCGACTCTCGACGTTGTGCGCGCTGGTTTGCGACGTGCTCGGGAGCATTGCCCGTTCCGGCTTCACGAGAATCGTGGTGGTCAATGGTCACGGTGGCAATGCGCCCGCGCAAGGCGCCATCCTCGAGTGGCTGAACGGCAATCGCGGTGTGCAGGTGAAATGGCACAACTGGTACAACGCGCCGCAAACCTGGGCCAAAGTGCAAGCGATCGACCCGGTCGCGTCGCATGCGTCATGGATGGAGAACTTTCCCTGGACGCGACTGCCCGGCGTGACGCCGCCAGCCGAGCCGAAGTCGTTGCTCGACATGGCGCGCTATCAGCGACTCGATCCGGGAGGCAAGAAGGCGCTCGTCGGCGACGGCAATTTCGGCGGGCTCTATCAGCGGCCGGACGAGGACATGCTTGCGCTGTGGGATGTGGCCGTTGCGGAGACACGCGGCGTCATCGCCAAAGACTGGGACTAGCGCGTGCTGGCTTTCATCATCCAGCGCGTGTTGCAGGCACTGGTGGTGATGCTCGTCATCTCGGCGCTGGTGTTCATCGGCGTCTACGCCGTCGGCAACCCGATCGACGTGATGATCTCTCCCGACGCGACGCAGCAGATTCGCGAGCAGGCGATCCGCGCTTACGGGTTCGATCAGCCGTTGTGGCGGCAATACCTGACGTTTCTCGAACGTCTTGCAAACGGCGATTTCGGTCGCTCGTTCGTCTACAACACGTCGGTTCTCGGCCTCATCCTGTCGCGTCTTCCTGCGACGCTCGAGATCACGCTGGCGGCAGTCTTCGGGGCGACGCTCCTTGGCGTCCCGCTCGGCATGTACGCCGGCTACCGGCCCGACAGCTTCATCGCCAAGTCGATCATGGCGCTGTCGGTGCTCGGGTTCTCGGTCCCGACATTCTGGATCGGGCTGGTCCTGATCTTCACGTTCGCCGTGAATCTCGGCATCCTGCCTGCCGGAGGGCGTGGCGAAACGGTCTCGATCTTCGGCGTCGGGTGGAGTTTCCTCACGTTGAACGGCCTGACGCACATGCTCCTGCCGTCGCTCAACCTGGCGCTCTTCAAGCTCGCCTTGATGATCCGCCTCGCGCGCGCCGGGACACGTGAGGTGATGCTGACCGACACGGTGCGTTTCGCGCGTGCGGCGGGCGAGAGTGAATCGACGATCCTGCGCCGGCATGTCTTGCAGCTGATCGCGATTCCGCTCGTTACCGTGTTCGGGCTGGAGTTCGGCTCGACGCTCGCATTCGCGGTGGTGACCGAAACGATCTTTTCGTGGCCCGGCGTCGGCAAGCTGATCATCGATTCGATCGCGAGCCTGGATCGGCCGGTGATGGTCGCCTACCTGATGCTCGTCGCGCTGGTGTTCATCATGATCAACTTCGCTGTCGATATTGCGTATGTCGCGCTCGATCCGCGACTGCGCGCACGCAAAACGGCATGAGCGAAACGACGCACGTGCCTTCTGTCGCCAGTCCGCTCAGGCTCTTCCTCGTCGAGTTCAGCGAGAGCCGCGTTGCCGTCATCGCCGTGGTGGTGCTGGCGTTGATCATCGTGCTCGCGGTCGCAGCGCCGTTGATCACACCGCAAGATCCGTACGATCTGGCCAGCCTCGTCCTCACCGACGCGAGGCGGCCGCCTGGATACGTCGGCAGCAAGGGCTTCACGCACTGGCTCGGGACGGACGCGCAGGGGCGCGATCTGTTCTCCGCCATTCTGTATGGTCTGCGCATTTCGATCCAGGTCGGCCTCGCCGCGGGCGCCATAGCCTTCACGCTGGGCGCGACGCTGGGAACGCTCGCTGGCTTCATCGGCGGTCGTATCGAGACGCTGATCATGCGGATCATCGATCTGCAGTTGTCGTTTCCCGCCATCCTGCTCGCGCTGGTTCTCGCCGCGTTGCTCGGCCAGGGCAAATGGCAGCTGATCGCGGCGCTGGTCACCGCTCAGTACGCGTACTTCGCCCGCACGGCGCATGGCGCCGCAACGGCCGAGCGCTCGAAGGACTATGTCGAGGCGGCGCTCTCGGTTCCGCTCGATTCTGCGCGCGTCGCGTTCCGGCACGTGCTGCCGAACTGCATGCCGCCGCTGATCGTCGTGGCGACGGTGCAGATCGCCAACTCCATCGCACTCGAAGCCACGTTGTCGTTCCTGGGACTTGGCTTGCCGGTGTCCGAACCTTCGCTCGGCATGTTGATCGCCAACGGATTTCAATACATGTTGTCGGGCCGCTACTGGATCTCGATCTACCCCGGCATTGCGCTGATCGCGCTGATCGTCGTCATCAATCTGGTCGGCGATCGGATTCGCGATCAGCTGAACCCGCGATTGAAGCGATGAGCAGGACGTTGCTTGCAGTGCGCGATCTTGCAACGCACTTCGCCACGCGGCATGGGCTCGCGCGGGCCGTCGACGGCGTGTCGTTCGACGTCAACGCGAGTGAAATCGTCGGCCTGGTCGGCGAATCAGGCTCGGGCAAGAGCGTGACCGGCTATTCGATCCTGGGCCTCATCGATCCGCCGGGCCGCATTGCAGGCGGCTCGATCAAGCTCGACGGCCAGGAGCTCGTTGGCCTGCCTCACCGTCGATATCGGGCCGTGCGCGGCCGCCGCATCGCGATGGTGTTTCAGGATCCGATGAGCACGCTCAATGCGGTGCTCAAGGTTTCCGACCAGATGCAGCTTGCGATGCAAGCGCACGCCAATCCCTCGTCCGAGGCGATGCGCCGGCGTTCGATCGAGGCGCTGTCGAAAGTCGGCATTCCCGATCCCGAGCGGCGGCTCGATGCCTATCCGCACCAGCTGTCAGGCGGCATGCGCCAGCGCGTCGCGATCGCCATCGCATTTCTCAACGATCCCGAGCTCGTCATCTGCGACGAGCCGACGACTGCGCTCGACGTATCGATCCAGGCGCAGATTCTCGTCGAGATGAAGGCGCTGGTTCGCGACGCGGGCGTGAGTCTGATCTGGATCAGTCATGACCTTGCCACGGTTTCGAGCCTCGCGTCGCGATTGCTCGTGATGTATGCGGGGCGGTTGATCGAGCAGGGACCGACGGCCGATGTGCTGAGGCGACCGCGGCATCCGTACACGCGGGGCCTGATCGACAGCCTGCCGTCGCGTGCGCCGCCGGGTCGCGATCTGATCCAGATCCCCGGCGCGACGCCATCGCTGACCGCGCTGCCTTCCGGCTGCGCGTTCAAAGCGCGTTGCGCCTACGCGAGCGGGGCGTGCGATACGCCGCCGGCTGAGACGTTCGATCGCGGAAGGATCTGGCGCTGCCACCATCCATTGAACATCGACACGATCGCGGCGGTCTCGGCATGAGCGCTGCCGGGCCGCCCCAAAGCGCTCGTTGCGCCCCCATCAGGAGCAGCGCAGCGGCGTCAGAAAATGGCACATGAGGCCGCAACGGTAGGAGCACGTTCATGCGGCTTCGTCAGCCTTGCCGATGTCACGCGTCGCTTCACGTTTGTACCGCCGCTGACGGAACGGCTCGCAAAGCGTCTGACCGGAGCGAAGGCACTGGCGAGCGTGGTTCATGCCGTCGAGGACGTCTCGATCGACATCGCCAAAGGAGAAACGCTCGGCCTCGTCGGCGAGTCCGGATGCGGCAAATCGACGCTCGGGCGCGTTGCCGCGGGGATTCTGCCGCCGAGCTCGGGTGTCGCATCGCTTGGCGGCGAACTCGTGATGTCGCGCGATCGCAAGCAGACGACGCGCATCCAGATGGTGTTTCAGGATCCGTTCGCGTCGCTCAATCCGCGCATGCGCGTCGGCGACATCATCGCCGAAGGGCCGCTCGCGCATAAGCTCATCAGCCGGGCCGACGCGAAACGCGATGTCGCGAACTGGCTCGCGGCCGTGGGGCTCGATGCGGCAGCCGCGGAGCGGTTTCCTCATCAGTTCTCCGGCGGACAGCGTCAACGCATTGCCGTCGCACGTGCGCTCGCGATGCGGCCCGACGCACTGATCTGCGATGAGCCCGTCGCATCCCTCGACGTATCGATCCAGGCGCAAATCATCAATCTGTTCCTGAAGCTCAAACGCGAGCTTCACCTGACGATGCTGTTCATCAGCCATGATCTTGCGGTTGTCCGCCACGTGAGCGACCGCATTGCCATCATGTATCTCGGACGCATCGTCGAGATCGGCCCGACCGAAGCGATCTTCGCGGCGCCACGTCATCACTACACGCGTGCATTGCTCGACAGCGCGCCGCGCCTCGCTGCAGACGGCGCACCGGAGCGGGACATCGAGCCGATCCGCGGCGAGCTTCCTTCCCCGCTCGATCCGCCGCCGGGCTGCGCGTTTCATCAGCGATGCCCCTATGCGCAGGATCGCTGCAGCCGCGAAATCCCGGTTTTGCGGCCAATGGACGAATTGCGCCAGGCGGCGTGCCACTTTCCACTGGGAAACGAACATGAACGATGACGACCGGCCTGACGACAACCCGTGGGCGTGGCCGGAAGCGGAATGGCGGCGTCGCGTCGAACAAGTCCGCGCGGGTCGCAGCCTTCGACCGGAGAGCTGGCCGGGCGGCAATCGTTGCGCGGTCGCGCTCTCGTTCGACAGCGATCACGACACCAACGAGTTACGGGACGGCGGTCGCTCGATTGGCAGAATGTCGTGGGGCCAGTATGGGAACCGTGTCGGCGTTCCGCGCATTCTTGCGCTGCTGAAGCGTTCGAGCCTTCGCGCCACGTTCTTCGTGCCTGCCGTCTCGGCGCTGCTCTATCCTGACGAACAGCGACGCGTGATCGCCGAAGGTCACGAGATCGGGCTCCATGGCTGGATTCACGAGCTGAATTCGGTTCTGCCTGACAAGGACGAACGCGAGCTTCATCTGCGCTCGGCAGACACGTTGACCCGGATCACCGGCGTTCGGCCCGTCGGCATGCGCACCCCTTCGTGGGATTTCTCGCCTGCAACGCTCACGATCCAGCGCGAGATGGGTCTGTTGTATGACTCGTCGCTGATGGCCGACGACGATCCCTACGAGCTCGACCAGGACGGTGAGCCGACCGGAATCGTCGAACTGCCCGTCGAGTGGATACGGGATGACGCGGTGTACTTCAACATGAACCGGTTTCAGGCTCTGCGGCCGTACACGCCGCCCACGGCAGTGCTCGACATTTTCCGACGCGAGTTCGATCGGGCTTACGAAGAGCGCGGTCTCTTTCTGCTGACCATGCATCCTCACGTGATCGGCTATCGTTCGCGCATGTTCATTCTCGAGGAGCTGATCGAGCACATGCGTGGCAAGCCGGGAGTCTGGTTCGCGACGCATCGGGACGTGGCGTTGCACGCGAAAGCACAGATGGAAGCGAGCTAGCGCCGTGCGCTTTGCGTACTACGAACGTCTATCCCCGGCTCACAAGCGCATATATCAGCGCAGCGACGAGATCGTCACGATCGGGTTGCCCGCGGACGTCGTGCTCGGCGACGTCGTCGCGGCGATTCGAGCGAGGCTTGCAGCGGACGATCGCGCGCGCGTCCAGCGAGCATGCCAGACGCTGTGCGATGCGCTGGTGCGCGGCTATCGCGTGCCGCCGGTCCGGATCATCGTGCTCGCGCGGCGGCCCTCCGACGACTACGGCGAGCTGCATGGCTTTTACGAGCCCGGCGAAGGGCGGCGGCGCGCGCGCATTACCGTGTGGATGCGGACGGCCGCGAAGCAGCAGGTCGTCGCGTTCAAGTCGTTCCTGCGCACTGTCGTCCACGAGCTATTGCACCATCTCGACTACGAGCTCTTCGCGCTCGAGGAAACGTTTCACACGGCCGGTTTCTACAAGCGCGAGTCGAGCCTCGCCAACGCGCTGTTCGCCCAGGAGAATGTGGCGGGAACTTCGGGTTGACGCGTGCAGTCTCAGACGCGTCAAGCGCGGGAGACCGACGATGGAACGCAAAAGAGCAGCCGACTTTCACCCCGAAGTCCTCCGCTGGTTCGACAGGTACGTACACGGCGACGTCGATCGGCGAGGGTTTTTCAATGGTGTAGCCCGTTACGCAGTTGGCGGGGTCACCGCGACGATGCTGCTCGAATCGCTCGTCCCGAACTTCGCAGAGGCACAACAGATCGCGCCGAACGATGCGCGCATCGCGACCCGATCGGTCGAGTATCCGTCGCCGGAAGGATCGGGAAAAATGCGCGGCTACCTGGCGCGCCCCGCTCGAGGGAGCGGCAAGCTGGCGGGCGTTCTTGTCGTGCACGAGAACCGCGGGCTGAATCCGCACATCGAGGACATCACACGACGGCTCGCGCTCGACAACTTCGTCGCGTTCGCGCCCGACGCGTTGTTCCCGCTCGGCGGCTACCCGGGTGACGAAGACAAGGCGCGCGAGCTCTTTGCGAAGCTCGACCAGACGAAAACGCGCGCCGATTTTGTTGCGGCTGCCGTGGCCCTTCAGGCGATGCCGGAATGCACCGGTCGCATCGGCGCCGTCGGCTTCTGCTACGGCGGCACGATCGTGAACATGCTCGCGACGCGTTTGCCGGATCTCGGTGCCGCCGTGCCGTTCTACGGCGGCCAACCGTCGTCTGCGGACGTGCCGAAGATCAACTCGCCGCTTCTGATTCACTACGCCGAGCACGACGAACGCATCAACGCCGGCTGGCCGGCGTACGAAGTGGCGCTCAAGGCCGCCGGCGTGAAATACGAAGCGTACTTCTATCCCGGGACGCAGCACGGTTTCAACAACGATGCGACGCCGCGCTACGATGCGGTGGCTGCGAAACTTGCGTGGTCGCGCACCGTAGCGCACTTCAACAAGAATCTGCGGGGCTGACGCCGCTGGTAGTACAATTACTGCTCCAACGCCCCGAGGAGCGTTGCAACCCGGCGTCCGCCGGGCCAGGCTCGGGGCAGGCGTTCCGCCTTCGAAACCGCGCTCGTTGACCGTGATTCGCACGGGCGACGGGTAAGACGGACCCCGCTGCATGCGTGCGAGTCACCCGATACGAACGGAGTGACCGATGAACGCTGTGACCGACAAGGCGAAGTTCGCCGACTTCCACGTCGCCGACCTTGCGCTGGCTGATTGGGGACGGAAGGAAATCGAGATCGCGCAGACCGAGATGCCGGGCCTGACGGCGATCCGCGACGAGTACGCGCCGCAGCAACCACTGCGCGGCGCACGCATTGCCGGCAGCCTGCACATGACGATCCAGACGGCGGTGTTGATCGAGACGCTGCAGGCGCTCGGCGCCGACGTGCGTTGGGCATCGTGCAACATCTATTCGACGCAGGACCATGCGGCGGCCGCGATCGCGGCGCGCGGCACGCCGGTGTTCGCGTACAAGGGGGAGTCGCTGAAGGAGTACTGGGACTTCACGCACAAGATCTTCGAGTGGTCCGATCATGAAGAGCCCCCACGCTCGCGGCAAGATGCGGCCGCTTCGCTGCCCCCCGAGGGGAAGCAGTTCGCGCCTAGGGGCGGCCCGTCGGCGCGAACGGTTGGCCCGAACATGATCCTCGACGACGGCGGCGACGCCACGCTGCTCGTGCATCTGGGCGCGCAGGCCGAAAACGATCAATCGGTCATTTCGCGTCCGACGAACGAGGAAGAGGAAGCGCTGTTCGCGTCGATCAAGGCGAGGCTCGCCAAGGATTCGACGTTCTATTCGCGCATCAAGGCCGGCATCAAGGGCGTCACTGAAGAAACGACGACCGGCGTCAAGCGGCTTTATCAAATGCATCGCGAAGGTCGCCTCGGCTTTCCGGCGATCAACGTCAACGACTCGGTCACGAAAAGCAAGTTCGACAATCTCTACGGTTGTCGCGAATCGCTCGTCGACGGCATCAAGCGCGCGACCGACGTGATGATCGCGGGCAAGGTGGCCGTCGTTGCCGGTTATGGCGACGTCGGCAAGGGCTCCGCGCAGGCGCTGCGTGCGCTGTCGGCCCAAGTATGGATCACCGAGGTCGACCCGATTTGCGCGCTGCAGGCCGCGATGGAAGGCTACCGCGTCGTGACGATGGACTACGCGGCGGACAAGGCCGACATCTTCGTCACCGCGACCGGCAACATCGACGTCATCACGTTCGATCACATGAAGCGCATGAAGAACCAGGCGATCGTGTGCAACATCGGCCACTTCGACAACGAGATCGACGTCGCGAAGCTCAAGGGATGCGACTGGGAGAACATCAAGCCGCAGGTCGATCACGTGATCTTCCCCGACGGCAAGCGGATCATCCTGCTCGCCGAGGGACGGCTCGTGAACCTGGGCTGCGGCACCGGGCATCCGTCGTACGTCATGTCGAGCTCGTTCACCAACCAGGTGATGGCGCAAATCGAGCTGTGGACGGACGCGCGCGAGGTCGCGGAGAAGTATCCGGTGGGCGTTTACGTGCTGCCGAAGCATCTCGACGAGAAGGTCGCGCGGCTGCAGCTGACCAAACTAGGCGCGCGGTTGACGGAGCTTTCCGACAAGCAGGCACGCTACATCGGCGTGGACAAGGACGGTCCGTACAAGCCTGACAGTTATCGCTATTGAGGAACGCAAAAGGCGGCGCTCGTGCGCATTGCGATCATCGGCACCGGCGGCGTCGGCGGCTTCTTCGGCGCGAGGCTCGCGCAGCGTGGCCACGACGTCACGTTCGTCGCGCGCGGCCGCCATCTGGACGCGATCCGCCGCGACGGTCTCCGCATTGATAGCGAGACGACGCCGATACACATCCGCGATGCGCGCGTAACCGACGACGTGCAGTCGATCGGACCCGTCGACGTCGCAATGCTGTGCGTGAAGCTGTGGGATGTCGAGCCGATCGTCCCGAGCCTCCGTCCGCTCATCGCCAACGGTGGCGTCGTCATCCCGTTTCAGAATGGCATCGACGCGCCGGCAATCGTGTCGCGGGGCTTGAGCCCCGACGCGCTCATCGGCGGCGTCGCCTATATCGCGACATCGATCGGGTCTCCCGGCGTGATCCGCCATGTTGGCACGATGGCGCGCATGAGCGTTGGCGCGTTCGACGGACGCAAGGCTGATGCCGCGGCCTCGTTTGCCGACGCCGCTCGCGGATCGGGCATCGAGATCGCGCTCGCCGCCGACATTCGACGGGCGATCTGGGAAAAGTTCGTGTTTCTGTCGGCGCTCGCCGGGGCAACGGCGATCACGCGACAGCCGATAGGCGTCATTCGCGCCGATGCGGCGATGCGCGCGATGTTCGAATCGATCATGCGTGAGACGTGGTCGGTGGGCCGCGCGAGCGACGTTGCGCTGCCCGACGACTTCGTAGCGACGCGGCTCGCCTTCGCCGATACGCTCCCGTACGAGATGAAAGCCTCGATGCTGCATGATCTCGAGGTCGGCCACCGTCTCGAAGCGCCGTGGCTTTGCGGCGCAGTGGCGCGGCTCGGCGGCGAGCTTGGCGTCGCCACACCGGTGAACGAAACGATCTACGCGGCACTGAAGCCCTACGTCGCCGGCGCAGCCGCGATGGCGAAGACCTCGTGACCGACCCTCGGTTGTTCAGCTTCGAATTCTTCCCGCCACGCACGCCCGAAGGCGTCGAGAAGCTGCGCACGACGCGCCGTCAGCTCGCGCAGCTGAAGCCCGCGTTCTGCTCGGTGACGTTCGGCGCCGGCGGGAGCACCCGCGAAGGCACGCTCGCGACCGTCATGGAGATCCGCGACGAAGGCGTGGCGGCCGCCCCGCACATCTCGTGCATCGGTAGCACCGGCGACAACGTGCGCGGCATCCTCGCGCAGTACAGAGAGCAGGGGATCCGGCATCTCGTTGCGTTGCGCGGCGACCTGCCGTCGGGAACGGCCGACGTCGGCGAGTTCCGCTATGCGAGCGAGCTGGTCGCATTCATTCGACGCGAAACCGGCAACTGGTTCCATGTCGATGTCGCGGCGTATCCCGAAGTGCATCCGCAGGCGCGGTCCGCGCACGAGGATCTGACGGCGTTCAAGCGCAAGGTCGACGCCGGCGCGAACTCGGCGATGACGCAGTATTTCTTCAACGCCGACGCGTACTGGCATTTCGTCGACGCGGCACGCTCGCAAGGAGTCGAGGTTCCGATCGTCCCTGGCATCATGCCGATCGCAAGCTTCACGAAGCTCGCGCGATTCTCCGATGCCTGCGGCGCCGAGATCCCGCGGTGGATTCGTCGGCGGCTCGAAAGCTACGGCGACGACACTGCATCGATCCGCGCGTTCGGCCTCGACGTGGTCAGCGAGTTGTGCGAAAGCCTGCTGACGCGCGGCGCGCCGGGTCTTCACTTCTATACGTTGAACCAGGCGGCGTTGACGTCGACGATCTGGCAGCGGTTGGGGTTGTAGCTCACGCAGCGGGCGCCGCGCCGAGCCTCAATCCGACGACGCCGAGGATGATCAAGCCCATGCTCGCCACTTGGACAATCGTCAGCGTTTCCTTGAAGTAGAACACGCCGATAACCGCGATCACCGCGGTGCCGACGCCCGACCAGATCGCGTAGGTAATGCTGACCTCGATGCGCCGCACGACGAGCGTCATCAACACAAACGAGCACGCGTAGAAGACGAACAGCATCACCGACGGCACCGGCCGCGTAAAACCCTGGGCGAGCCGCATCGATACGGTGCCGGCGACCTCGCACAGGATCGCAGCTCCGAGAAGGAACCAGTGCACTTGTCAAACCTCCGTCTTGAGGCGCGCGTAGCGCGCGAGCGTCAGTTGCGCCGGGCCGTCCCAAGCAACTGACTGCGCCCCGTCGGGGGGCAGCGAGCAAGCGAGCGTGGGGGCCGTTTCATTTCAGCGCAGCGGCTTCATCCGGCCCGTACCGGGCGCATCGATCGCAGCCGTTCCTTCGACGAACAGCGAAGCGTCGTCGAACCAAGCGATGCCGGGGCCGTACAAGCTCATGCCGAACTCGATCTCGTCGGCCTCGTTCGGGATCTTCAGTCGCGCTTCGTAGCGCTTCCAATCGGTCGTTCCGGCGACCGCGTCATCGCGCATCATCACGAACTCGAGCGGATAGCCGCCGCGCATCGACATCAGGTTCAACCCCGCGCCCTTGCCGAACTGGTTGCCCGCGGCCTTGTCGGTGCGAAGCCACGCGGTGAAGCGAAGCGTCTTGCCGCGGTATGGCGCCGCGGAAACCTTCTGGAAGACCGAGCCGAAGGGCTCCGGCCCGACGTTTTCGACTTTCAGGCTCCGCTCGCCCGACCGCGGCGCCGCCGGGTCGAGCGTCCACGTGTACGACAGCGGCCCCGCATGTTGCACGACCCACCACCCGTCGGGTGCGCCCAGCTTGCCCGACTCTTTCGATTCGAATCCGGGATTGATGAGCGTCACCGGCGTGCCGGCGCGCTTTGCGTCGTCCTGCGCGTGCGCGCTGATCGTGAACAACAATAACGCAACGGCGACACCGCGCATCCGCGAAACTCCGTTCAATCGAGCGTATCGGTGACGGCGCCGCGACTCGCCGTCGATACCTGCCGCGCATATTTCGCGAGGAGCCCTCGCGCGTAGCGCGGCGCCGGCGGCTTCCATCGATCGCGACGGTGCGCGATCTCTCTATCGTCGACGTTGAGCTGCACGAGCAGCTTGTGCGCGTCGATCGTCACCGAGTCGCCGTCTTCGACGAGCGCGATCGTGCCGCCGTCCTGGGCTTCCGGCGCGACGTGACCGACGACCATGCCCCACGTGCCGCCGGAAAAGCGTCCATCGGTGATCAGCCCCACCGACTGCCCCAGTCCCTGACCGATCAACGCGGCCGTCGGCGCGAGCATCTCCTGCATGCCGGGTCCGCCCTTCGGGCCTTCGTAGCGGATCACGACGACATCGCCGTGCGTGATCTTGCGCGCGAGGATCGCTTCCATCGCCGCGTGCTCCGAATCGAAAACGCGGGCCGGGCCGGTCATCGACGGATTCTTGAGCCCCGTGATCTTCGCGACGCAGCCTTCCGGCGCGAGATTGCCGCGCAGGATCGCGAGATGGCCCTGTGCGTACATCGGCTCGCTCCAGCGCCGGATCACCTCCTGATCGCTGCGCGGCTCTGCGGGAACCTTCGTGAGCTCCTCGCCGATCGGGCGTCCGGTGATCGTCATGCAGTCGGCGTGCAGTAAACCGTGATCGAGCAGCATGCGCAGCACTTGCGGCACACCGCCGGCGCGATGAAAGTCGGTGGCGACAAAGCGGCCCGAGGGCTTCAAGTCGCACAACACCGGCACGCGCTTTCTGATCGCCTCGAAGTCGTCGATCGACCACGGCACCTGCGCCGCATGCGCGATTGCGAGGTAATGCAGCACCGCGTTCGTCGAGCCGCCCGTCGCCATCACCAGCGCAATCGCGTTCCCGATCGACTTGCGCGTGATGATGTCGCGCGGCTTGACGTCGTTCTCGATTGCGCGCACGAGCACTTCGGCGGAGGCGGCTGCGGAATCGGCCTTCTCGCCGTCCGGCGACGCCATTTGCGAGCTGCCGAGCAGGCTCATGCCCAACGCCTCGAACGACGACGACATCGTGTTCGCCGTGTACATGCCGCCGCACGCGCCGACCGACGGGCAGGCGTTGCGCTCGATGCCCTCGTAGTCGGCCTTGTCCATCTTGCCTGCCATCAGCGCGCCGACCGCTTCGAACGGCGACACGATCGTGAGCTTCTCGCCTTTCCATTCGCCCGGCTTGATCGTTCCGGCGTAGACGTAGATCGCCGGCACGTTGACGCGTGCCATCGCCATCATGCCGCCGGGCATGTTCTTGTCGCAGCCGCCGACGACGAGCACGCCGTCCATGCACTGCCCGTTGACGCTGGTCTCGATCGCATCGGCGATCACTTCACGCGACACGAGCGAGTACTTCATGCCCTCGGTGCCCATGCCGATGCCGTCGGTCACCGTCGGCACGCCGAACACCTGTGGCATCGCACCGGCCCCCTTGAGCGACGCGATGGCGCGATCGACGAGCGGCTGGATGCCTGCGTTGCACGGGTTCATCGTCGAATGGCCGTTGGCCACGCCGACGATCGGCTTCTCGAAGTCGCTGTCGGTGAAGCCGACGGCGCGAAGCATCGCGCGGTTCGGCGATCGCGCGATGCCCTGCGTAATGAGCTTCGAACGGCGGTTGTGGGTCAACGTTTTCCTCCCGGGTCGGCACGATAGCATTTCGCGCATGCAGCGCGCCGGTGTGGTATATCGCGCGTTGACGAGGACCGCGCACCGCACGGCGCAAGAGTCGACGACTGATGCTCGTTCACCCGCAATTCGATCCCGTCGCGTTCTCCATAGGCCCCATCGCCGTGCGCTGGTACGGGCTGATGTATCTCGTCGGCTTCGTGCTGTTCGTCGTTCTCGGCAAATACCGCGCGAAGCAGCAGCTCCTGACCGGCTGGCATCCGCGGGACATCGACGACATGCTGCTCTACGGCGTGTTCGGCGTGATCCTCGGCGGGCGTCTCGGCTACATACTGTTCTACCGTCCGCTGCACTACCTCGCGAATCCGCTCGAGATCCTCGCCGTGTGGAGCGGTGGCATGAGCTTCCACGGCGGCTTTCTCGGCGTGCTGATCGCGTTGTGGCTTTTCGCGCGGCGGCGCAACAAGCGCTGGCTCGACGTCACCGACTTTGTCGCGCCGCTGATTCCGCTGGGGCTCGCGGCGGGAAGGCTCGGCAACTTCATCAACGGCGAGCTCGTCGGGCGCGTGACCGATCTGCCGTGGGGCATGGTGTTTCCGCAAGTGGACAACCTCGCGCGACACCCGTCGCAGCTCTACCAGTTCGCGCTCGAGGGCGTGCTGCTGTTCGTCATCCTGTGGGTCTACACGTCACGGCGGCGTCCGATGGGCGCGCCGTCGGGAATGTTCCTCGCAGGGTACGGCGCGCTGCGTTTCATCGCCGAATACGCGCGCGAGCCGGATGCGTTTCTCGGCGCGCTTGCGCTCGGACTGACGATGGGGCAATGGCTGTCACTGCCGATGATGCTCATCGGTCTTGCGCTACTATGGTGGTCGTATCGCCATGCCGGCAAAAGCGAGCCGACGCTGATCGATCGCATGAAGTAGCGACGTCAACGGATCAGTTCGTCCGCGCGTGACAGCAGCGAAGACGGAATCGTCAGGCCGAGTGCCTTCGCGGTCCTCATATTGACGACGAGCTCGAACGTCGCCGGCTGCTCGACCGGCAGGTCAGCGGGCCTTGCGCCGCGCAGGATCTTCGCGATGTACGTACCAGCGCGACGATACAGGTCGTGCAGGTTCGTGCCATAAGTCATCAGCAATCCCGCATGCGCGTAGTCGCTGAACGCGTGAATCGCGGGCATCCGGTGCTTGAGTGCCAGATCCGCGATTCGGTTTCGACCCGCGTAAATCAGCGAACCGCCGAGCATCAACAAGGCATCGACGGATTTCGCAGAGAACGCACCGAAGGCACGGTCGATGTCCGTCAAGTTCGCAATATCGAACGGTTCGAGCGCAACCCGTAGCTTGCGTGCAGCGTCCTCGAGCTCCGCATAGTTCCAGCCAGACTCGGGCTGCCGCAGGACCGCTGCGCGCTCGAGCCGCGGAATCGCCTCCTTCAATAGCGCCAGATTCTTTGCGGGACTGCCTACGCTAGCGTCGATGCAAAGCCCGGTGATGTTTCCGCCGGGCCGCGCGAGGCTCGCGATGAAGCCACGCGCGACAGGATCGACGGCGGCTGCCATGACGATCGGAATGGTCCTCGTCGCGCGTTGCGCAGCGGCGATCATCGGATTGGTGCCCGCCACGATCACGTCGACGTTCTGCCGCACGAGCTCGGCCGCGTCTTGCGCAAAGCGCTCGAGCTTTCCGTCGGCATACGTATACACGAACGCGAGATTGCGGCCGTCCTCGAAGCCGAGCCCGCGCAGGCTCGCGTTCAGCGACGCAATCATGGGCAGCGGGGGATCATTGGCCGAACCCAGGATCAGATGACCGATCCGATACGTCCTGGCTGCGGTTTGCGCTCGCGCGCTGGATTGCGCGAGGATCAGGCCGCACCCGACGGTTTGGACGAACCCGCGGCGGCCGATCATGGCGATCGCGTTAATCGATCCGCCGGAACTCCCCTTCGAGCAGGTCGCGGCGGCGCGCGCGGCCGGCATTCTGCGCTGCGAAGCGCCGGCCGGTATTGATCGGCAGCATCAAGAGCGCCAGCGCGATCAGGTCGCTCACCACGCCGGGCAGCAGCAGAAAGATGCCCGCGAGAACCTTGCGA
>DATLNR010000163.1:0-12165 GCA_035536655.1 Casimicrobiaceae bacterium
CGTCCCCGGGGGTGGCACGCGCGATCTGCGCGCCTCAGCGCACGACGACGTCGAATCGCATGGTCCGCGACGCCGTGGTCTCCGGCGGACGCGTGAGCTCCAGCACGACCTGCTGCGTCCCCGGCGCGATCCCGCGAAGGCGAAACACCGCCTCACCCGGCGTGGACGCTGCCGGATCGGCGCCGCCCCTCGCGACGAAATCGTGCTGGACCGGTGCGATCAGCGTCGTCGACGGCATCGGCTGCAACCGCCAGCGCTCGCCGCCGGCCGAATCCTCGGGCAGCCGCACGACCAGCGCCTGGCCGCGATTCACTGCGACCGATTGCCCGTCGACACGCGCATCCGTCACGACGACGGGCGGGAGAAGGTTGAAGTACTCGCGCGGATTCGCCCGCATCTCGTCCCACTTCGCGTTCCATTGCGCACAGCCGGCGACGAGCACGGCGAACGCGGGGATCACGACGCGGCGCATCGCTCCACCGAAGCGCGGCAACCGCGCGCCGAAGGGGCGAGCTTCGCTCACAGGCCCGCCGACGTGTCGATCGAGCGCTCAGCGGCGGCCATCACAGGCCGGCAGCCGCCCGAAGGGCGTCTGCTCTATCGACACTTTCCCAGGTGAACTCGGGCTCGTCGCGCCCGAAGTGCCCGTACGCGGCCGTCTTGCGATAAATGGGGCGCAGCAGCTTCAACATCGCGATGATGCCCTTCGGCCGCAGGTCGAACTGCTCCTGCACGATCGACGCGATCTTCGCATCCGGAATCTTGCCGGTGCCGTTCGTGTAGACCGTCACGTTGATCGGCTTGGCGACGCCGATCGCGTACGACACCTGCACTTCGCATTGTCGCGCAAGGCCCGCAGCCACGACGTTCTTCGCCACATATCGCGCTGCGTAGGCCGCCGAGCGATCGACCTTCGACGGGTCCTTGCCCGAGAACGCGCCGCCACCGTGCGGCGCTGCGCCGCCATAGCTGTCGACGATGATCTTCCGTCCAGTCAAGCCGGCGTCGCCGTGCGGGCCGCCGATCTCGAAACGGCCGGTCGGATTGACGAGATAGCGCGTCTCAGCGATGTATTCCTTCGGAAACACCGGCTTGATGATCTCCTCGATGACCGCCTCGTGCAACTCCTTCTGCCGGTCATTCATCTGCGGATCGTGCTGTGTCGACAACACGACCGTGTCGACGGCGACCGGTCGATCGTCGCGATAGCGAACCGTGACCTGCGACTTCGCGTCGGGTCGGAGCCACGGCAACCGACCGTCGCGCCGCACTTCACTCTGCCGCTGCACGAGCCGGTGCGCGTAATAGATCGGAAACGGCATCAGCGACGGCGTCTCGTCGCACGCGAAGCCGAACATCAGACCCTGGTCGCCGGCGCCCTGGTTCAGGTAATCGTCGGACGCGCGATCGACGCCCTGCGCGATGTCCGGCGATTGCTTGCCGTAGCAAACCATCACTGCGCACCCTTTGGCGTCGAAGCCCAGCACCGGATCGTTGTAGCCGATTTCGCGTATCGTCTCGCGCGCGACACGCCCGTAGTCGACCTGCGCGGTCGTCGTGATCTCGCCGGTCATCACGACCAGTCCGGTCGACACGAGGGTCTCGGCAGCGACGCGACCGTAAGGGTCCTGCTCTAGAATCGCATCGAGCACAGCGTCCGAGATCTGGTCGGCCACCTTGTCGGGATGCCCTTCCGACACGGATTCGGACGTGAAAAGAAACTCGGTCATGTCGCTCTATCTCTCGGCAAGTATGTCTGACGGGTCTTCGATTTTAGCAGGACGATCGCCGATCGCGACCGCGACGCCGGCGACCGTCGAGCAGGCCGCGCGGCTGCTTCACGACGGGCAGCTCGTCGCATTTCCGACGGAAACGGTCTACGGCCTCGGCGCCGATGCCCGCAACGAGGAGGCCGTGCGTGCGATCTTCGTGGCCAAGCGCCGGCCCGCCGATCATCCGTTGATCGTTCACTTGTCGGACGCAAGCCGCGTTGCGACATGGGCGCGCGACGTTCCGCCCGGTGCGCACGCGCTCGCCGAAGCGTTCTGGCCCGGCCCATTGACACTGATCCTGCCACGCGCGCCGCATGTCTGCGATTCGATCACCGGCGGTCAGGACAGCGTCGGGTTGCGCGTGCCATCGCATCCGATAGCGCAAGCGCTGCTCGCTGCGTTCGCAACAGCGGGCGGAGAAGGCATCGCCGGACCTTCGGCGAACCGCTTCGGTCATGTGTCGCCGACGACCGCCGCGCACGTCGCTGCGGATTTCGCCGACGATGTCGCGATGATTCTCGACGGCGGGCGCTGCGACGTCGGCATCGAAAGCACGATCGTCGCGTTCTCGGGCGATCGGCCGTTGCTGTTGCGTCCCGGGGCGATCGACATCGACGCGCTAACTCGCGTGCTCGGCATTGCGCCGCACATCGGCAATTCGACCGCTCCACGCGCGTCGGGATCCCTCGCATCGCATTACGCGACTCGCACGCCGGCGTTGCTCGTTTTCGCGGCGTCGCTTCGTTCCGAGATCGCCCAGCGCGAGGATCGCGACGAACGCGTTGCCGTTCTGGCGATCACTATCGATGCGCCACCCGGATTCAACGGCGTCTGGCGGCGCGCGCCGTCCGATGCGATCGCGTATGCGCACGATCTTTACGCGAACCTGCGCGAGCTCGACGCCGCGCAAGTCGATGCGATCCTGATCGAAGCGGTTCCCGACGCGTCGGCGTGGTCGGCGGTGCGCGACCGACTGGTTCGCGCCACCCACCCCGAGAAGTACGACGACCGCGACTAGGCGCGTCCGCAACCATCGTCGGCGAATGAACGCGAACCTTTACACCTTTCTCGAGCGTCACTTCTCCGAAGCCGGCGACCAGCCGTGTCTCGTCGTTCCCGGCGGCCGCGTCTTGAGCTACGACGAGCTCGACAGCGAATCGGCGCGCATCGCCAACGTGCTGGTCGCCGCCGGTTGCAGGCCGGGGGACCGCGTCGCGGCCCAGGTCGACAAGCACTGGCAGATCGTCCCGCTGTATCTCGCGACGCTGCGCGCCGGACTCGTCTATCTGCCGCTCAATACGGCGTATCAGCGCGCCGAGCTCGACTACTTCTTCGCGGACGCAACGCCGCGGGTCATCGTCTGCGCGCCGGAGAAGCTCGGCGTCGTCGAAACGCTGTCGCGCGGCGCAACGGTGCTGACGCTCGACCCCGACGGCGGCGACATCGGCCGGCGCGCGATGTCGGCGGACGACCGCTTCGAAACGGTCGAACGCAGCGCGGAAGATCTCGCCGCGATCCTCTACCCGTCGGGAACGACGGGCCGTTCGAAGGGCGCGATGCTCACGCACCGCAATCTCGGGTCGAACGCGCTGACGCTCGTCGAGCAATGGGGCTTCACCGGCAGCGACACGCTGCTGCATGCGCTGCCCATTTACCACGTGCACGGGCTTTTCGTCGCGATCCACTGCGTGCTGCTGTCGGGAAGCCGCATGCTGTGGCTGCCCAGGTTCGATGCGTGTGAAGTCGCATCGTTGCTGCCGCGCGCGACGGCGATGATGGGCGTGCCGACGTTCTACACGCGGCTTCTCGCCGAGCCGACGTTCACGCGCGAGTCGTGCGCCGGCGTTCGCGTCTTCATCGCGGGCTCTGCGCCGCTCCTGCCCGAAACGTTCCGTGCGTTCGAGGAACGCACCGGCCATCGAATCCTCGAACGCTATGGCATGACCGAGACCGGCATGAACGCGAGCAATCCGCTCGACGGCGCGCGCGTTCCGGGAACCGTCGGATTGCCGCTGCCCGGCGTCGACGTCCGTGTCGTCGACGAGCATGGCAAGGATTGTGAGCGCGAGACGATCGGGCAGATCGAGATCCGCGGTCCGAATGTCTGCGCCGGCTATCTGAACCAGCCCGACAAGACGGCGGAGTCGATGACGGCCGACGGATGGTTCAGGAGCGGCGACATCGGCTCGTTCGATGCGAACGGCTATCTGATCATCTCGGGCCGCGCGACGGACATGATCATCAGCGGCGGCTTGAACGTCTATCCGAAGGAGATCGAGGAGCGGCTGGACGCGATGAACGGCGTCGTCGAGTCCGCGGTGATCGGCGTGCCCGATGTGGATTTCGGGGAGGCCGTCGTTGCCGTCCTCGCGGTTCCTCGCCCGCACGAGCTGACCGAGGCCTCGGTCGTTTCCGCGCTCAAAAGCGAGATCGCGCGCTACAAGGTGCCGAAGCGCGTCTACTTCGTCGACGAGCTGCCGCGCAACGCGATGGGCAAGGTGCAGAAGGGCGTGCTCCGCGAGCGCGTCATTACCGACGCCAAGTGACCGACAACGCGAGCGTCGAGAAGCGTTGCGCGATCGTGATCGTGTTCTCCTCGCATCGGTTCGGTCGGTAGGCATATCGTCGGCCTGCAACGCATGCAGGGCGTTGGCCAATCCACACGGCGCCGGCGGAAAATTCGCGTCGGCTCAGGCGCGCGTCGCGCCGGCGCCAGCAGCGCCCCATGCACCCAGCGTATGGATGCGCTCGGTACCGAGAGTCGTCGCCAGGTACAACGGCGCCTGCGCATCCGGAAGCGCTCGCTTCGCAATGTCGGGGGCGATCGCCAGAATGCCCGCACGGGTATCCGCATCGGTCATGGCGGCCTCGAGCGCGTCGGCGTCGGCCCACGTCGGCGTGCCGGCTTCGATCCGGAGATAGATGCGCCCGCTCGCCTGATCCGCGAAGTGAATCCGCGGGAGCCGGGACGCGCACTCGACGAGAAAGCCGGTGTTCCGTTCGCTCGCGAGCACGCTGCGGCTTTCGAACAACTCCTCCGGGCTTCTCGCGTTCACGTTGACGCGGCGGAAGCGTTCGATGTCGACGAGCGATCCGACGTCGAGAATGTTGAGCTCGCCATTCCAGCCGAACGCAACGGTGCGCGGCCGTTGTCCGAACGGCACCGAGTTGTCGAGGAACTCGTAATGCACGGCCTTGTCGGCGCGCAGCGCCCACGTGAAGAACAATTCCGGCATCCCGGTGTACGCCTCGACGTTGTGCGCGAGGAGATCGTCGACCGCCTTGTAGCGTCCGACGTCGAGGCCGCGCTGCCAGGCTCGCTCGACGATCGCGCCGGGCGGCGTCACCATGAAGAACAGGTAGACGGTGTGGCCAAAGCGCGTCAACAGGTTGCTTCCCGCCTCGTCGGAATCCGGCGCGAAGCTGTCGAAGCGAAAGCGGTCGATCAAAAGGTGCGTGGTCGCGTGTCGCTCGGCCTTGCGCGCCATGTAGCGATCGAGCTTCTGGTCGATGATCCGAAGCTCGTCGCCGGTGCACGCGCCGCCGTACTTGTACCAGCGACCGAGCGACGCATAATCCAGAAGCTCCTTGCGCCAGATATCGGGGCTGATCACCGCGAACTCGTCCCAGTCGACGCCGATCCGCTCGGCCAGCATCTTCTGCTCGGTCCGCATCGTGCTCTTGCCGGCAGCCGACGCGCCTTTCGTGTTCATGATGACCGGGCGCGCCTGAGGCGGGAGCAAGCGATAGCCTTCGCGGTGCGCGCCGTCGCGGAAGTACGGCTCGATCAGCGCGCCGATCGCCTGGCTACCAGCGTCGTTCAAAGCGACGTCGGTCGTGATCGAACCGACGAGCTCCGCGGTTCCCCAGACGGACCCGTGCTGCGCGAGCAACGCCGACGTGATCTTCGCGAGCGCGATGTACGTTGCCTTCTGCGCCGCATCGGTCGACGACTGTGAAGCGGCTTTCCAGTCGCCGATCGCGTTCCTGGCGCGATCGGATCGGGTCTCATCGCCGGTGACGACGCGACCCGATGCGGACGCGTGACGAAAGCGATCGAGCCATCGGTGCTTTTCGACGCGTTCCGTGGCTTTCACGGAGAAGATCTTCGCCTCGAGCTCTGCGTCGACCAGCGTCGCAACGCGCCGTCGAAGCGCCTCGTACGCCGCCGTCACCTCCGCGATGCGCGGCACGATGTCCTTGGCGAAGAGCGTGTCCGTCATTCGCCGGAAATTGATGCCCAGATCCTCGACGCGCGACCCGATCGGCACCGACAGGTCGGCCATCACGCGGATCATCACTTCATGCAGCGCGAGCCGCTCGGGGCGAAACGCGACGACGTCGAACAACGACAGGCCGATCAATTCGGCGCGCTCGCGGGCGCCGTCGAGCGTCGTGCGCACGTTCTCGGCGCGAAACATCGTTGCGAGCGGCATGAGCTCGCGCGGAAGCTGCGACTGCAGGCCCGGGTTCCACGGTCCGCATTCGGCGACGGCCTCGCGCGGATCGTTCATCTGCACCACCGCTAGCCGACTAGGTCAATCCAGGAAGTCGCAGTGCTTCTCGACATGCGCGGCGAGGTCGAGCGAGTGCCGCCGCACGAGCCGCTCGGCCAGCTCGGTGTCGCGCTTTTCCAGCGCCTCGATGATGCCCATGTGATCGGCGATGGATCGCGAGGCACGATCGTCCTGCGAGATCGTCATGCGGCGGATCGCGCGGATGTGGATGATCAGGCTCTCGAGCGTCTCGCCCATCAGGTGCGAGCCGGAAAGCCGGATGATCGCCTGATGGAATGCGATGTTCGCCTTCGAGTACTCGTCGATGTGATCGGCCGGCGTCGACGTGCGGAACTCGTCGAACATCTTGCGCAGGCTCGCGATCTCCGCGTCGGAAGCGTTCACCGTCGCGAGCCGCGCGGCCATGCTTTCGATCGCGGCCCACATCTCGATCATCTCGATGATCTGCCGCTTGGTCTTGCGAACGATGAAGATGCCGCGGCGCGGGATCGTGCGCAGCAACCCTTCCTGCTCCAGCAACGTCATCGCCTCGCGGATCGGCGTCCGCGACACGCCAAGCGACAACGCGAGCTGGCGCTCGTCGAGCCGGACGTCGCCCGAATGCGAGTAAACGTCCGATTCGATGATTGCCTGCTTCAACGCGGCGTACGCCTGATCGCGATAACTCTGCGTCGGGCTGAGCCGGTTGAGGGCAAGCGGAGTGCGGATCGCGGCCGGGGCGTTGGGCATCGGGAGATGGCGGTTGCGCAGCCGGGACAAGGGCGCCGCGGACGTCGTCGGATCGACTCGGTCGCAGCGACAATGAGTATCTCACGGCCGCTTCCGTTGACGGCATGTGGTATATCACATATCTTCAAGTTAGCGTCAACGCGCCGGGGACCGCGTATCCGCCGGCGCTTCGTCTGGAGGAACCTGCAATGCTCGAAGAAGCCAGAAAGTCGGAGCCCTCCGCGCCTTCGACGACGACAGACGCCGTGCGCGAAAACGAAACGCGCGAAACCGACGGCTTTCAGCTTGTCATCGACGCGCTGAAGCTGAACGGCATCGAGACGATCTTCGGCCTGCCGGGGATCCCGATCACCGACCTCACGCGCCGCATGCAGGCCAACGGCATGCGCGTGATCTCGTTCCGGCACGAGCAGAACGCGGGTTACGGCGCGTCCATCGCCGGCTTCATGACGCGGAAGCCCGGCATCTGCCTGACCGTGTCCGCGCCGGGCTTCCTCAACGGGTTGACGGCGCTCGCTCACGCGACGACGAACTGCTTTCCGATGATCCTCATCAGCGGCTCCTCCGAGCGCGAGATCGTCGATTTGCAGCAGGGCGATTACGAGGAGATGGATCAGCTCGCGATCGCGAAGCCCCATGCCAAGGCCGCGTTTCGCGTGCTGCATGCGGAGGACATCGGCATCGGTATCGCGCGTGCGATCCGCGCTGCGCTGTCGGGCCGGCCGGGCGGCGTGTACCTCGATCTGCCGGCGAAGCTGTTTCCGCAAACGATCGACGCGGAAGCGGGTAAGCGCTCACTGATCGAAGTCGTGGATCCGGCGCCGCGCCAGATTCCCGCGCCGGACGCCGTGAAGCGCGCACTCGACCTGCTGAAGAGTGCGAAGCGTCCGTTGATCATCCTCGGCAAAGGCGCGGCGTACGCACAGGCCGATCGCGACATTCGCGCGCTCGTCGAACGGACCGGCATTCCTTATCTGCCGATGGCGATGGCCAAGGGCCTTTTGCCCGACACGCACGAGCAATCGGCATCGGCCGCGCGCTCGTACGTGCTGCCCGAAGCGGACGTCGTCATGCTGATCGGTGCCCGCCTGAACTGGCTTCTTTCGCACGGCAAGGGCAAGACGTGGGGCGGCAAGAGCGCCAAGGACTGGGGCGGCCAGCGGTTCGTCCAGGTCGACATCTCGCCGCAGGAGGCGGACAGCAACGTCCGCATCGACGCGCCGGTCGTGGGCGACATCGGGTCGTCCGTCTCTGCGCTGCTCGACGCAATGGGTTCGAACTGGCCGAAGCCCCCCTCCGACTGGCTCGACGCGATCAACGAGCGCAAGACCAAGAACGTCGCGAAGATGGCCGAGTCGCTCGGCAAGAACCCGACGCCGATGAACTATCACAGCGCGCTGAACGTCGTGCGCGACATCGTGAAGGCGAACCCGGACGCGATCCTCGTCAACGAGGGCGCCAATGCGCTCGACTTCACGCGCAGCATCGTTGACATGTTCAAGCCACGCAAGCGCCTGGACGTCGGCACGTGGGGGATCATGGGCATCGGCATGGGGTACTCGGTCGCGGCCGCCGTCGTGAGCGGCGAGCAGGTGATCGCCGTCGAGGGCGACAGCGCGTTCGGCTTTTCCGGCATGGAGTGCGAGACGATCTGCCGCTACGACCTGCCGGTTTGCGTCGTCGTGATGAACAACAACGGCGTCTATCGCGGCGACGAAGTGAATCCGACGGGAGGTCCCGATCCGTCGCCGCTGGTGTTCGTCAAGGGCGCGCGCTACGAGAAGCTGATGGAGGCGTTCGGCGGCGCCGGGGTCATGGCGAACACGCCTGCCGAGCTTCGTCAGGCGATGGAAGAGGCGGTCCGCTCACGCAAGCCGACGCTGATCAACGCGGTCATCGACGAGAAGGCGGGCACCGAGAGCGGGCGCATTACGAGTCTCAACCCCGCCGCGAAGAAGAAGGCGTAGCGCGATTTCCGAACCACCGGCACAGAGGAAGGCATGAGTAAGGCGTTAGACGGCGTCCGCATTCTCGATTTCACGCACGTGCAGTCCGGCCCGACGTGCACGCAGCTCTTGGGCTATCTCGGCGCCGACGTCATCAAGGTCGAGCGTGCAGGCGCAGGCGATGTCACGCGCGCGCAGCTCCGCGACATCCCGAACGTCGACAGCCTCTACTTCACGATGCTGAACGGCAACAAGCGCTCGATCACGCTCGACACGAAGCACCCCGAAGGCAAGAAGGTGCTCGAGACGCTGATCAAGCACTGCGACGTGCTGGTCGAGAACTTTGCGCCGGGCGCACTCGATCGGATGGGCTTCACCTGGGAGCGGATCAACGCGCTCAACCCGAAGATGATCGTCGCGTCGGTCAAGGGGTTCGGCCCCGGGCCGTACGAGGATTGCAAGGTGTACGAGAACGTCGCGCAGTGCGCGGGCGGCGCCGCATCGACGACCGGCTTCGACGACGGCCCGCCGCTCGTCACCGGCGCGCAGATCGGCGACAGCGGGACCGGACTGCATCTGGCACTCGGCATCGTCGCGGCGCTTTATCAGCGCAACACGACGGGACGCGGGCAGAAAGTGCTCGCGGCGATGCAGGATGGCGTGCTGAACCTTTGCCGCGTGAAGCTTCGCGATCAGCAACGGCTGGATCGCACCGGCGTGCTCGAGGAGTATCCGCAGTACCCGAACGGTGCGTTCGGCAAGGGCGTGCCGCGCGCCGGCAATGCGTCGGGCGGCGGCCAGCCGGGGTGGATCCTCAAATGCAAGGGCTGGGAGAACGACCCCGACGCGTACATCTACTTCATCACGCAGGCGCCGGTTTGGGACGCGATCTGCAAGGTGATCGGTCGCGACGAATGGCTGACCGATCCACGCTATGCGACGCCGAAAGCGCGGCTCCCGCATCTGGCCGAGATCTTCGACCAGATCGAGCAGTGGACGATGACCAAGGACAAATTCGCTGCGATGGAGATCCTGAACAAGTACGACATCCCGTGCGGCCCGATCCTGTCGATGAAGGAGATCGCCGAGGAGCCGTCGTTGCGCCAGACCGGCACCGTCGTCGAGGTCGACCATCCGGAGCGCGGCAAGTACCTGACCGTCGGAAACCCGATCAAGATGTCGGACAGTCCGACGGAGGTGACGCGCTCGCCGCTGCTGGGCGAGCATACCGACGAAGTGATGCGCGAGCTCGGCTTCAAAGCCGAACAGATCGAAGCGCTGCGAAAAGAACACGTGATCTGAGGCGATAACGATGGCCACCGACAAGAACGTCGTTCGCAAACTGCTCGACAAGGCCAAGGCCGACGGTCGCGCGTCGCTCACCGCGCCCGAGGGCAAGGCGATCTGCGACGCCTACGGCATCTCGGTGCCCAAGGAAGCGCTGGTCGCGTCGGCCGACGACGCGGCGAAGCAAGCGTCGTCGATCGGCTATCCGGTCGTGATGAAGATCGTCTCGCCCGACATCCTGCACAAGACGGAGGCGGGCGGCGTCATCGTCGGTGTCGCGAACGACGATGCAGCGCGCAAAGCGTACGACTCGATCATGGCCAACGCAAAGCGCTACGACGCGAAGGCGAAGATCGACGGCGTGCAGGTCCAGCAGATGCTGGCCGGCGGCCAGGAAGTGATCGTCGGTGCGGTGACGGACCCGTCGTTCGGCAAGCTCGTGGCCTTCGGACTGGGCGGCGTGCTCGTCGAAGTGATGAAGGACATCACGTTTCGCTTGGCGCCCGCGACAGGCGAAGACGCGCTATCGATGCTCGACGGCATCGCCGCAGCGGACGTGCTGAAAGGCGTTCGCGGCGCCGAAGGCGTGAACCGCGATGCGCTCGCGAATCTGATCGTCGGCGTGTCGCAGCTGGTCAGCGACTTCCCCGAGATCGTCGAGCTCGACCTGAATCCGGTGTTCGCGACGCCCAGGGGCGCCACCGCAGCCGACGTGCGCATCGTGCTCGACTTCAATCCCGCACCCGCGCGCTTCCGGCCGAAGCACGAGGACATCGTGCGCGACATGAACCGGATCATGAAGCCGGACGCGGTGGCCGTCATCGGCGCGTCGAGCGAGGACGGCAAGATCGGCAACTCGGTGATGAAGAACCTGATCAACGGGGGCTACCAGGGCCAGATCTATCCGATCAACCCGTCCGCCGGCGAGATCATGGGCCGCAAGGCCTACAAGAGCGTCAAGGACGTGCCCGGCGACATCGACGTCGCGGTGTTTGCAATCCCGGCCAAATTCGTCGCGCAGGCATTGAAGGAAGTCGGCGAGAAGAAGATCCCCGGTGCCGTGCTGATTCCGTCGGGCTTCGCCGAAACGGGCAACGTCGAAGGCCAGAAGGAGATCCAGGAGATCGGCCGCAAGTACGGCGTGCGGCTGATGGGACCGAACATCTACGGCTTCTACTACACGTGGAAGAATCTCTGCGCGACGTTCTGCACCGCCTACGACGTCAAGGGTCACGCGGCGCTATCGTCACAGTCCGGCGGCATCGGCATGGCGATCATCGGCTTCTCGCGCTCGGCGACGATGGGCGTCTCGGCGATCGTGGGCCTCGGCAACAAGAGCGACATCGACGAGGACGACCTGCTGCTCTTCTTCGAGCAGGACGACAACACCAAGGTGATCGCGCAGCACTGCGAGGACCTCAAGGACGGTCGCGCCTTCGCCGAGGTCGCCAAGCGCGTCTCGAAGAAGAAGCCGGTGATCATGCTCAAGGCCGGCCGCACCTCGCTCGGCGCGGCAGCGGCGAGCTCGCACACCGGCGCGCTCGCCGGCAACGACAAGATCTACGACGACGTGCTGCGGCAGTCGGGCGTGATCCGGGCCAGGTCGCTGCGCGACCTGCTCGACTTCGCCCGCGGCGTGCCGATGCTGCCCACGCCCAAGGGCGAGAACGTCGTCATCATCACCGGCGCCGGCGGCTCGGGCGTGCTGCTCTCCGACGCCTGCGTCGACAACGGGCTGAAGCTGCTGAAGCCGATGCCGGCCGACCTCGACGCCGCGTTCCGCAAGTTCATCCCGCCGTTCGGCGCCGCCGGCAACCCGGTCGACATCACGGGCGGCGAGCCGCCCATCACCTACATGAACACCCTGCGCCTCGGCCTCGAGGATGAGCGCATCCACGCGCTCATCCTCGGCTA
>DATLNR010000164.1:0-2575 GCA_035536655.1 Casimicrobiaceae bacterium
ATGCAGTGCACGGTCGAGCCGATCGGCACGTTGCGCAGCGGCAGCGTGTTGCCGACGCGGATCGGCGCGTCGCGCCCCGCCATCAGCTGCTCGCCGACCTTCACGCCCTTCGGCGCGATGATGTAGCGGCGCTCGCCGTCGACGTAGAGCAGCAGCGCGATGTGCGCGGTGCGGTTCGGGTCGTACTCGATCCGCTCGATGCGCGCCGGGATGCCTTCCTTGTCGCGCTTGAAGTCGATCAGCCGGTAGTGCTGCTTGTGGCCACCGCCGACGTGACGCGTCGTGATGCGGCCGTAATGGTTGCGGCCACCGGTCTTGTTCTGGCTCTCGAGCAGCGGCCGGTAGGGGTCGCCCTTGTAGAGGTCCGGGGTGGCCGGACGCACCATGGCGCGACGGCCAGGCGAGGTCGGCTTGAATGTGATGAGTGCCATGATTCCTGCCTCAGGCCTTCGCGACGAGGTCGATGGACTGACCCTCGCTCAGGCTGACGTATGCCTTGCGCCAGTTGCCACGCACGCCCTGGCGACCCTTGAAGCCCTTGGCCTTGCCCTTGACGTTGAGCACCGTGACGCGCTCGACCTTGACGTTGAACATCTGCTCGACCGCGGCCTTGACGTCGGCCTTGGTCGCATCCTGGGTCACTTCGAACACGTACTGGTTCGCGAGCTCCGACAGGCGCGCGCTCTTTTCCGAAACGTGCGGTGCCTTGAGCACCTGCATCATGCGTTCGCGATTCATGCCAGCCACCCCTCGATCTTCTTGACCGACTCGACCGTCATGACGACATGCTCGGCGTGGATCAGCGTCACCGGATCCATCGCCGCGACGTCGATGATCGCGACGTGGCGCAGGTTTCGCGCCGCGAGGAACAATTCGTCGCTGCCGTTCTCGGTCACGACGAGCGTGCGGCCGAGGTTCATGTCGACGAGCTTCTTCGCGAGGTTCCTGGTCTTGCCGCCGTCGACCGTGAACGCGTCGACGACGCGCACGCGGTCCTGGCGCACGAGCTCGGACAGGATCGACGCGATCGCGCCGCGGAACATCTTGCGGTTGACCTTCTGGGTGAAGTCGCGCGGGCGCGCCGCGAACGTCACGCCGCCGCCGACGAAAATCGGGGCGCGATAGTCGCCGTGGCGAGCGCCGCCGCCCTTCTGCTTCTTGAACTTCTTGGTCGTGCCCTTCACTTCCGAGCGCGTCTTCTGCGCCTTGGTGCCGGACCGGCCGCCGGCGCGGAACGCGTTGACGACCTGGTGCACGAGGTCCTCGCGGAATTCCTTGCCGAACACGTTGTCGTCGACCGACAGCGGCTTCTGGGTATCGATGATGTTGAGATCCACGGCGCGTTCCTCAGCCCTTCGCCGTCGGACGGACCACCACGTCGCCGCCGTTCGCGCCGGGCACGGAGCCCTTGATCGCGATGAGGTTGCGCTCGGTGTCGATCTGCACGACTTCGAGATTCATGATTGATTGGCGCACGTCGCCCATGTGGCCCGACATCTTCTTGCCGGGGAACACGCGGCCCGGCGTCTGGCGCTGGCCGATCGAGCCCGGCGAGCGATGCGACAGCGAGTTGCCGTGCGTCGCGTCGCCCATCTTGAAGTTGTGGCGCTTGATCGTGCCCTGAAAGCCCTTGCCCTTCGTGATGCCCGCGACGTCGACCTTCTGGCCAACCGTGAACACCTCGTCTGCCTTGAGCTCGCCGCCGACCGCGAACTTCGCGATCTCGTCGGCTTCGACGCGGAACTCGTACAGCGCGCGGCCGGCCTCGACTTTCGCCTTGGCGTAATGGCCCGCGACCGGCTTCGTGACGAGCCGAGCCCGCTTCGTTCCGACCGCGACCTGCACGGCGTCGTAGCCGTCGGTCTCCGTCGTCTTGACCTGCGTGATGCGGTTCGGCGACGCCTCGATCAGCGTCACCGGCACCGACGCGCCGTCCGCGGTGAAGACCCGCGTCATTCCGGCCTTGCGGCCTACCAATCCGATGCTCATGGCTCCAAGCCCTTCGCTGATTCTGTTCAGTACAGCTTGATCTGCACGTCGACACCGGCCGCGAGGTCGAGCTTCATCAGCGCGTCCACGGTCTTGTCGTTCGGATCGACGATGTCGAGCACGCGCTTGTGCGTGCGGGTCTCGTACTGATCGCGTGCATCCTTGTCCACGTGCGGCGAGACCAGCACGGTGTAGCGCTCGATCTTCGTCGGGAGCGGGATCGGGCCGCGCACCTGCGCGCCGGTCCGTTTCGCGGTCTCGACGATCTCGCTCGCCGAACGGTCGATCAGACGATGATCGAACGCCTTCAGCCTGATGCGGATTTTCTGGTCTGCTGCCATTTCATTCTTCCTGTGTCGGGATACGGGGCGCGCACACCCCGTATCGCTCGGGGGTTCGTTGCTACTCGATGACCTTCGCGACGACGCCGGCGCCGACGGTGCGACCGCCTTCGCGGATCGCGAAGCGAAGCCCGTCTTCCATCGCGATCGGGTTGATCAGCGTCACGACCATCTTCACGTTGTCGCCCGGCATCACCATCTCGACGCCTTCCGGCAGCTCGCACGCACCGGTCACGTCCGTGGTG
>DATLNR010000165.1:0-14883 GCA_035536655.1 Casimicrobiaceae bacterium
ACGCCGATAGAAGGATCCGAGGAAAAACGCGGCCGCGGCTCTGTGGCGTTCGTACGGTCCCCGGCGCACGTTTTTCCTCGGGGAGCAGCCACGCAGGCGGCTTGGGGCGGCCCTGCGCCGCCTGCCGGAGCTACTACGTAACAACGAGCGACGTGCGGCGGATTGCGTTATCCGTCCAGGGCGTCGCGTGTCGAGTCACTCGCTAGCTTTGCGCCGCTTCCCTCGCCACCACGTCGACCGTCGTATTACCGCGCTTGCCGCGCGTCGCAAATCGGACGAGACCGTCGACCAGCGCGTAGAGCGTGTGATCCTTGCCGGTGCCGACGTTCACGCCGGGATGGACCTTCGTGCCGCGCTGCCGAACGATGATGCCTCCCGCGCGGATCGCTTCGCCGCCATAGACCTTGACGCCGAGACGTTTCGATTCCGAATCGCGGCCGTTGCGCGAGCTGCCGCCTGCCTTTTTGTGTGCCATGTTCCGCTGCCTTCTCGCTCAAGCGACGATCGAGTCGATGCGAAGCTCGGTGTAGTTCTGCCGGTGACCCTGATGCCGCTGATAGTGCTTCCGTCGCCGCATCTTGAAGATCTTGACCTTGTCATGTCGGCCGTGACCGATCACCGTGGCCTTGACGGAGGCACCGGCGACCGTCGGCGCACCGATGCGCAGATCGCGCATTTCGCTATCCTCTCCGCCGCCGATCATCAGCACGTCGCCGAGAACAACTTCCGCGCCCACATCGTGCGCGAGCGACTCGACCTTGACCGTGTCACCGGCTGCAACCCTGAACTGCTTGCCACCGCTCTTTACGACTGCGTACATGACGAGGTTCCTTCCGCCGGCGACGATTCCGACAGCCCGCGGCGGGGCAAAAAAGTCTTAAAGTATAAGGCTTTTCCGATGTCGGCGTCAAAGACCGGTTAACATCGCACCACACGCATACCGCGCCGCAGGGCCGCCCAAAGGCGCGAATTCACCCCCTTAGGGACAGCGCAGCGGCGGCCAGAAATGGCAAGAGGCCGCAAGCGTGGGGCTCTTCGTCTATGACCGTCGACTTCCTCAAGCCGGTAATTGGCGACGCGATGGCCGAGGTCGACGCGGAGCTGCGGCGCGCGCTCGCCTCCGAAATCCTGCTGGTGCGCCAGATCGCCGAGCACATCATCGGCGGCGGCGGCAAACGGCTGCGGCCCGCGCTCTTGTTGCTCGCCGCCGGGGCCTGCGGTTACCGCGGGCGGGATCAGTACACACTGGCCGCCGTCGTCGAGATGATCCACACGGCGACGCTGCTGCACGACGACGTCGTCGATCAGTCGTCGCAGCGCCGCGGGCGCGCCACCGCCAATGCGACGTTCGGCAACCCCGCTGCGGTCCTCGTCGGCGACTTTTTGTACTCGCGCGCTTTCCAGATGATGGTCGCCGTCGATCGCATGCCGGTGCTGCGCATCGTCGCCGATGCCACCAACGCGATTGCCGAGGGCGAAGTGCTGCAGCTGATGAACGCCGGCAATGCGGGCCTCGATGAAGCGGGCTACTTCACCGTCATCCGGCGAAAGACGGCCAAGCTGTTCGAGGCAGCTGCACGGTTGGGCGCGTGCCTCTCCGACGACGCTACGCGCGTCGCGGGGTTTGCGCGCTACGGCGTCCATCTGGGCACCGCGTTCCAGATCATGGACGACGTGCTCGATTATTCAGGCGACGCAGAGGCGATCGGCAAGAACCTGGGCGATGACCTCGCCGAAGGGAAGATGACGCTGCCGTTGATTCGCGCGCTCGCCGTCGGCAGTCCCGACGATGTCGAAGTGATCCGACGCGCGATTGGCGGTGGCGGGCTCACCGATTTCGAGGCGGTGCGCGCCGTGTTGCAGCGCACGTGCGCGCTCGCCTATGCTGCGGCGCGAGCCGACGAAGAAGCGCGCCAGGCATCGGCGTTCGCCGCCGAGCTTCCGTCATCGTCGCACGCCGGGAGTTTGCTAGAATTGGCGACTTTCGCGGCCCACCGGGCTTTCTAAGCGCCGCGATAAGTCCCTCGGGGTGTAGCTTAGCCTGGGAGAGCGCTACGTTCGGGACGTAGAGGCCGGAGGTTCAAATCCTCTCACCCCGACCAGATCACCCAACGTCGCATTGACGCGGCGTTGCTTCGAGGTCTCGTGCAGATGCGAATCTGCCTCGGCGGCCTATCGAATTCTTGCGTGTCGCCGGGCCGCTCGCGATCGCATGGCGTGAGTGTTGCTCCGATCGTGGCCTGCACGCTTCTCGCTCGCGTCGGCCCCTTCCTACAGCGGCGTCGACGTCGGTGTAATGACGTAGTGCAGCGATTTGACGTTATCCTCGATGGTCGATGATGAACTTCGTTGCGTTGCCCTCCTCGAGCCCCGTGTCCCGCCTGCCAGCCGCAGCAGGTGCGCTGCGCGTGCCGGACATGGCGGGCTTCATCGCCTGGTCGGTTGTACTCGTGCTCGCCTACGTCGCGGTCGACGCGGCAAGCTTCCTTTTCTGGGCGGAGCCGATCCCCGGCAAGTTGTTCAATCCGCAGGCGGGCGTTGCAGTCGGTTTGCTATATGCAGGCGGAATTCGCTACGCCGCGCCGCTGTTCGTCGCGGCCTGGCTTGCCGAGTGGTTGTTGCGGCATCCGGGTGCGCCGTTGCTGCAATTCACCGCCGCGCTGGCCGTTACGCTTTCGTTCGCCGTCACCGCGGTTGCGTTGCGCGCCCGCACGCTTGCCGGCGGCGTTTCGAGCTTGCCCTCGGTGCGCGATTTCCTGTTGATCGCGGCGGTGGGCGCTGCGCTTTCGGCTGCTGCCTATTCCGCAGCTTATGCATTGGTCGCGCAGGGCAGTCTCGAGAACCTTCGCTCCAGTCTGTATTACCAGTGGCTCGGCGACGTCGCCGGTATCGTCATTGTCACGCCGGTGGTCATCCTGACACTGTTGCGACGCGCAGCGCCGGTTCCGGTGCGCGGGCCGGGCTGGCTCGACGCGGGAATCTTCATCGCGACACTCGTCGCGATCATCGCGTTCCTGCTGCGTGTCGAGCCGCAGGCGGCCGAGCGCCTTTCCTATCTGTTGTTCATTCCGCTGATCGTGCTCGCGATGCGGCGCGGCTTTCTCGGCGCAGCGCTCGGCGTTCCCACCGTGCAGGTTGCCGTTCTCGTCTGGCTGTGGCTCTCGGGTCAAGGCTTCGACGATGCGGCCGCAAATCAAATGCTGATGCTGGTCCTTGGGGTCACCACGCTGCTGCTCGGCGCGGTCGCGGGCGAGCGGCGACACGCGCTCGACGAGGTCGCGCGGCGTAGCGCTGAATTGCGTGCCCAGCAACAGGCTCTGTCCGATGCGATGCGCGTCACCGCCGCATCGGAGACCGCATCCACGCTGGCGCATGAGATGTCGCAGCCGCTGTCCGCGATCGGCACGTACGCGCGCGCGGCGCTCGAGATGCTGCGACGAGGCGTGTCCACGTCGGAACAATTGACCGGCATCATGGAACGCATCGTCGCTGAATCCGCGCGCACGCGAGAATCGGTGCAGCGCATCCGCGACTTCTTCCGTTCCGGCGGCGTGCGGCGCGAACCGGTCGATCTCGCCGTGCTCGCGGCCGATGTCGCGGATGCATTGCGCGACCGCATGCGGGCCGGCGGCATCACGTTTGCGGCCGACGTGCCGCGCGATCTCGACAAGCTCTGGGCCGATCGCGTGCAACTCGGCATCGTGCTGCACAATCTCGTCGTCAACGCCGCCGACGCAGTCGGCGACGCGCCGGCCCCGCGATGGATTCGCATTGCCGCACGCGAGTGCGGCTCTTTCGTCGAGGTCGACGTCGCCGACAGCGGTCCCGGCATCGACGAATCCGTGAGGGGCGCGCTGTTCGAGCCGCTCGCCACGACCAAGCCCGCGGGCATGGGGCTCGGGCTCGCCATCTCGCGCACGCTGATCCTTGCGCACGGCGGCCGTCTCGAGCTCAAGCAGACCGCGCCCACCACATTTCGCTTCACGCTACCGATCCATGGAAACGCATCCTAACGACGCACCCCAGACGGTCGCCATCATCGACGATGATCCCGGCGTCCGCGACTCGCTCACTGTCCTGTTGCGCGCCGCGGGGTTTCACACCCGAGAGCACGGCTCGGCGGAAGCCTTCCTGCGGGAGCCGCTCGAAGGCAACCCGTCGTGCGCGATCATCGACTTGAAGCTTCCCGGCATGGACGGCCTCGCGCTGCAGGCCGAGATGGGGAGACGCGGCCTCGCGTTGCCGGTGATCCTGATCACCGCGCACGGCGATGTCGCGAGCGCCCGTCACGCGTTGCGCACCGGCGCCATCGACTTCATCGAAAAGCCGATCGACAACGACGAGCTGCTAAACGCGGTGCGCAACGCGATCGACGGCCGCGATCGCGTGCAACTCGAGCGCGCCGCGGACGCGCGCGCGACGCTGCTGCTCGGTTCGCTCACCCAGCGGGAGCGCGAGGTCTACGACCGGATCGTTCGCGGCATGCACAACCGCGAGATCGCCGTCGACCTCGGCATCAGCCCGCGCACCGTCGAAGTCCATCGCGCGCGCGTGATGGCGAAGCTCAAGGCGCGACGGCTGGCGGATTTGTTGCGCTTGCGATCGCCGGGGGCGGCGGAGCGGGAGGCAAGGGAGGGGCGCTGAGCGGCGGGCGGCGCGGCCGCTCTCCTCGCGAACTTCACGCAATTCCGAAGCGTCGGGCCAATCCCGCCATCATCTCGTAGAGAATATCGCGCGACGCCTGCAGCGCTGGCAGCGTCGGCCAGAAGTCCGCAAACTCGACCGGCTGATTCGCAACAAGCCCGGTCGCGGCGGGAACGGCGTCGATGCCGGCGTCGCGAAATTCGGCGATCGCACGCGGCATGTCCATCGCGTGCGCGACGAGCACGACGCGGCCGATGCCGTCGTTCTTCAACATCGCAGCCGAGAACCGCGCATTCTCGTGCGTGTTGCGTGAGCGACTTTCCTCCCAGCGCACGGGAACGCCGTACTCGGTCACGAGGCTCTCGTGCATCAACGCGCCCTCGCTGCGTGAGGCGCGCGGTGCCACACCGCCGGTCACAAGCACCGGCAATCCGGTCAGCTTCGCAACGCGCGCGCCGTAGCGCACGCGTTCGAGCGTGAGCCGCCCTAGCGTGTCCCCGGCATACTCCGGCGCGTTCTGCCGGACGCCGCCGCCGAGAATGACGATTGCCTGCGCGCCTTGTGCATCGCGCGCAGTGAACGGCGCGCGATCGAACACGCGCGCAAGCGTCGATGCAACGACGGGAAGGCACAGGAGCCACAGCGCGCCGACGCCGATCCACGCGAGCGAGCGGCCGGTGCGCGGCGCACGGCGCAACAGCAGGAGTCCGACGAGCGCCACGGTGAGCGGCCCCATCGGCGGCAGCACGACGATCTTGGCGAATGCTTTCGCCCAGAAGACCGCGTCCACGACCGCGTCAACGCACGGTCGAGAGCAGCGCGCGCAAATGCTCGACCGGTATGGCGTACACGATGCCGGATGGTTGCGTCAACAGCGACTCCTTCGTGGCTCGGGCGAGGACCATGTTGATGACGGCGATGACCGTCTCGCCGCCGGTCTCGTACACCGGGCTTCCGCTGTTGCCTGGATACGCCGTGCCGTCGAGTTGAAACACCGGGAACGCGCCTTGCGACAAGCGCTTCGCCACCGCCGCGTTGATCTGGCTCGAAGTGGCTTGCGGAATGGCGATCGGCGTGATGGCCGCGACCATCGCGCGATGGGTCGCCGGATAGAAGCCCAGCACGGTACCGATCGGGAATCCGGTGAAATAGACGCTGCGGCCTTCGCGCACCGACGCCGATTCGCCCAGCGCGAGCGCGGGTAGCGCAGGCCCGTCGACCTTGAGAACGCCAATGTCGTGCTTTGCGTCCACCGCAGCAGGACGCGCGACGCGGACCTGCATGGAAATCGCGGGCGTGCCTTCGCCCCCGCGGGCGGGTACCAGCACCGCTAGCTGTTCCGCATCCGCGAGCTTTGGCGGCAGCACATGGGCGTTCGTCGCGATCAACGTGCCGTCACCGACGGCGAAGCCCGTTCCCCTGAACTGGAATTGCGGCGCCCGCGTGCGCTCGAACGTTCCGACGGCCACGATCGATTCCTTGACCCGCGCAATCGACGCCTCGGCGCTCTGTGCGTGCGCGGCCGATGCATCGACGAGCGCGATCGCGGCGATAAGCGCCGCCGCCTGTCGCAGACTACGGCGGGGATTCAACGGAGGCGGCCGTCGCTAATGGACGATCGCGGCGATGTTGCGACCCGTCGCCGTGGAGCGCCGTTGGTCATACCAGTCCACCGTCAGGCGTAACCCTTCGCGCACGTCGTGCGTCGGCTGATAGCGCAGCAGGCGAGCGGCCTTCGAGATGTCGGCCTGCGAGTGGCGCACGTCGCCCGGGCGAAACGCCTCGTAGCGAACCGGCTCGATCTCCGTCTCGGGATGACGCAATCGGACGAAGTGTGCAATGGACGCATAGAGCTCGTTGAGCGACGTGCGCCCTCCCGCCGCTACATTGACCAGTTCGTTGTACGTTTCCGCGTCCTCGGTGCACGCCGCGAGCAGGTTCGCCTGCACGACATTCGCGATGTAGCAGAAGTCTCTCGTCGTTTCGCCATCGCCGTAAATCGTGACCTGGCTGCCGTCGAGCATCGCGGCGATCCAGCGCGGAATCACGGCCGCGTAGGCACCGTCGGGATCCTGCCGCGCGCCGAACACGTTGAAATAGCGCAGGCCGATCGTCTGCATGCCGTAGCAACGGCCGAACACGCCCGCATAGAGCTCGTTCAAGTGCTTGGTCACCGCGTAAGGCGAGAGCGGCTTGCCGATGCGCTCCTCGACCTTGGGCAACGCCTCGTCGTCGCCGTACGTCGAGCTCGAAGCGGCATAGACGAACCTGGCGACGCCGGCGTCGCGCGCGGCGACGAGCATGTTCACGAAGCCGGTTGCGTTCGCCGCGTGGGTCGCGAGCGGATCGGCGATCGAGCGCGGCACCGATCCGAGCGCTGCCTGGTGAAGGACCACGTCGACTCCCGCACATGCATCGACGCAGCTCGTGAAGTCGGCAATGTCGGCCTCACGGAACTCGTGCCTGCGCCATGCCGCCTCACCGACCACCATGCGAACATCGTCGAGATTGTGCCGATGGCCGGTCGCGAAATTGTCGATGCTCACGACCTGCTGCCCATGCGCGAGCAACGCTTCGACGAGATGCGAGCCGATGAATCCCGCGCTCCCGGTTACGAGCCATCGACGCGGCGCTTGACCGAGGACAGCGCCGATCCGGGCTTCCGCCGCGCTCGGGAGCCGAACGCGCATCAGAGCCTCCAGACGGTGATGCCGCGCGCCTTCAGCGCGTCCGCATCCGCCTTGCACTTGACGTCGGCGTAAATGCCGCCGGGCGCGAGCTTGGCTGCAATCTCCGCAGCAGGGAGCGATGCGAGCTCGCGATGCGCCACGGCCGCGACGATCGCGTCCGCAACGGGCAGCCGATCCCAGGCGACCAATTCGATGCCGTACTCGTGGCGGGCTTCGCCTGCGTCTGCGACCGGATCGTGCACGAACACGTTCGCCCCGTACGACTTGAGTTCGCGGATGACATCGATCACGCGCGAGTTGCGCAGGTCCGCGCAGTCCTCCTTGAACGTCAAGCCCAACACCGTGATGTTGCTGTTCCTGACCGGGAACCCGGCCTTGATCAGCGCCTTCACCGTTTCGTCCGCGACGTACTTGCCCATGCCGTCGTTGATTCGGCGTCCGGCGAGTATCACCTGCGGATGGTAGCCAACCTTGTCCGCTTTGTGCGTCAAATAATACGGATCGACGCCGATGCAATGGCCGCCGACCAGTCCCGGACGGAACGGCAGGAAGTTCCACTTCGTGCCGGCGGCTTCCAGCACCTCCAACGTATCGACACCGATCTTGTGGAAGATCAGTGCAAGCTCGTTCATCAGCGCGATGTTCAAATCACGCTGCGTGTTCTCGATGACCTTCGCCGCCTCGGCCACCTTGATGCTGCTCGCCTTGTACACCCCTGCGCTCACGACGGCGCCGTAGAACGCGGCAACGCGCGCGAGCGTTTCGGCGGTGTCGCCGGCGACGACTTTGGTGATGCGCGTGAGCGTGTGCTCCTTGTCGCCCGGATTGATGCGCTCCGGCGAGTAGCCGACATGAAAGTCGCGCTTCCAGACGTAGCCTGAATGCCGCTCGATGACCGGCACGCAGACTTCCTCCGTGGCGCCGGGATAGACGGTCGACTCGAACACGACGGTCGCGCCGCGCTTCAGATTGCGCCCGACGGACTCGCTCGCCGCGACCAACGGACCGAAGTCCGGCTGGCGCGCATCGTCGACCGGCGTGGGCACGGCGACGACGACGAAGTCGGCCTCGCGCAAGCGCGACGCATCGACGGTGAAGACGAGCTTCGTCGCGGCCTTGAACTCGTCGGCGCCTACTTCTCCGGTGGGGTCGACACCGCGGCGATATGCTTCGACCTTACGCTCGGACAGGTCGAAGCCCAGCGTCGAAAACGCCTTGCCGAACTCGATTGCGAGCGGAAGGCCGACATAGCCGAGGCCGACGACGGCAACGGTCTGGTCGCGGACGGCCGCTTCGATCGATGCATCGACCGCCGCACGTCTTGCGAAATCGTTCACCGCGCGTCGATGCGCTTCATTTGAGTCCGAAGCGATGGATGAGATCGTAGAGCGTGGGCCGCGACACGCCGAGCAGCTCGGCGGCTCGCGTCAGATTTCCGTTCACGCGGCCCAACGCTCGAAGCACCGCGCCGCGTTCCGCCGCATCGCGCACTTCGCGCAGGTTCAACGCTTCGGCTTCGCCTTCCGCGAGTCCCAGATCCGCGGCGCTGATCGTTGAGCCGTCGACGATGATAACCGCGCGCTTGATGACGTTCTCGAGCTCCCTTACGTTGCCGGGCCAGGAATGCGCCTCGATCGCACGGAGCGCATCGGGCAGAAGCGAGATCGAACTGCGTCGCTGATCGTCGGCGAACTTTCTCGTGAAAGCGTGGGCGAGGAGAGCCGCGTCGCCCCGTCGGGATCGAAGCGGCGGAATCTCCACGACGATCTCGGCCAATCGATAGTACAGGTCCTCGCGAAAGCGCCCCTGCACGATGTGGTCCTTCAGCGACTGGTGCGTGGCGCATACGATACGCACCTCCACCGCAATTTCCTGCCTACCCCCGACGCGTTCGATTACGCGTTCCTGCAGGAAGCGCAGCAGCTTCGCCTGCAGCGCCATCGGAAGATCGCCGATCTCGTCGAGGAACAGCGTTCCTCCGTTCGCCACTTCGATCTTGCCCTGCGTCAGACGCGTCGCGCCGGTGAAAGCCCCTTTCTCGTAGCCGAACAGCTCGCTCTCGAGCAGGTTCTCCGGAATCGCCGCGCAGTTGATCGCGACGAAGCGATGCGTGGCACGCGGCGACTGATCGTGAAGCGCTCGCGCGAGCAGCTCCTTTCCGGTTCCCGACTCGCCGAGGATCAGCACCGTAGCGCCGGTCGGCGCGACCTTCTCGATCGTGCGGCAGACGCGCTGCATCTCCGGATCGAGCGTCAGCAGTCCAGCCATCGGCTGCGCGTGCGACATCGTCGCCTGCAGCCGGCGGTTCTCCGCCTGCAGCTCGTGCAGGCGGAACGCGCGATCGATTGTGAGCCGCAGCACTTCCGGCTCGAACGGCTTGGTGCAAAAGTCGTACGCGCCGAGGCTCACGGCGCGCAGCGCGTTGACGCGATCGTTTTGGCCGGTGAGGACGATGATCTTGGTGTTCGGCGCCATGCCCTGCAGCGTTTCCAGCAGCGCCAGCCCCTCTTCGGGACTGTCGGGACGCGGAGGCAAGCCCAGATCCATCGTCACGACGGCCGGCTCGAACCTCCGCAGCTGCGCGATCGCGGAAGCCTTGTCCGACGCGAGCACCGTTTCATACGTGTCGAATGCCCAGCGCATCTGCGTCTGCAGCGCCGGGTCGTCTTCGACCACCAACAAAGGTTTGCGTGCGTCGGACATCTGGACAGCACTGTAGCAGGCGAATCGAACGTCATGCGATCCGCTCGTCATCTATGGCCAACGTCCGGACAGTCGACGGTTCGTGCGCCAACCGCGTGTCATGCGACTTGCGCCAACGGCGCGGGCGGCGAGCCCATTTCGTCTGCGGACGGAAACATCACGCGCACCGCAGTGCCTTGCCCCTCCCTGCTCTGAACCACGATGCGTCCACCGACGCCCTGAACATACTGTTGGCTCTCGTAGACGCCGATCCCCATCCCTGATTCCTTCGTCGTTTCGAACGGCTTGAACAGCCGCTCGCGCTGGAACGCGTCGGACATGCCGACCCCGGTGTCGTTGACATCGACCCATGCGTACGCCGCATCCTTGCCGATCGCAACGCTGACGACGCCTCCGCCAGTCGTCGCGTCGAACGCGTTTTGGATCAGGTGACCGATGACGTGTTCGAGTCGATCTTCGTGACCGAACGCGTAGATTCCGTCGGAGAGGTCCAGCTTCACCACGCCGTCGGCAATTCCCTTGGCGCGACACACGCGACGCACGATCGACGCAAGCTGCACCGGCCTTGCGTTTTCGACCGGCGTCGTGCCAACGCGCAGCTGAAGCATCAGCGCGTTCATCCGCGAAACGACATGCTCGACCGTCGTAAACATGTCGCGTTGGAAGTCGGGATTGTCGCGATGTCGCTCCGCGTTGCGCAACATCAACGACAACTGGGCCACCAGGTTCTTCAAATCGTGGACGACAAAAGCGGACATGCGGTTGAACGCATCGAACTTGCGCACCTCGAGGAGCGCTTCGGTCGCGCGGACCTGGGCGAGGTAAGCGGCCGCGGCACGCGCCGCCGCTTTCAGCAGGTCGCGGACTTCCCAGTCGACGTCCAAGGCCGAGCGAGGCGTCAGCAGCACGGTGAATCCCAGCAGATCACTTCCGTTCGCGAGCGGAACGACCAGCCACCGATTGGGCAGTTCGCGGATCTCCGCGGGTACGGTCAGGTCGAGGTAGCGAGACGGATGCTCGATCGCTTCGGACACCAGAACCACCCATCCGGTTCGCGCGAGGAAGGTCGTCAGCGACGACTCCGCAGGAAATGCGGCGTCGCAGCGCTGCATGTTGAGCCGCGCGGTGGCGACAAACGCGCCATGCTCGTCCCTGAGCCACAGCATGCCGCCGGGACTCTCGACCAGGTCGGCGAGCGCCAGAATGGCGCGCTCCTGCGGCCCGTGCACCGGACTGTGCGTGCTCAACGTTCGCGTGAAGCGCAGCCATTCTTCGCGATAGTCATAGCGGTACGAGAAGAAATGCTTGCTTACGAACACGCGCAGGTGGGATCGGAAGCGTCCCGACGTCGCGACGAGCGCGAGCAGGAGGGCCGCGCCGAAGATCAGCTCGATCTGCAGAGCCCGGCCCCAGCCGCCGCCTATGTAGCGAACCAGATAACCCGCGCCGGAGACCGCCAGCAGGAACGCGCCGGATACGAGCAGAGCCGTTGAGTGGAATACCGCGTTTCGCGAAAGATGCATGTCGACGGACCAACCCTTGTTGCGGGCTGTCGCGACCATGAAGAACGGCACGAGCAGCGCGTTCGCCGCGCCTCTCGCGATCCATAGATCGGCATCGAGACGACTGAAGAGGAGCGCATCGGCGTAAAGAACCAGGTCGTAACCGAACGTGGCGGCGAGCGCGAGCGCGAGCGGCTTTATCCCCCATCGCGCCTGCGGATGCGCGACGCGATACAACTGCTCGACGAACACCAGTCCCGAGATCGCCATGCCGACGCGAAACGCGTAGCCGATGCGGCTGTCGAGGTCGGGCATCCACCCTCCAAGCTCGACAACGAACGTCGCGAGCGCGCCGGCGAGCACCACCCCTGCAACGAGGGTTAACCAGCGGGGCGACGGGGCGTCGCTTCGCGCCTCGAAGTCACGATTGAGGAGCATCACGATAAAGCCGTACCACACGGCGTAGCGCAGCGTGTCCGCGCCGATCGTCGCGACAAGCGCCGATAGTTGATTGGTCGCGGAGAACAGCGCGCCGCACACCGCCCACACGGCCGTCGCACCGATCGCGGCAAGCAAGAGCAGGCCGTGCCGGCTGGCCTTGAGGCCAACCGCCACACGCACGACGAGCAGGACGAAGGCGGCGGCGGCGACGCCGTAGCTCCACACCGCCGCATTCGCAAGGAGATTGCCCGTCACGGCATCAAGCCCGCCCGCGGAAGGCTGCGTAACCCGGGTGTCTGTCGGTGCTGCAGCGGATGCGCCGCTACGCGAACGCGGCGACGCCGAAAACGACGGACGTTAGCGTTGTCGTGCGCCGGTCTGAACCTGCTCACGTCAGTCGACCCAAACGATTTCGCCGCGTGTGCGCTGCGACGCGACCCGAGGGCGAACCCCCGGCTAGTGGGCGCCTTCGCCCAGCAGAACGACGCGGACCGTTTCCAGAAGCACGAGGACGTCCAACGCAAGCGAATGATTCTTCACGTAGTAGAGGTCGTACTCGAGCTTTCGAATCGATTGTTCGATCGTCGCTCCATAAGAATAGCGTACCTGCGCCCACCCGGTCACCCCCGGTTTGACACTGTGCCGCACGGCGTAGAACGGAACCTGGCCGGCTAGCATCTCCACGAACTCGGGCCGCTCGGGCCGCGGGCCGACGAGGCTCATTTGGCCGCTCAGCACGTTAAAGAGCTGAGGCAGCTCGTCGATGCGCGAGCGCCTGAGGATTCGACCGACCATCGTTACCCGGGGATCGCGCGCCACCGCCCATCGCGCCTTGCCGCCATCCTCCGCGTCGTGCGCCATGCTGCGGAACTTGAACACGGTGAACCGCCGACCGCCAAGCCCGACGCGCTCCTGCTTGTAGAGGACAGGCATGCCGCTCTCGAGTGCGATCGCCGCGGCGGCAAGCAGGATCACCGGAAACGAGAGCATCAGAAGCGACGTCGCGGCCAACAAGTCGAAAAGCCGCTTGATCGTCGTTCTGGCGAAGCCCTGGCGATACCCGTCGCCGTAGATCAGCCAGCTGACCTTCAGCAACTCAATCGGAACCTTGCCGTGAACGCGCTCGAAAAAGCTGGCGAGCTCGGTGATCTCGACGCCGGCGAGTCGGCAATTGAGAAGATGGCGCAGCGGCAGCACGCCGCCTCGTTGCTGGCGGACCGCAACGATGATCTCGTGGACGCCGCGTGCCTTCACGCAGTCCTCGAGTGATCCGGACGATTTGAGCACCAGGTTGTGCGGCACTCGCACGTCCGCCTGCTTGTCGAGCGGATAGAAGCCGACGAGCCGCAGACCCGCAGGCACCGACGACGCGAGCGATGCTTCGACGAGCTGCGCTTCAACTCCGGTCCCCAGGACCAGCACGCGGTGCGGCAGCAGCACGCCGACCAGCGGAAGAATGACGACGTGCCGAACGACGATCAGACCGCCGAAAGCCAGCGCCGCGATCGTGAAAAGATCGTCCTGAAGATAGCCGCCGACCGGAAGAATGCCGTCGATCAGATAGGCGATCGGTACGCCGATCGACGCCGCGAGCAAAACGCGAAGCGCGTACTCGCTCGACGCGAGCTTGTCGTTCCGGCGGTAGACACCGAACGCCGCGTTAAGCGCGACCAGCAGCACCGCGAAAGTCACGGCCGAAGGCACGGCTTCCGCGAGCGGTTCGCCCAGCCGCACGAGGTAATGGATCGCAATCATGCCGGCCGCGACCAGCCACGACAGCTCGACGACGAGTTGCATAAACGTCGCCAGCGTCATGTTCTGACGAAGGAAAGTCACCACGATCCGTCTCGGTTCGTGTCGCGGCTTCTCGTCGTCTTGAACGCAGCTCGCATCGGAGTGAAGCTTTCGATCATCTATGGCTGCAAGGAAATGGTCCGGTCAGAACGTTACGTGCAAACGGGGAATGCGGCGTGCGGATTATTACCCAGTTACGTTGCAATTTCATTGTGTTTTAAGAGTCGCGTTGGCTGTAGCACACCGGCGGTGCAAGACACCGACGCAAACAGCCGCAAAGCGTCGCCCCGATGCGACAGTGTTGTGTAAAAAACTGCCGAATATGCAACAAGTCGCGCGTTCTTCTTCATGTTGTCACGACAACGTGAACCAGCCACGACGTGACGAATGGCGACCCGATGCAACGACGCCCATCGCCGTGTTCGTCACTGCCACCGGCACGTCGCCGAGCAGGATCACCTGGCGCCGGCGATCGGTCAGACGCGGTCTCGATCCTCGATTTCTTCCCGCCGGAACGCCTTGATCGTCAAGTGGCGAAGCAACAACAGCGGCGGCATGCGCAGCCAGTGAGCGCGCACGTAGAGCAGCTTGACGGCGATCGGTGTGAGCGCGTCGCGCGCGCTCGGATGATGCGGTCGAAGCGCGCGCGCGAAGAGCACGCTCATCAGCGCAGCCACTGCGCGCGGCGGCGATGCGGACGAGATCGCCGCGAGCACCCCGCCGGGAATCGATGTGGCGAGGATGCCGATCAGACAGTGCAGCGCGTAATACAACGCTCGCGAGAGTTGCAGCTCGAACGCGCGATCGATGAGTCTCTTCCAGAAATCTTGCTCTGCCGAGAACTCGTTCAGCAGCGAATCAAGATCGATCAGGTCGCGCAGCCCCGACGAGAGCTCCTCGTTATGGAACAGATGCGACGCAGCATGCAGCACCATGTCGACCGGTGAAAGGATCTTGAACGCGGAATCGTCGACAATCGGGCGCGACGACGCGAGAAGCTTTCGCGAGTCCGGCGAAATGCGTGCCGTAAGAGGAAGAATCGCGTGATGCACGTCGACCACCGTTCCACGCGTCACGTGCCGCATCGGCGGAAGCTCGTGCATCCATTC
>DATLNR010000166.1:0-67330 GCA_035536655.1 Casimicrobiaceae bacterium
GTAGGGGTTTGCGGCAGTGATGTGCATTCCTATCTCGAGGGGGGTACGACCGGCCGGACGAACGTGAACCAGCTCGTGCTCGGCCACGAGGTCGCCGGCGTCATCACCGCGGAATCCGCCGAACAGGCCGCCCTCCCTGTCGGAACGTTGGTGGCCGTCGATCCGGCGAAGCCTTGCGGCATGTGCGAATGGTGCGAGCGCGGCCATACGAACCTGTGCCCGACCGTGCGCTTCCTGGGCTATGGTTCCCAGAACGGCGGCATGGCCGAATACGTCGTCGTGCCTTCGTCAGCACTTCACGCGGTTCCAGAAGGGTTCGACGCGGCGACGACGGTAATGCTCGAACCGCTCGGCGTTGCGATCCATGCGCTCGATCTTGCACGCCTGCGCTTGATGGAAACCGTCGCCGTGCTCGGCTGCGGCCCGATCGGCCTGCTGTTGGTACAGCTTGCCCGGCTGTCCGGGGCGCAGAGCGTCTACGCCGTCGACCCCGTCGGCTATCGCGCGAAGCTCGCGGCCACGCTCGGTGCCGATCGGCATTTCGCGAGCTTCGGGGAGATCGCCGATGCAACCGACGGACGCGGCGTCGACGTCGTTCTCGAAGCAACGGACTCGGAGCACGGCCTCGAGCACGCGGCGCGCTGCGCCCGCATCGGTGGCCGCGTCGTCATCGTCGGCATTCCGCACGGCAATCGCTATGCGTTGCCGGCCGCCGACGCGCGCCGCAGAGGTCTATCGGTGAAATTCTCGCGACGCATGCCCGAGATCTATCCGCGCGCGATCGCTCTGGCCGCGAGCGGGAGGATCACGCTCGCTCCTCTCGCATCCCACTCCTTTGGTCTCGAAGACGTCGACAAGGCGTTCGAGTTGCACGTCGCGCGCAACGACGGCGTCATCAAGGCGATCCTCTACCCATAATCGATCGCAACGTCCGGTCCCCCCACGCCGTGCTACGTGTCGTCCAGATCTCCGATACGCATCTGAGCCCGGCGAAGACTCACTTCGCGCCGAACTGGCGACCGGTGGCCGACTGGATCGCCCTCAAGCGTCCCGACCTTGTCATTCACACGGGCGACGTGACCGTCGACGGCGCGGACCACGAGGAGGACATGCGTTACTGCGTGTCGCTGCTGCATGAGCTTGGCATCCCGGTCCTCGCGGTTCCCGGCAATCATGATGTCGGCGATGGCGCCGACCCACACCAGCCGGTCACCGCCGCGCGCCTTGCTCGCTGGCGGCGGTATTTCGGCGATGATCACTGGGTTCACGACATCGAGGGCTGGCGACTCGTCGGACTCAATGCGCTGCTGTTCGGCACCGACACCGAAGCGGAAGCCGAGCAGGCGCAGTGGCTCGTGCGCACGGTTTCGCAAGCAGGCGGGCGCCGCCTCGCGTGGTTCCTGCACAAGCCGCTGTTTCTCGACACACCGGACGAGCTCGACATCGGCTACTGGACGGTCAAGCCCGCGTTGCGCGCAGAGCTGATGACGATCGTGCGACGGTTCGACGTTGCGCTGATCGCGAGCGGACACCTTCACCGTTGGCACGACACGATCTACGACGGCACGCGTTACGTGTGGGCCCCTTCGTCCGCATTTCTCGTCGGCCCCGACATGAACGCCCCGCCGCAAGGCGTGGCGCGACTGGGCGCCGCCATCTACGAGTTCGACCGCGACGCCGTATCCGTCGAGTTCGCCGAGATCGCGGGGCTGCAGGACTACTGGATCGATGATCTGGTACACGAGGTGTATCCCCCCCGCAACCGCGCCTGAAAGGGAATGTCGTTGGCTGCCGTCGAGCTTTCGTCGATCGCAAAGAGCTTCGGATCCGTCCGGGTGCTGCGCGATATCGCGCTCTCGATTGCCGATGGTGAATTCCTGACGCTCGTCGGTGCGTCGGGCTGCGGGAAGTCGACGCTGTTGCGCATCATTGCCGGCCTCGAGATGCAGGACTCGGGCACGGTCAGCATCGGCGGCGCGAGCGTCGATCACTTGCGTCCGCACGAGCGCGGCGTCGCGATGGTGTTCCAGAGCTACGCGCTCTACCCGCACATGACGGTGTTCAACAACATCGCGCTACCGTTGATGATGGGACGGCTGACACTGGCCGAGCGCATACCGCTCGTGCGGCTGTTATCGATGAGGCGGCGACGGGTGATGCGCGATATCACCGCCGACGTGGGCGCCGTTGCCAGACAGCTCGAGATCGCGTCGCTGCTCAATCGTCGGCCGGCGCAACTGTCCGGTGGGCAGCGCCAGCGTGTCGCGCTCGGTCGCGCGATGGTGCGGCACCCGCACGTGTTCCTGATGGACGAGCCGCTGTCGAACCTCGACGCGAAACTTCGCGTGCACATGCGAGCCGAGCTGGCCGAGTTGCATGCGCGCATCGGTGCAACGTTCATCTACGTCACGCACGATCAGGTCGAAGCAATGACGATGTCCGACCGCGTGGCGGTGATGGACGCCGGCGAAATCCTGCAGCTCGGCACGCCGAGCGAGTTGTACAAAAGTCCCATCAATCTAAAGGTTGCGCAGTTCATCGGCAGTCCGGTCATCAACACGTTTGCCGCACGCATCGGCGCCGGCGGGCGGGTCGAGCTTGCCGGCCGCGATCTTCCGATTCGGACCGGGCTGCCGGAAGGCTCGACGGTGACGTTGGGCGTGCGGCCGGAGGCTATCGTGCCGACCACGCTCACGGTGGAGGCCCCGGCGCTGCGTGCGCGATTGCGACGGATGGAAAATCTCGGCGCCGAGCACATTCTTTACTTCGATCTTCTTTCAAGCGCGTCGGGCACGGCGACGAGCCGCGTGACGGTCGATCCTGCGCGTTTCGCGGAGGCGGGTGAGGTGGCGCTCCAGTTCGACATCGACGCTTGCCACGTATTCGGGCCCGACGGCATGCGCCTCTCACCGGTCGAGGCGCCGACAGCCCTTTACGAGCGACCGGAAAACGTCACGATCGTGCAGTCCCGCGGAACAGCGTGACGGCAAGCGGTCGAGCGATGGCAGCCCATTCGGTCCGAGCGTTTCCCAACCGGCAGCGTCGGATCGAGGCCCTCATGGGAGCGGGGTTCGCGCTGCCAGCGCTGGCGTTGCTGTTCCTCACCATCCTCGCTCCGCTCGGCGTGCTCACCTGGCTGAGCTTATCGGATTATCAGCTCGGCGCCGTCGACATCCGCTTCGTCGGCCTCGCGAATTTCCACAAGGCGTTCGCCGATCCGGTGCTGCGGCGAGCGCTGGGCAATACGCTTCTCTACGTTGCGATCGTTCTGCCCGGCTCGGTCGCGCTCGCGCTCGTCGTCGCGATGCTGATCCATCGCCGGAAGCGGAGCCGCTCGTTCTACGAGGTGATCTATTTCCTTCCGGTGACGTCGACGCTCATTGCGATGGCCACCGTCTGGCAGTTCATGCTTCATCCTCGCATCGGTCCGGTGAACGGCGTCCTGCGCGAGCTGGGGTTTCCAACGATGCCGTTCCTCACCGAGCCGGCGCTGGTTCTGCCGACGCTCGCCATGATCGGCATCTGGCAGCTGATCGGCTTCAACATGGTGCTGTTCCTCGCCGGGCTATCGGCTATCCCGCGCGAAATCCAAGAAGCCGCCGAAGTGGACGGCTGTGTCAGTCCGATCGACCGTTTCGTGCAAATCATCTGGCCGCTGCTGGGGCCGACGACGATGTTCGTCATCGTGACGACGTCGATTACCGCGTTCAAGATTTTCGACACCGTCGCGGTACTGACGCGCGGCGGGCCGATGGGATCGTCGCAAGTGCTGCTCTACGCCACCTATCTCGAGGCGTTCCAGTATTTCAACATGGGATACGCCGCGGCGCTGACGTTCATCTTCCTGACGTTCATCGTTGTCTTCTCAATCGTGCAGACGTTCGTGCTCGATCGGCGGGTGCACTACCGATGAGCGTGATTCTCAATCGAGTGCCGTCTGCCGCGACGCATACGTCGATCACGCCGCTCGCGCGCAGACTGCGCCGGCTGGTTTCGCTGCTCGTCGTGCACGCGATACTCATTGCCGGCGCCCTGTTCATCCTGATGCCGTTCGTCTGGATGCTGGTCACCTCGGTCAAGGCGCCGTCGGAGGTGTTCGACGCCAGCTATATGCTCTGGCCAAGGGACTTCTACGCCCGGGAGAACTACCAACGCGCATTGACCCAGGCGCCGCTCCTGCGCTTCATGCTGAACGGCGTCATCGTCTGCGCCGGAATCCTCGTCGTACAGCTGCTCGTCGCGATTCCCTGCGCTTATGCGCTGGCGAAGCTGCGTTTTCCGGGCCGCCCGGCGATATTCGCGCTGGTGCTGCTGGGCTTGTGCATCCCGACGCAGGCGCCGGCACTGCCTCTGTATATCGCGCTCGCCAACCTGGGCCTCCTCAACACGTACTTCTCGATGATGGTGCCGTTCTTCCTGTCGGTATTCGGCATCTTCCTGTTCCGTCAGTTCTTCAAGACCTATCCGGACGAGATCATCCAGGCCGCGCGCCTCGACGGCGTCAGCGAGTTCGAGATCGTCTGGCGCATCGTCGCGCCCAGCGCATGGCCGGCGATCGCTGCATTCTCGGTGTTCTCGGCCGTCGCGCATTGGAACGACCTGTACTGGCCGCTGATCGTAATCTCCGACACGCGCCTCGCGACGCCGCCACTCGGAATGATGTATTTCGCCGATGCGGAGACCGGATCGAATTATGGTGCACTGATGGCGGGCGCCGCGATCATTACCGCACCGCTCGTCATACTGTTTATCGTCGCACGGCGGCGCTTTATCGAGGGAATCAGCACGGGAGTCAAGTAAACTGCGAACGCCGTGCGCGGACGCGGTGACACGGCCCACGACGTTTCGAGGCCATCGAGCGAGGAGAAACCATGAGCAGACCGAAAGTCATCGCGGGCACTCTCGCGATCGCGAGCGTCCTGTTGGCGAGTTCCATTGCGCTTGCGCAGCAGGTGACGCTGGACGTGTTGTATGCGAACCCGGGCTTCCAGAAGTTCCACGACGCGGTCGCAGAGGAGTACATGAAGCGGACTCCGAACGTCAAGATCCAGTTCCGCGCGCCCGCACCGACCTATGACGACGGGCACCAGACGATGCTGAGGCAGGCGGTCACCAACCAGTTGCCCGATATCAATTTCTCGGGCTACCACTTGCTGACCGAGCTCGCGGAGACACTGGCCAAGCGAAACCAGATCGTCGATCTCGCACCGATGCTCGCAGCAGAACCGCAGGCGTGGCGCGATGCGAACTACTCGGACAGGATCCTTGCGCTCGGTCGCGTCGGCGGCAAGCTCTACGGCATGGCCTTCAACGCGTCGACGCCGATCATCTATCTGAACGAGGAGCTCGTACGAAAGGGAGGCGGCGATCCCGCGAAGTTCCCGGACACGTGGGACGGCGTCATCGACCTGGCGAAGCGAATCAAGGCCGCTTCACCCGACGTCGACGGCATCGCGTACAACGTGCACGTGTGGCCCGACAACTGGCTGTGGAACGCGATGGTCCTCCAGAACGGCGGCAAGATGCTGAACGACGCCGGAACCGCGTCCGCGTTCGGCGGCGAAGTCGGGTTGAAGGCACTGCGTACGTTCCGACGCTTTGTCACCGACGGCGGCATGCAGCTCATCGACTTTGACCAGTCGCGGCAGCAGTTCTCGGCAGGCAAGATCGGCATCTTCATCGATTCGCCGGCGCGTCTGCGGCTGGTCCTCGATACGATCGGCAGCCGGTTCACGCTTCGCACGGTGACGTTTCCGATCGACAACAAGGCGAACGGCGGCATACCCACCGGAGGAAATGCTGCCGTGGTCACGGCCCGCGATCCGGCGAAGCAGAAAGCAGCGTGGGACTACATCAAGTTCATCACCGGCCCCGAGGCGCAAAAGATCGTCGTCGAGACGACCGGCTATCTGCCGACGAACAGGCGGGCGCTCGAGCCGCAGATGCTCGGCAAGTTCTATGACGCGAACCCTAATTTCCGCACGGTCGCGTTGCAGATGGACCGTTCGCTCCCATGGGACAGCTATCCGGGCGGTAATGCGGTGAGGATCTGGCGGGCGCAGCGCGACATTATCACCAGCGTGATGCGCGGCGAGACGACACCCGAGGCAGGCCTCCAGCGGCTGGTCAGCGAGACGAATGCCCTGATCAAGTGAACGACGCGGGGTTCGATGGCCTCTTGAAGAGCTACGAACGTCACGTCGCCGGGGGCGCGGGCCGGATGATCGCCGCCATCATCCGGCCGCCATCGCATGCGATCTGACGCGACGGGCTTAGCCCCGGCGGGCGGGGCGCTTCGATGAACGAACAGCTTCGCGCGCGCGTCGCGCGGCTGTACTACATGGAGAACATGACGCAGGCAAAGATCGCCGAGCGGCTGAACCTGACGCGCGCAGGCGTAGACCGCACGCTCGGCGAATGCCTGAATGCGTTCTAAATCGCCGGCGAGTTCGCCAAGCGCTTGCAAGCGCATCGCCGTTATCTTGCTGCGCCGATCTACGCGGCCAGCCGCCGATCCGCGACACGATCCTCTCGCAGGAGGTCTTTCAGGAAGTGCTCCAGCGGTGGTCGACGCTCGAACGGGCGTTGCTGAGCATGGGTGACAGGACGTCGCGATCGCTATGATCCGGTATGGACTGCCACGCGAGATCTCCGTAGCCGAGCTGAAAGCTGGTGGCGCCGTCGGCGACGTCCTCGGTCATGTGCTGATCAGCGACGCGAAGACGGTGGCGGCCACGTTGACACTAATCGACCGATCGTCGTTTAAATGGTCGCGTACCAGCGACTAGGTCTCCGTCGCGCCTTTCCTGAACGGCCGACTCTCTCCCAATTCCTCCATCGCATGCGCGATATCTACGCGCTCGCGCGCACAGAACGCTCCGATTGCGTCGGCGAATGCGGGATCGGCGATTGCATGCGCCGAATGCGTGGTAATCGGCACAAGGCCCCGCGCTAGCTTGTGCGCGCCTTGCGCGCCGCCTTCGAACGCACCGATTCCGCGCTCGATGCAGAACTCGATCGCCTGGTGGTAGCAGGCCTCGAAGTGAAGCCCTGGAACGTATTCGAGCGTTCCCCAATAGCGGCCCCACAGCGTCTGCGGGTCGAACACGTCGAGCGCCGCGCAGATCGGCCGGCCCGGGCGCTCGCCGAGCACCATCAGAAGATGCGCCGGCATTGTTGCGGCGATGCGCTCGAAGAACGATGGCGTCAGGTACGGCGTCGAATGATGCGCGCGGTAGGTCGCTTCGTAGCAGCGATAGAAGAACGCCCAGTCGCGCGCCGTGATGTCGTGGCCGGTCTTGCGCACGAGCGTCACGCCCGCTTCCGCCACCTTGCGCCGATCCTGCCTGACCTTCTTGCGCTTGGCGTGCGCAAACGTCGCCAGAAAGTCGGCGAAGTCGCGGTAGCCGGAGTTCGACCAGCGAAACTGCACGCCGGTTCGCTCGATCATCGCCGCCTGCCGGCAAACCGCGGCGTCCGCGTCGTCGGTGAACAGCAGGTGCAGCGACGAGGCTTCGCGTTTCGTTACGATGTCGCGTGCGTGATCGAGCAGCGCGCGCTTCGTGGATGAATCGGCTGTCAGTAGTCGCGGTCCGGTCACCGGCGTGAACGGAATCGCGGCAACGAGCTTGGGGTAATAGCGTCGACCGTAACGGCGGTACGCGTCGGCCCAACCCCAGTCGAACACGTATTCGCCGTACGAGTGCGTCTTGACGTACAGCGGAACTGCGCCGATGAGTCCATCGTCCGCGAACGCGCCCAGAAAGCGCGGCTCCCAGCCGGTCGAGCGGCTCGCGCAGCCGCTGGCGTGCAACGCCGTGAGGAACGCGTGCGACAGCAGCGGTTGTCCCGGCGCAAGCGCATCCCAATGCGCGGCGTCGACGTCGGCCAGCGCGATTTCGCGCACCGTGTTGGAACGGCGGGATGCGGCGTGGGGTGCGGAGGCAACCATCGGCAAACGGCAATTGTCGCTTTCGCCCGCCGATAGCTCAATCGGGCGGATCGTGTAATCTCCGGTGCACGGACATTCTGCAGGGCATTCAAACGGCATGAAAAAGATCGAAGCCGTCGTCAAGCCTTTCAAGCTCGACGAAGTCCGTGAAGCGCTGTCCGAGGTCGGCGTAACCGGCCTGACCGTCACCGAGGTGAAGGGCTTTGGGCGACAGAAAGGTCATACCGAGCTCTATCGCGGCGCCGAGTACGTCGTCGATTTCCTGCCCAAGGTCAAAGTCGAGGTGGTTCTCGCCGACGCGCTGGTCGAACGCGCCGTCGAGGCGATCGTCAAGGCGGCCCGCACCGGCAAGATCGGCGACGGCAAGATCTTCGTCACCGACGTCGACCAGGTCATCCGCATCCGCACCGGTGAGTCGGGGGAGGCGGCGGTCTGACGTAGGTCAACGAGGGGAGACGAAGCGCATGACATTCCGTTCGGAGTTCCGTGAGTTCGCCCTCAAGGGCAACGTGATGGATCTGGCCGTCGGCGTCATCATCGGCGCCGCGTTCTCGAAGATCATCGACTCGCTGGTCAAGGATGTCGTCATGCCGATCATTTCCGTGATGACCGGCGGTGGCGTCGACTTCTCGAACAAGTACTGGATCCTGGCCGGTAATGTACCCGCCGGCGCGCCGCTCGACGTTGCGCAGAAAGCGGGTACGGTGCTGGCGTGGGGAAGCTTCGTCACCATCGTCATCAACTTCATCATCCTCGCGTTGGTGATTTTCTGGATGGTGAAGGCGATGAACCGGGCACGGCGGAAGCAGGAGGTGGCGGCAGCGCCGACGCCGGAGGACACGCTGCTGCTGCGCGAGATTCGCGATCGGCTGCAGCGAACCTGAAACGTCAAGTCGCGCGACGCAGACGCAAAGCGTCGCGCATCGGAGGAAGAAGCATGAGACTCGTCGCCGTCACGCGTAGCCTTGCCCTGGCGTTATCCGCCGTTTCGCTCTGCGCGTTCGCCGACATCAACGTCGGCGTGACGCTGTCCGCGACCGGCCCCGCGGCTTCGCTCGGCATTCCCGAGCGCAACACGTTCGAGCTGCTGCCCGCCACGATCGGCGGCGAGAAGATCAATTGGGTCGTGCTCGACGATGCGTCGGACACCACGCGTGCAGTGACGAACACGCGGCGGCTCATCGCCGAGAACCGGGTCGACGTCATCGTCGGCTCGACGATCACGCCGAACTCGCTCGCGATGGTCGACGTCGTCGCCGACGCGGAAGTGCCGATGATCTCGATGGCCGCGTCGCACCGCATCGTCGATCCGGCGAACCCGAAGACGCGCTGGGTGTTCAAGACGCCGCAGAGCGATTCGCTGATGGCGGATGCGATCGCCGTCCATATGAAAGCGAACGGCGTGAAGACGCTGGGTTACATCGGCTTTGCCGACGCCTATGGCGAGAGCTGGCTCGCCGAGATCCGAAGCTCGGCGAAGACCGCCGGCATCAACGTCGTCGCCGACGAGCGCTACAACCGCAACGACGCGTCGGTGACCGGACAGGTGCTGAAGCTCGTTTCGGCGAACCCCGACGCGATCCTGATCGGCGCATCCGGCACGCCCGCCGCCACTCCGCAGAAGGAGCTCGTCGCGCGCAATTACAAGGGCAAGGTCTACCAGACGCACGGCGTCGCGAATCCCGACTTCCTGCGCGTCGTCGGCAAGGACGGCAACGGAACGGTGCTTCCGGCGGGACCGATGCTGGTGTACGAGCAGCTGCCCGATTCGAATCCGATCAAGAAAGTCGCAGCCGACTACATCACGAAGTACGAGCAGAAATTCGGCACGCGCACGACGTTCGGCGGCCACGCGTGGGACACGTATCTGCTGCTGAACCAGGCGATCCCGGCCGCGCTGAAGAAGGCGAAGCCGGGCACGCGCGAGTTCCGCGTCGCGCTGCGCGATGCGCTGGAATCGGCGAACGTCATTGCGACGCACGGCGTGTTCGTCATGTCGCCGACCGACCACAACGGGCTCGACAACCGCGCGCGTGTGATGGTGCGCATCGACAACGGCAAGTGGGTGTTGACCAAGTAGTGGTAATCACCCGTCAGGAGCCGGCCGCGCGTTTCTGAACGTTGAAGCGGCGCGACGCCACCCGCCATGGACTGGTCGATCGCCGCGCTCCTGACGCAGGACGGCATCACGAACGGCGCGATCTACGCGCTGCTCGCGCTCGCGCTGGTGCTGGTGTTCGCGGTCACGCGCGTCATCTGGGTGCCGTCCGGCGAGTTTGTTGCGTTCGGGACGCTGACGCTCGCCGGTCTGCAGCTTGGCCGAACGCCCGGAACCGTCGGCCTGCTGGCCGTAATGGCCATCGTCGCGGGCATCATGGAAATCGTCGCGTGCGCGAGGCGCGGCGAATCGCGCAGGATTCCTCGCCAACTGCTGCTCTGGACGGGCGCTCCGTTGACAATCGCGGCCATCGTCTTCGCGGTGGCGCCGATGGGATTGCCGCTCGCGGTGCAGATCATCGCGACGCTGGCGGCCGTGACGGCTCTCGGGCCGTTGCTTTATCGCATCGCTTATCAACCGATCGCCGAAGCGTCGGTGCTCGTGCTGCTCATCGTGTCGGTTGCCGTGCACTTCGCGCTCCTCGGCCTCGGCCTGTGGTTCTTCGGCGCCGAAGGCTCGCGCACGCCGCCGTTCTCGTCCGCCGCGTTCACGATCGGCGACGTACACTTCAACATGCAGAGCGTGTTGGTCGTTGTCACGAGCGTGCTGCTCATCGTTGCGCTCGGATTGTTCTTCGGCCGCGCGCTGTACGGCAAGGCGTTGCGCGCCACGGCGATCAATCGCGTCGGTGCGCGGCTTTGCGGCGTCTCGCCGAACTTTGCCGGCACGCTGACGTTCATGCTCGCGTCGCTGTTGTGCGCGTTTTCCGGCGTGCTCATCGGCCCGATCACGACGGTCTACTACGACTCCGGGTTCCTGGTTTCGCTCAAAGGCTTCGTCGGCGCGATCATCGGCGGCCTCGCGAGTTATCCGCTTGCGGCGGCCGGCGCGCTGCTCGTCGGGCTGATCGAATCGTTCAGCTCGTTCTGGGCGAGCGCGTTCAAGGAAGTGATCGTGTTCACGCTGATCATTCCCGTACTTTTGTGGCGAAGTCTCACGACGCACCATCACGAAGAAGAGGAATAGATGAACGACCCCCACGCTTCCGTGGGTCGCTGCCCCCCGAGGGGGCGCAGTCAGTGGCTTGGGGCGGCCCGGCGCCACTGACGTGTTCTCCCGCCTCCCGATCGTCGCACTGATCGCGGGATTGGCCGCGCTGCCGCTCTTCGCCCCGCAATTCTGGGTCACGCTCGGCAACTACATCGGCCTCTACAGCATCGTCGCGCTCGGCCTTGTGCTTCTGACCGGCGTCGCTGGCCAAACGTCGTTCGGCCAGGCCGCTTTCGTCGGTCTCGGCGCGTATACGAGCGCCTATCTCGCGACGCGTTACGGCACCTCGCCGTGGATCACGCTGCCGATCGGCCTTGCGTTCACCGCGGTCGTCAGCCTCGCGCTCGGCTTCATCACGCTGCGCATGCGAGGCCATTACCTGCCGCTCGCGACGATCGCATGGGGCATCAGCCTTTATTACCTGTTCGGCAATCTCGACGCGCTCGGCGGCCATACGGGCATGACCGGCGTGCCCGCGTTGACGCTCGGCACGCTCGAGCTGCGCAACGAGCGCTACTACTACTTTCTGATCTGGGCCATCGCGCTCGTGGCTCTGTGGAGCACGAACAATCTGCTCGACTCGCGGCCGGGCCGTGCAATCCGCGCGCTGCGCGGGGGCCTCGAGATGGCCGAGGCGTTCGGCGTCAACGCGGCGCGACTGAAGATCATCGTCTTCGTGTATGCGGCGCTCCTGGCCTGCATCTCGGGATGGCTGTATGCGCATCTGCAGCGCTTCGTCAATCCGACGCCGTTCGGCATCAATCAGGGCATCGAATACCTGTTCATGGCGGTCGTCGGCGGCGCGGGCAGCGTCTGGGGCGCGGTGATCGGTGCGACGCTGATCACGCTGCTCAAGCAATGGTTGCAGGAGGGCGGCGTGCTGATGACATTGTTTCGCGACGCGCTCGTCACCGTGTTGCCGGCGGGCGTCACGCCGTCATCGAACTTCGAGATGATCGCGTTCGGCATTCTGATGATCGTGTTGTTGCAACGCGCACGCGAGGGCGTGTGGCCATGGCTCGCGCACTATTTGCCGCCGCCTGCGCAGAAGCCCGTCACGCCCGCTGCGCCAATGCCGGTCGAACCGCGGTTGAAGACGACGGCCCCCTTGCTCGACGTCCAAGCGGTGCGCCGGCATTTCGGCGGCCTGACCGCGGTCAACGACCTGTCGTTCACGCTCCGCTCCGGCGAGATTCTCGGATTGATCGGACCAAACGGCGCCGGCAAGACGACGACGTTCAACCTGATCTCCGGCAATCTCGCGCTCACCGCCGGCTTGATCGAGTTCGACGGCGCAACGATCTCGGGGCTCGCGCCCTTCGAGATCGCGGAGCGCGGCATCGCGCGAACGTTCCAGCATGTCAAGCTGATCGCGCGGATGAGCGTGCTCGACAACGTCGCGCTCGGGGCCTATCGACGAGGCCGCGCGGGTGTGGTCCGCGCGCTGTTGCGCCTCGATCGCATCGAGGAGGCCCGCGCGCTTTCGGAAGCGGCGGCGGCGATCGAGCGTTGCGGCCTGACCGAGCACCTGCACGATGCCGCCGGAAGCTTGCCGCTGGGCCAGCAGCGCATCACCGAAATCGCCCGGGCGCTCGCTGCGCAACCGAAGCTCCTGTTGCTGGACGAGCCGGCAGCCGGCTTGCGCTATCAGGAGAAACGCAAGCTCGCGGAACTTCTGCGTTCGCTTCGCGCGGAAGGCATGACGATCCTTCTTGTCGAACACGATATGGACTTCGTCATGGGGGTCACCGACCGGCTCGTCGTGATGGACTTCGGCGAGCTGCTCGCGACCGGGGCACCCTCGGAAATTCAGCGCAATCCCGCCGTGCGCGAAGCGTATTTGGGCGGGGTATGAGCAGTTCGCTGCTCACGGTGCGCGACGTTTCGGTCGCCTACGGCAAGGTCGAGGCGGTTCATCGCGTGTCGATGTCCGTCGATGAGGGCCGCATCGTCACGGTCATCGGTCCGAACGGCGCCGGCAAGACGACGCTGCTTTCGGCGATCATCGGCCTGTTGCCTTCGACAGGATCGCTTCACTTCGACGGGCGGCCGCTCGCTCCGTTATCCGTCGAACAGCGCGTCAGCTGCGGACTGGTGCTCGTGCCCGAGCGGCGCGAGCTCTTCGCCGGCATGAGCGTCGCCGACAACCTCGTGCTGGGCGCGTTCTCGCGCCGGAGTCGGGGAACGAGCGCGGTGGAGGCATCCGTTGGCGAGGTTTACGCGCGCTTTCCCCGTCTGAAAGAGCGTAGGGGCCAGCTCGCGGGAACGCTGTCGGGCGGCGAGCGGCAGATGCTGGCGCTCGGTCGCGCGTTGATGGCCAAGCCGCGGCTGCTCATGCTCGACGAGCCTTCGCTCGGCCTCGCCCCGCTGATCGTTCGCGAGATCTTCGGCATCATCGGCGAGCTGCGCGCGACGGGTGTATCGATCCTGCTCGTCGAGCAGAATGCGCGCGCGGCGCTCAACGTAGCCGATTACGGCTACGTTCTCGAGACGGGCGAGTTGGCGACGCATGGTCCGGCGAGCGAGCTTGCGGCCGATTCAAAGGTCGCTGAGACTTACTTGGGTATAAGGAGTCAGCAGTCAGCGGTCAGCAGTCAGTAAAGACAGAAGAGGCACGGTCGTCGGCTTGCGATGAACCTCGGCGGTCCCCAACTGTAAAATTCGCTGATTCCCTCTACGTATTCCTTTCGATGACCCCGATCGTTTCCGATGTCGAGCGCTCGATCCTCACCGCGAGCAACCTGACGCGGCCGCAGCTCGACCGCGTGCTGGCGTCGATCCACGAGCACGAGGTGGACTTCGCCGACCTTTACTTCCAGCAATCGCGCTTCGAGAGCTGGAGCCTCGAGGAGGGCATCGTCAAGTCGGGCTCCTTTTCGATCGACTCGGGCGTCGGTGTTCGTGCCGTTGCCGGCGAGAAACAGGCGTTCGCCTATTCCGACGATGTTTCGCTCCATGCGCTCGAGGAAGCGGCCGCCGCCGTGCGCTCGATCGGGCGGCAGGGCCAGTCGACGCACGCGCCCCTCGTGCGCGGCATCGATGCGCGCGCGCTGTACCGCGTCGACGATCCGGTGGCGAGCCTTCCCGAATCGGCAAAGGTTGCGCTGCTGGAAAAGCTCGAGCGCATGGCGCGCGCGCTCGATCCGCGCGTCGTGCAGGTGATGGCGTCGCTTGCGGGCGAACACGACAACGTGCTGATCGCGCGCAGCGACGGCTTGATCGCAAGCGATGTGCGTCCGCTGGTCCGCGTCTCGATCACGGTGATCGTCGAGGAGAACGGTCGTCGCGAGCAGGGCCATTCCGGCGGCGGCGGTCGTTTCGACTACGCGTACTTCGACGATGCGCTGCTCATGCACTACGCGAAGCAGGCTGTCGATCAGGCGATGCTGAATCTCGCCGCGCGACCCGCGCCCGCCGGCACGATGACCGTCGTGCTCGGTCCCGGCTGGCCGGGCATCCTGTTGCACGAAGCGATCGGTCACGGCCTCGAAGGCGACTTCAACCGCAAGGGCACGAGCGCCTTCGCCGGACGCGTCGGGCAGCGTGTCGCGGCGCCGGGCGTGACGGTGATCGACGACGGCACGATGGCCGATCGCCGCGGGTCGCTCAACCTCGACGACGAGGGCACGCCGACCGGCCGCACGGTGCTCATCGAGGACGGGATCCTGCGCGGCTACATGCAGGATCGGATGAATTCGTCGTTGATGCGCGTCGTCGAGACCGGCAACGGACGCCGCGAATCGTTCGCGCATCTGCCGATGCCACGCATGACCAACACGGTGATGCTGAATGGCGAATGCGATCCGGGCGAGATCCTCGCGTCGGTCAAGGACGGTATCTACGCCGTCAACTTCGGCGGCGGCCAAGTCGACATCACCAGCGGCAAGTTCGTGTTCTCGATGGCCGAAGCGTGGCGCATCGAGAACGGGAGGCTTACTTATCCGGTGAAGGGCGCGACGCTGATCGGCAACGGCCCCGACGCATTGACGCGCGTGACGATGATCGGCAACGACATGCGGCTCGACACCGGCGTCGGCACGTGCGGCAAGGACGGCCAGAGCGTGCCGGTCGGCGTCGGACAGCCGACGCTGAAGATCGAGGGCCTGACGGTTGGAGGGACGGGCGGCGGGTAAACAAGAACCGACGAGTTGGTAACGCCCCCGTCGCATCGCGGCGGGGGCGTCTTTGGGTCAATGTAACGGACCCTTCGTTTCGGCTGCTGCCATTGGTGGCGCTGCCGAAGCGTGGTGGCAAACGATCCGCCATCCCGACGGCGTCCGCAAGAACAGGTTGGTCACGATTGCGCTCGCCTGCGCGCCGCGCTCGCCGGCGTGGATGTCCTCGATCGCGCTCTGCATCGCGAGCCCGACGGTTTCGATCATCACGACCTCGCCGAGTCGGAACGAGACGCGGCCTTCACCCGCGAAGATGCGATCCCATGACGCGCGGACCGCGTCATAGCCGACGAGCCTCGCGCCGCCGGGATGAACGCAGACGATCTCCTCGTCTTCGGCCCACGCGGCCATCATCGCGTCGACATCCTTGGCCTCGAACGCCTGATAGAACGCGAGCGCGGCGTCCTGCGGTGAAGTGAAGATCGACGGCGTGCGTGGCTTGCCCATGAGCGCGCGAGCGAGAAGCGAGTGCTTAAGTCAGGTAGACGGCAGATGAACGCGCGCGAGATTGTAAACCGCGCTCACCGACAGTTCGCGCATGCACTTGAAGTGTCCGAGCGGACATTCGCGCTCGAAGCAAGGGCTGCACGCGATGTCGATCTTCGCGACTTGCGCGACGGTCGACAACGGCGGCGTGATGACCGGCGACGACGAGCCGAACAACGCCACGAGCGGCGCGCCGACGGCGGCGGCCGCGTGCATCAGCCCCGAATCGTTCGATACGACCAGCGTTGCGAGTGAAAGCAGGTCGACGGCCGTGCCGAGGTCGGTGCGGCCGGTGAGATCCTTGATGTGGCGTCCGCCATCGCCGGCAGCCTTGAGCACCGACGTCGCTGCGAGCCGGTCGTTCGGTGAGCCGACGAGCCACACGTCTGCGTTTTGCGCGAGGAATCTCGCGGCGATGTCCGCGAAATGCGTCGGCGGCCAACGCTTCGCCGGACCGTACTCGGCGCCGGGACATAGCACGACGACGGGTCGATCGCTGCGCAAATGCAGCGCGCGCGCGGCTGCGTTCCGATTTGCAACATCGGGGACGAGCACCGGGGCCGGTGGCATCGGCAAGAGTGCGCCGGGCGAAGCAGCAAGCGCGGCGAAGCGGTCGACGAGACGCGGCCGCGCCTTGCGATCGACCCGGCGTATGTCGTTCAACAACCCATAGCGAAACTCGCCGACGTAACCGGTGCGTCGCGGAATCTTCGCGAGCTTCGTCACGAGCGCCGACTTCCACGAGTTCGGCAGCACGATCGCCCGTGTGTACCCGTTCCGCGCGAGCTCTTCGGCCAGCACACGCCGGGCCGGGAGATCGAGCCGCCCATGCACCAGCGGACTCTCGATGATGCGGCGTATGCCGCGCATACGCGCGTAGACGGGCGCGCACCACGGTGGCGCCAGCACGTCGATCACGGGTTCTTCGTACGGCTCGCGCACCAGCGCGATCAGCGGCTCGGAAAGAATCGAGTCGCCCACCCACGACGGCGCGACGATCAGTATTCGCTCCATTCAGTTGTCAACCGACTCCTGAAGTCGATAGACGGTCCCGCAATAAGGACAACGCGCCTCGCCGCGCTCGTCGAGCAAGAGATAGACGCGTGGATGCGATGCCCACAGCGGCATCTTCGGATTCGGGCAGAAGACCGGCAGGTCGTCGCGCGCAACCGGCAGCGCCGCGTCCCCTTGCGGTTGGGAAGCCATTACACGTGACTGAGCCAGTGGCTCTTCGACTTGTTCCTTCCGTTCACCGTGTCGAAGAACACCTCTTGCAGTCGCGCCGTGACCGGCCCGCGCGTTCCCCCGCCGATCGGTCGCTGATCGTACTCACGGATCGGCGTCACTTCGGCCGCGGTGCCGGTGAAGAACGCCTCATCGGCGATGTAGAACTCGTCGCGCGTGATGCGCCGCTCGAACAGGGGGATGCCGAGCTCGCCTGCGAACTCGATGATCGTCGCTCGCGTGATGCCTTCGAGCGCGCCGCCGGACAGGTCGGGCGTGTGCAGCGCGCCGTCGCGCACGAGAAACACGTTCTCGCCGGAACCCTGGCACACGAACCCCTGCGGGTCGAGCAACATCGCCTCCTCGTAACCGTCGTGCGTCGCTTCCTGGTTTGCGAGGATCGAGGCGGGATAGTTGCCGACCGCTTTCGCCTTGCACATCGTGACGTTCGGATGATGGTGCGTGAACGACGACGTCTTGACGCGGATGCCTTTCTCGAGACCGTCCGCGCCAAGGTACGCTCCCCATGGCCAAACGGCGATCGCGATGCGGACGGGGTTCGATCGCGCAGCCACGCCCATTGCGTTGCTGCCGTAGAACACGATCGGACGGATGTAGCACGAGTCGAGCTTGTTGCGGCGCACGCACTCCTTTTGCGCCTCTTCGATCTCCTCCGGCGAAAACGGAATCTGCATGCCGAAGATCCGCGCCGAATTGAAGAGCCGCCTCGTGTGGTCGTTCAGGCGGAAGATCGCCGCGCCGTCGACCGTCTTGTAGCAGCGCACGCCCTCGAATACGCCCATCCCGTAATGCAGCGTGTGCGTCAGCACGTGCGTTGTCGCGTCGCGCCAAGGCACGACCTCGCCGTCGTACCAGATCCAGCCGTCGCGATCGGACATCGACATCGGGTGCATCTCCGGGGTTTCGATGTGGTGAACCGGCAAGTTTAGCCGATCCGGTCGATCGACTCACCGCCACGGCGAGCCGAACAAATGACGCCAGAGCGCGTCGACCGATGCGCGAGCATCGCCATGTGCGCGCCGCTCTACGCGAGCCTCGTTTGCGCCGGTCAGGCGCACCGCATGCTGCTCCCGACGGAATTCCCGATAAGCGTCGGCAACGCGGATCGCAACGTCCATTGGCACGAGACCCAGCTTGCCCGCATGCTGCAGAAGCGCGATGTTGCCTGCATTGCGCGTCAGCGTCGCGTGCGACGCCGAATGCGCGAGCACCAGATACTGCACAGCGAACTCGATATCCACCATGCCGCCTGGATCGTGCTTCAAGTCGAACAGCGGACCGGGATTCGGGTGGCCCGCGTCCATGCGCCGGCGCATGTCGATGACGTCGGCGGCGAGCTTGCCGGCGTCGCGCGGCAGCCGCAGGATCGACTCGCGCTCGCCCTCGAATGCCACGCCGATCGCAGCGTCGCCCGCAACGTAGCGCGCGCGGGTGAGCGCCTGGTGCTCCCACGTCCACGCGCTCTGGCGCTGATAGCGACGAAACGCGGCGAGGCTCGAAACGATCAGCCCGCTTGCGCCATCCGGTCGCAGCCGCAGGTCGGTGTCATAGAGCTGCCCGGCCGACGTCGTGCTCGTCAGCCACGTGTTGAGCCGCTGCGCCAGTCGCGCGTAAACCGCAGGCATCGCGTCGGCATCGAAGCGATGCGATCCGACGTCATAAAGGAACACGAGGTCGAGATCGGACGCGTAACCCAGTTCCTTGCCGCCCAGCTTGCCGTAGCCGATGATCGCGAACTCCGGCGCGCCGGATCGCGCTCCGCGCGTCGCCGCCCACACGGACGAAAGCGTCGCCTCGAGCACGATGTCGGCGACTGCGGAAAGGTGATCGGCAAGACGCTCGACGGTGAGCGCGCCGTTCAAGTCCTGGACCAGCAGCCTGAACGTCTGCGCATGCTTGAAATGGCGCAGCGCGTCCATGCGTCGCTCGGCGTCGTCACCGGCCGCTGCAAGCGTGTTCGCAAGCTCCGCTCGCCACGCCGTTTCGTCACCAGCGTCGACGCGCGCATCGAGCAGCTCATCGAGCAGGATCGGGTGGCGCACGAGATAGTCGGCGGCCCATGCGGACGCCGCCATCAGCGCCGCAATTCGCGGCAGCAGCGGCGGATGCTCGATCAGCAGGGCGAGGTACGCACTGCGCCTGCTGACCGTGACGACAAGCTCGAGGAGCCGCGCGAACAGCGATGCGGGATCGACGCGACTCGTGCTTTCGGTCGATGCGACTTCGAGCAGGCGCGGAACGAGCGCATCGAATCGCTCGCGCGAGTGCGGCGGCAACTGCAGGTAGCGGCCGCTCGACCGAACGCCTGCCAGCCGTGTGCGAATCGCGTTTGCGTCGACGTAACCGGCCTTGACGAGCTGGTGTGGCGCCGCGTCACTCGACGGGTCGTCCCACACGGCGCGCATCGCGCTCGGGGGCGACTCCGCCGGCGCGCCGAGCACCACTTCGAATTGCTCGCGAACCGTGTCGCGAACTTGCGTGAGCTTGCGTTCGAATTCCGCCGGCGTCAGCGCCAGGCTTTGCGCCAGGAGCTCGCGTTCCGAGGCGTCGGCCGGTAGCGCATGCGTTTGTTGATCGTCGCGATACTGCAAGCGGTGCTCGAGACGGCGAAGGAACGTGTACGCATCGCGCAAGCTTGCCGCCGCCTGAGAAGGAAGCAGTCGGCGCGCAACCAGCGCGTCGATGGCGGGCAGCGTCCCGCGAACGCGTAGCGTTGGTTCGCGACCGCCGCGCACGATCTGCAACGCCTGGACGGTGAACTCGATCTCGCGAATGCCGCCGTGGCCGAGCTTGATGTCATCGCGGTAGTCACGGCGAACGCCCTGCTCGCGGATCTGCCGGTGAACGTCGCGCAGTCCGTCGTAGGCATCGTAGTCGAGATACTTGCGGAAAACGAACGGCGTCACGAGCGCGGTCAGGCCGTCGTGTGCGCGACCGGTCAGCGGCCTCGCCTTGAGCCACGCGTAGCGTTCCCACGTGCGACCTTGCGAGATCAGGTACTGCTCGAGCGACGCGTACGAAACAGCCAGCGGCCCGGCGTCGCCATACGGACGCAGCCGCATGTCGACGCGAAACACGAAGCCGTCCTCGGTGACGTCGTTCAGCGCACCGATCACGCGCCGTCCGAGCCGCGCGAAGAAGTCGGCGTTGGCGAGCTTGCGCGCGCCTTGCGTCTCTCCCTCTTCGGGGTAGACGAACACGAGATCGACGTCGGAAGAAACGTTGAGCTCGGCGCCGCCGAGCTTCCCCATGCCGACGACGATGAGCGACTGTGGCATGCCCGACTGCGCACCATACGGCTCGCCGAACGTTTCCGTGAGCTCCCGGTGGTGCACGCGCACGGCGGCGTCGAGGCAGGTTTCGGCAAGGCGCGTCACGCCGGCAACGACTTCGCCGAGGTCCGCGCGTCCGGCCAGGTCTCGCGCCAGCGTATGGAGCATCAGCGCCGCGCGCGTCTGCCGCATGCCTGCCGCGAGCGACGCCCCGCTCGTGCTTGCGGCAAGCGCCTGCAGCGGCTCGTCCCACGAGAAGGGTTCGCCGAGTCGCTCGCGGACGCGTTGCGCGAGCTCGGGCCACGCCGCGCAGACGCGTTGCGCGTAGCGGCTGAAAGCGAACCAGAAGTCGGGAATCAGAGGAGAGAGGACAGAAAGGCGAGGGCGGATAAGCGACAATAGCGTATGGCCAAAGCCGATGTCACGAGCGCCGCCGAGCCCGGCACGGCCGTACAACGCAGCGCCGCAAGAGCGTTGCTCCGCGTCGCGGCATGGTCGACGATCGGCTTTGTCGGCTTGTTCAGCGCGCTGCTGCTCGCGGTCCGTTTCATCCTCGTTCCCGGTGTCGAACGGCATCCGGCGGATGTCGCGTCGATGCTTTCACGCGAGCTCGGCGCGCCGGTCGTCATCGATGCGATCGGTACGAGCTGGGACGGCTGGAATCCCAAAATGACGGTGCGCGGCCTGCGCGTGCTGGCGGTCGACCGCGCCGACGCGCAACCGCTGGTCGAGATTTCGCAGGCGACGAGCGTGCTCGCCTGGACGTCGTTGTTCACCGCCGACCTTCGGCTGACCGAGTTGACGATCGACGGCGCTCGCGTTTTGATTCGGCGCGATCGCGACGGTCGCGTGCATGTCGCGGGCTTCGCCATCGATCCGCGCGACGCGCGCCAGAACCGCCGTGTCGTCGACTGGCTGCTCAAGCAGCGGCTCGCGCTCGTGCGCGACGCGACGCTTACGTGGAGCGACGAGCTTCGCGGGGCGCCCGAGCTGGAGCTCAAGCGCGTGCAGCTCAGGCTCGAGAACCGCTTCGGCACGCATCGCTTCGGCCTGAAGGGCGCGCCACCCCCCTCGATCGCGGCCCCGCTGGACTTGCGTGGCGAGTTCTCGGCGTCATCGGTGACGCAGCGCAAGCCGACCGGGCGCCTGTTCGCGCGGCTCGACTACGCCGACATCGCGGCCTGGTCGAACTGGATCGCGATGCCGGTCGACGTTCAGAGCGGGCAGGGAGCGTTGCGCACCTGGTTCGATATCGACGAGGGTGTCGTGCGCCGAACGGTTGCCGATCTCGAGCTTGCCGACGTGCGAACGACGCTTGCAAGCGACCTCGAGACGCTCGATCTCTCGCGGCTGGCGGGGCGCGTGACGTGGAAGCGCGAGGAAGCGCGTCATGCCCTCAGCGGACGCGGACTGACGCTTGCCGAGGTCGCCGGCGCGGCGATCGGCCCGATCGATGTCGAGGTTCGCTTCGACGTGGCGCCGAACGGCGCAATCCTGTCGGGACGCGCTTCGTCGACGCGCCTGGACCTTCGACCGTTAAGCGGGCTCGCGTCGCAGCTGCCGCTGCCTTCGCGCGTGCGGAACGACCTGGCGCTGCATTCGCCGCAGGGAACGGTCGTCGACGCGGAGTACGCGTGGACCGGGCCGCTCGTGGCGCCAACGACGTTTCGCACACACGGGCGCTTCACCGACCTCGGCGTGAATGCGCACGATGCGCTTCCCGGCTTCAAGGGCTTGTCGGGCCGCTTCGATGCGAGCGATCGCGGCGGCACGCTCGAAGTGACCAGCCGCAACGGCGTGCTGGCGATGCCGAAGGTTTTCACCGAGCCGATTGCGCTCGACGTGGCCGGCGCGCGTGTCCGCTGGGACCGGCGCGGCGACATCGTCAACGTGCGCATCGACGAGGCGACGTTCGCCAACGTGCATGTCGCAGGCGCCGCGCAGGGAACGTGGCGATCGACGGCAGTCGGGCCCGGCACGATCGACCTGACGGCGCGACTTTCGCGTGCGCAGGTGAAGGACGTGCATCGCTACCTGCCGACGGCCGTGCATCCGGATATCCGCACGTGGTTGAAATTCGCGCTCCTCGCCGGCACGAGCAGCGACGCGCGGCTCACGTTGAAGGGCGATCTCGCGCGGTTTCCGTTCGCCGACGGCAAGGACGGCACGTTTCTCGTCACGGCGCGCATCGCCGAGGCGGCCGTCGATTACGCCGACGCCTGGCCGAAAGTCACTCACGTCGATGCCGACTTGCGCATCGAGGGGCACTTGCTTTCGATCGCCGCGGCGCGCGGCCGCATGCTCGGGGCGGCGATCGGTCCGACGACGGCGATGATCGCCGATCTGTCGCAGGAGTATCCGGAGCTCGAAGTCGACGGCGAGGCGAGCGGTCCGACGACCGAGTTTCTGCGCTTCGTTTCAACGACGCCGGTCGCCGCGTGGATCGATCGCGCGACCGAGCAGATCGTTGCAACCGGCGATGGCAAGCTTGCGCTGAAGTTCTCGCTGCCGCTCGGAAAGGAAGATCCGGTTGCCAATGTCGCCGGCAGCTACGAGTTTCGCGAGCATCGCCTCGAGGTGCCGGGCGCGCCGACGCTGACCCAGTTGAACGGTCGTCTCGAGTTCAGCGAACGCGGGCTCATCGTGCCCAGCGCGACGTTCCAGGCGTGGGGCGGGCGCGCCACCGCGTCCCTGAAGAGCGGCGACGGTACGTTGCGCGTCAAAGCCGAGGGCACGGCAACAGCGGACGCGGTCCGCGCCGAACTCAAGACGCCGTACCTCGATGCGTTGCGCGGATCGACCGATTGGAAGCTCGACCTCGAGAGCGGGCGAAACGCCGCGACATGGACGATGACGTCGACGCTGCGCGGTGTCGCGATCGATCTGCCCGATCCGTTGCGCAAGTCGGCTGACGAAGCGATCGTCCTCTCGCTGCGGCGCACGCCGCTGTCACGCGACGCGTCACGCGAACTGATCGAGATCGACTACGGACAGGTTGCGCGCGTCGTCGCGCAGCGCAGGGTTGCGGGCGCCGCGTCGCAGGTCGAACGCGCGGTCGTGCTGCTCGGCGAGAGCGTGAAGCGCGGCGATTTGCCGGCGAACGGCAACCTCGCGCTTCGCGGCGACATCGCCGCGCTCGATCTCGACGCGTGGCTCGCCGTCGCGAAGTCGCACGAGTCAGCGAGCGCCTCCACGGAGCCGTCCGAGCCGACGCTCGCGTCCATCGACATCAGGGCCGGTGAGCTGACCGTGTTCGGGCGGCGCTTCGACGCGATGACGCTCTTCGCGCAACGGGCGGCGAAGGACTGGCGGCTGCGTTTCGACTCACGTCAGGTCGAAGGGCTCGCGACGTGGGAAGGCGCGAGCCCGGCTCGAGCGAACGGTCGCCTCTCCGCGCAGCTCGGGCGGCTCGATTTCACCGCGTTGCGCGCATCGACTCGCGAGACCGAGCGCAATCGACCCGAGGCGCGCCAAAGTGCACCGAGCACGTGGCCGGAGCTCGACATCCACGCAGGCCGGTTCATCGCGCGCGCGGGCGATCTCGGCCGCATGGAACTTGCGGCGCGCGCGGACGGAGTGGATTGGCGCGTGACGCGCTTTTCGATTGTCAACGATGCAGGCCGCATCGACGCCGACGGCACGTGGCGCCCCGGACCGCGCGAATCGCGCACCGAGTTCGATGTGACGGTCATGCTGGACAACCCGCCGCGGTTCCTCGCGCGCCTGGGCTTGCCCGACGACATCATCGGCGCGGCGGGATTGATCCACGGCCGCCTCGGCTGGGCCGGGTCGCCCGTCGACTTCGAGCACGAGAAGCTCGCGGGCCAATTCGATGTGCGCTTCGGCGCCGGGCAGTTCACGAAGATGAATCCCGGGATGGGCAAGCTCTTGGGCGTTCTGTCGCTCCAAGCTCTGCCGCGTCGCGTTGCGCTGGACTTTCGCGATGTGTTCAGCGAGGGCTTCGCGTTCGACACGGTGTCGGGAAGCATGCGTATTGCGAACGGCATCCTGCATAGCGACGATCTCGTCGTGTCGGGACCGGCCGCGAAGGTGACGCTCGCCGGTGACGTCGATCTGGAAGCGGAAACGCAGCGCCTGCAGGTTCGCGTGCAGCCGTCGCTCTCGACTGTCGTGTCGACCGGCGCGGGCGCTGCGGCCATCGTTCTGCTCGCGGCGAATCCGCTGGTCGGTGCGGCGGTCGGCGCGGGTACGCTCCTCGCGCAGAAGATCATGCGCGATCCGATCGAGCAGATGTTCAGTTACGAGTACGCGGTGAGCGGCTCATGGTCCGACCCGATCGTCGAGCGCGGGACGAGGTTCGCGCAACGTGCCACGGGAGATTCGAGGCCGCCGGCCGTCGAGCGATGAGCTATCGCGTCGCCGCGGTGCAAATGGTGTCGGGCGGCGATGTCGCTCGTAATCTGGACGACGCGAGGCTGTGGATCGCGCGGGCAGCGGAGGCGGGCGCGCAGCTTGTCGTCCTTCCCGAGTATTTCGGTTTGTTCGGCGCACGCGCGACCGACAAGGTCGGCGCCGCCGAGCGCGACGGCGACGGTCCACAACAAGCGTTTCTCGCCGATGCCGCACGACGGCACAGCGTTCATGTCGTCGGCGGGTGCGTTCCGATCGCCACCAACGATGAGCGGCGCGTGCGCAGCGCGTGCATCGTCTACGGCCCCGACGGCCAACGCGTCGCGCGATACGACAAGATGCATTTGTTCGCGTACGACGACGGCGTCGAGCGCTACGACGAAGGCAAAACGATCGAGCCGGGCGAGGCACTCGCCGCCGTCGAGCTTCCCTTCGGTCGCGTTGCGCTTTCGATCTGCTACGACATTCGTTTCCCTGAGCTGTATCGGAAGATCGGCGACGTCGCGTTGATTCTTCTACCCTCGGCGTTCACCGTGCCGACCGGAAGGGCGCATTGGGAACTGTTGCTACGCGCACGAGCGGTCGAGAACCAGTGCTATGTTCTCGCCGCCGCGCAAGGCGGTGTGCACCCGACCGGTCGAGCGACATACGGGCACTCAATGCTCGTCGACCCGTGGGGCGACGTCGTCGCGACGCACGCAGATGGTCCGGGCCTCGTGCTCGGCGATGTTGATCCGGATCGCATCGCGGAAGTGCGGCGCAAGCTGCCGGCGCACGCGCATCGAAGATTCGACGCCGAGCCGCATTGACGATCAGCCGAGCGGCGCGTGGGCGATCAGTGACAGGAACTCTTCTCGCGTCGCCTGCGACTCGCGGAACGTGCCGAGCACCGACGACGTCACCATTACCGAGTTCTGCTTCTCGACGCCGCGCATCATCATGCACAGATGGCGCGCTTCCATCATCACGCCGACGCCCTTCGCGCCGATGCGCTCCATGATGACGTGCGAAATCTGCTCGGTCAGGCGCTCCTGTAGCTGCAGGCGTCGCGCGAACGTGTCGACGAGCCGCGCGAGCTTCGACACGCCGAACACCTTCCCCGTCGGGATGTAGCCGATGTGACAGCGGCCGAAGAACGGCAGCAGGTGGTGCTCGCAAAGGCTGTACACCTCGATGTTCTTCACGATGACCATGCTGTTGGTCGACTGCGTGAAGATCGCGTCGTTGATGATTTCGTCGAGGTCGACGCGGTAGCCCGACGTGAGGAAGTCCCACGCTTCGGCGACGCGGCGGGGTGTGCGCACGAGTCCCTCGCGGTCGGGATCCTCGCCGATCGCGAGCAGCAGATCGCGCGTCAGCGCTTCGATTTGCGACGGGTCTTGTTGCATCGTGGCTTCCTCGAGGTTAATTAGGTCAGAGTACTTTATCGGCCCCTGTTGACACGAAGATCGGTGCTGATTCCCGCCGATAAAGCAATAAAGTGATCTGACCCCATCAATTGCACTCGCGCTTGCCACCCGCCGCGCTCGCATCGCTCGTCGCCGTCAACGTAGCGCCGCTCGCGGGCATCCTGGTGCTCGGCTGGTCGCCGCTCACGGTTCTCGTGCTGTACTACGTCGACACCGTGCTCGGGCTGGGCGTCGTCGTGCTCCTGGTGAATGATGCACGTGACCGGCAACGAGCACGGCAAGAGACTCGCGGGTCTCAAGGACTGGGCGGGCGCGATCACCGGCCTTGTCGTCGTCGGCGCCATCTTCGCGCCGCCACTGGCGATTCCGCTGCTGTTCCTCGGCCCGGAAGCGATCGCCGAAGAGTTCCTCCGGACCGACACGGCGCTCGTCCATGGCGTTGCTGCGCAACTGTTCGCATCGGCGATCGCGGCGACGCGCATGCATCGCGAGCTTCTACTTCGAGCTACATCCCGAGCGCGCCGGACGGTTCGTCCGCGGCCGCGCCGCGAAGCCGATCGTCTACGACGCGGATTTGGAGAGCCGCGAGCGACCAAAATCGACAGGCGACGTCGATCGGCGCTAAGGAGGCATTACGCCGGATCAGCGGCCGGTTGCGCTGCGCCCTCCGATCCGCGCGGTTTCTGCGCAGCCAGCGTGTCCAGCGCCGCGCTCACCGCACGGTCGAACAGCGGGACCGGCTCGAGGACCAGCGCGGCGTTGCCCGCATTGATCTCCCAGGCGAGCTCCTCGGGCGTGAACATGAACGCGCGACCGCGCGAGCGGCTGGTGAAGATGTACTTCGTCCGCAGCGGGCTTACCCACGTCAGCCGCGCGTTCACCTTGTTGCCGTCGTCGCCCTTGATCGACATCCACGTGCCCACGGCCATCTCGTTGACGAAGTCGTGGACGTTGCGCGCGTTCAGCTGAGGACGGCCTCGTGCGGTGCCGACTGCGGCCGGGATCGTCTGCGGGCTGCTCGGCCCGTCGTCGGCTTCGATCTTCTCGCGCGGCTTGATCGCCGCGACGTGCAACGGATAGAGCGCGTCGAAGAACGCCTGCGAACGCTCGGCCGGCGCGTTCACCGCCGCGCATCCCTTCCGCAATCCGAGGACAAGCGCGGGGATCATCTTCGTCAGGCGCGCTTTCTGCGCGGTCCGTTCCTTCGCGACGATGCTCCATAACAGATCGTCGAGCGTTCGGACGCCGGCAAGCCACGCTTCGCCGTCCACGCCGTACTTGCGGCTCACCGCGGCGAGAAAGTCGCTCCACACCGTTTCGACGAATCCGCGCACCTCGAACGGCAATTCGAGACCGGCCAGCTTGTCGCGAACGAGCGCGCGCACCTGCGTGCGATGCGACTCGCGGCGCTCGACGGCGAGCGCTGCGGACACGTCGCGCTGGACCGCCTCATCGGTCGCCTGCCTCTCCGTTTCCATGAACGCAACGAGCGTCGCATCGGCCTCGGCGAACACCTTGACGTCGATCTCGAAATCCGCGCAAACGCGGTCGACGACGCCGGTCGCCTGACTCTCGAACGCGCTTCGGTAGCGAGGGTCGTGCGTCGCGCCGATTGCCGCGTCGGCGAGATGATCGAGGAGCTTTCGTGCCGGATGCGCGCGGTCCGAGAAGAACGTGCGGTCGAGCAGCGCAGCCTTCAGCACCGGAACCTGAAGCCGGCCGAACACGTTGCGCAAGTCCTCCGGAATCGACGCGTCGCGGAACACGTAGTCGAACAGAAGCGCGATCACATCCATCGTGATGCGATCGGTCGGATTCGCGATCTGGCTGCCGACGGCGGCGCGGATGTGCGGAATGAGGTTGAGCGGCACGACCGCCGCACCGCCTGCGGCAGCCGCGGCCGGCAGCAACTTCGCGAGCTCGCTGGGCAGATCGATGCGCTGCCAGTGCGCGAGCGTGTTGAACAGCGGCGTCGATGCGCCGAGGGCCATCAGCGGATCGAGATCGGGGAACAACGCATCGCCGGAGCTCGTGGTCTCGGCGCGAGCCGGCACCTGTCGGTTGAGCTCGGTGAGGCCGTCGACCAGCACGGGCGCCGGCAGCGACGCTCGCGCGTTGCCGTTGCCGTCGAGCGACGGCGACACGGCGGACGGAAGGATTGCCGCGACGGCCTGCGCCGCCCGTTCGCCAGCAGCGGCGAAGTCGAACACCGACGACGTCGACAGATCGCCGCTCAGGTTCGGCACGACGACATCGGTGGACAACGACTGGCCCGCCTCGTGCAGCATCCGCGAGAACGTCGGGATCAGGTCGCGGTCGTCCGCGGGGCGCAGCTCGCTTCGGGCGCGCAGCTCCGCCTTGATCTCGGGCAACACCCCGCGATCCGCGAGAAACCGGTTGAGCGTGATGTACACCTTGTGGATCGCGGGCGTCAGGTCACCGACGACCCGCTCCATGAACGGTCGCCAGATGCGCGGATTCGGATAGATCCCGCGTGCCGAGAGGCCGATCGCGTCGAGCACGTAGACCGGCGAGAACGGGTTGTCGATGTCGCGCACCGGCCTGCCCGGCGCAAGCAACGCATCGACGCGCAGGTCCAGCGCGTCGAGCTCCCGGCGCGTCAATCGCAGCAGGAACGACGTGGCCTGCACCAGAGCGGCCTGCTTCTCCTGGTCGAATGCGGTGAGCACCCTGAGCGTCGCCACCGACGCGTCGAAGTCGGGCCGACGTCCCTTGCGCTGGCCACCGGCCATGCGTTTGGCATAAAGCTCGCGCAACGCCGCGTCGAAGCGTTCGAGCCAGGCGTTGCGCCGCAACTTGAACTCGTCGACGTCGGTCTGCTTGACGAATTCGTTGCCCTCGAACAAGTCACCGCTCATCTCGATCGAGCCGCGGGCGATGTCGGTCAGCTTCCCGCGGAATTGATCGAAGCACTCGTCGACGAGGACGATCGCCGCGGCTTGCGTTCGCGGCGCGGCGGCGATGACGCTATCGGTCGGGGGTTCCCCCATGGATCGCAATGTTATCGGCGGATGCGGGGATTTTGTGTAGGAGCCCGCGCTGCCGTCGGGTAGCACGGGATCGGCTCGAACGCGGCGCGAAAGTAGCATTTCCCGTGCACCGCGTCCGCCGCGGAAGGATTAGCATACGACTTTCGTGCGCGCGTCCCGTCGGCCGCCGTGCGAAACTCCGGTAAGCAACCGCCTCGTCTCACGTCGTGAGCAACGCCGCATCGACCGCCCGCGCGTCGCCGGCCATCGCCGTCATCGGTGCCGGCATCATCGGCAGCATCGCCGCGTACGTGCTGTGCAAGCGCGGCGCACATGTCACGCTGATCGATCGCGGCGATCCGGGCCGGGGCTGCAGCTATGGCAATGCAGGCGCATTGTCGCCCGGCTGGGTCGCGCCGATGGCAATGCCCGGCATGCTCGCGCGGATCCCGCGCATGCTGCTCGACCCGGAAGGGCCGATGCACGTTCCGCTGGCGTACCTGCCGCGCGCGGCGCCATGGCTTTCACGGTTCGTCGCGTGTTCGCGAGGCGATCGCGTCGAATCGATCGCCGCTCGCCTTTACGCGATGCAGGCCAACGCCGTCGAGCACCATGTTGCCCTGGCGAAGGAGGTCGGAGCGAGCGATCTCATCAAGCGTCGCGGACAACTGCACGTATACCCGGACGCGGCTGCGCTCGCCAGGGATGCGTCGTCGTGGGGGCTGATCGAGCGCTCGGGCATCCGCATCGAACGGGTCGACCGCGCCGCGATCGAAGCGCTCGAGCCACGCATCGCCGCGCGCTACCAGGCTGGCATGTACGTGCCCGACCACGCGATGATCATCAATCCGTTCCGCTACGTGCAGCAGATCGTGCGCTCGTTCATCGTGCGCGGCGGCAGGCTCGCGCGCGACGAAGTGCGCGGCATCGAGCCGGATCTTGCGCGCGGCTGGTCGGTGCACTTGAGCGACGGGCGGCAGAACGCCGATCACGTCGTCGTGGCGGCGGGCATGCATTCGTCGGCGCTGCTGGAGCCGCTCGGCGTTCGGCTGCCGATCGAATCGCAGCGCGGTTACCACGTGACGTTCCCCGGCGTGGCGGCGCCCGTCGAGAGAGTCGTCACGCTCGGCGACCGCGGCGTCACCGTGTCGCCGCTGGAGAATGGATTTCGCGTCGCCGGCACCGTCGAATTCGGCGGCCTTGCGCGCCCCGCCAATCCGCGTCGCTTTGGCGTGCTCGCGAAACTCGTGCGCGAAACGTTCACCGACCTGCCGGCGACGCTTCCCGAGAAGCACTGGATGGGACACCGTCCGTGCACGCCCGATTCGCTGCCGCTCGTGGGGCCGGTTGCGTCGCGCGCGGGACTGTGGCTTGCGACCGGGCATGGTCATCTGGGGCTCACCGGTGCCGTGAACACCGCGGTCGCATTGGCGAACGCGATTCTCGAAGGGCCGCCGCCCATCGCCGAGGCCGACGACAAGCGGGTTCGCGAGGATTCGGAAGAGAAGCGCGTGCGGCGACCGGGCGGCTGAAGCGCTGCCGGTCAATCGTCCTCGAGCAACGCGCATTGCGCGAGCATGGCCAGCGTGTCCTCGAGCTGCGCGCGGCGCGCGGAATCATCGGTTGCAATCGACAGAGCCACGCAAAGCGCTTCGCGACCGCGCGTGCCGTCGCACAACGGGACGAGCGTCCGCGCGAATGGATCCACGAGGCGGATGGTTTCGTGACGCAAGTTGGTGACAGCTTCGCGCATCGGAGCCTGCCAACGCGCGACGGCGAACACCCGAGGTCGAGCGGGGGATGTGCGCGCGATGGCGATCGGATCGGCATGAAGCTGGGCAAAGCCCGAGAGCCAGCTCTCGAACAGCGCTGCGTGTAGCGGCGCCGCATCGGACGTTCCGCTGAGGCGTTCGAACAGCTGCGCGACGGGCCTCGCACGGGGCGCATGATCGACCAGCGCCTCGAGCATGCGGCGGATCACGTCGCCCTGCGCGCCGGCGGGCGACGGAATCTTCGCGTCGGCTGCCGCGCGCATCAGCGGCATCGACGCCGACACGTGCAGCGAGCGGAGCGGTGTCGTCGTCGGCCTGATCGCATCGGCGTGCTGCTCGCGGCAGACGAGCGACTGGCGAAAACGCCGCACGCGCGCAAAGTCCAGATATTGCTCGCGTGCAAGGCGATCCTGCGCGGCGATGAAGCGTCGGATGCTCGCGGGCAATCCGCCGCCGGCCATCATTGACGGCAACGCTTCGGCGACATAGGTCAGCCGATGCCGCTTCGCATGCTCGACGAACTGATGGAAGAACACCGGCTGGTTCGGCTCGGCGAGCGTGTCGTGGTAGAGAAGGCTGTCGCTTTCTTCGGCGACGCGCTGCCATTCGGCGCGCACCGCTGCATCGGCCTGCTCATGCGTCGACGCCGGCTCGCCCAGCATCGCCGCGAACTCGCGCGCTGCACGCAATCGCTCGCGCCTCTCCCCGACGCCGCGCACGTGCCAGCGCAACGCTTCCCATGCGGCGCGTCGCACGAAACCGCCTGGATAGGTGTTATAGCTGACGAGCAGGATGCCTTCGCGCGTGAGCAACCGGTCGGCCAACGCGAGGAGGCCGTCGCGCACCGCTTCGGGCACCCACGAATAAACGCCATGCGCGATGATGTAATCGTACGGACCGTCGTCGATCGTCGTGAGGTCGGCTTCGCGGAACGCGATGTTGGAGAGCCCAAGCGCCGATGTGCTTCGCTGGGCGTGCTCGATGACGCCAGGCGCGATGTCGCAGCCGACGAAGCGTGCGCGCGGCAGCGCCGCGGCCATCGGCAACAGGTTCGCGCCGTCGCCGCAGCCGACCTCGAGTACGCGCGCCGTCGCAACCGGCGGCGTCGCAAGGCCGAACATCGTGACGACCGCGGCGATGTGGTCGGGGTGCGACAGCGGATAGGCGAGCGATTCGTAGGGAATCGCGTCGTACTCCTCGGCGGCGCCGGCAGCTTCCACCGTCACGGCATGAGTATTTGTGCAACCAACGGCAGATGATCGCTCGCCGTCCGCGCGAGCGGGGTTTGATGCACGCGCAATCCGGCGAGCAGCCGCGGAGGCTCGGTCCATAACCGATCGAGCGAGAGCACCGGACGCCATGCGGGAAACGTCGGCGGCGCCGGCGTCGCCTTGAAGTGCTTGTGCAGCCAGCGCAGCGGCCGCCCCCACAGATACCACTCGTTCACGTCGCCGGTCAGGACCGTCGGCAGCGGCGTTTCGCGTTCGAGCGCCGCCAGGATCCGCTGGACTTGCGCGCGGCGCTCGCGCGGACGCAAGCCCAGATGCGTAGCGATGATGCGCAACGGGCCCGAGGGCGAGGCGACGACGACATCGAGTGCGCCGCGCGGCTCGAAGTTGCGCACCGTCAGATCGAGGCGAACTGTCTCGATGACCGGAAATCGGGTGAGCACGACATTGCCGAAGTCCCCGCCGGGACACTTTCGCGTCCAGCCGTCTACGGCGGTGTAACCGGTGCCGCGCACCAGCTTCTCGAGCAGCGCGTCGCTCGCATCCCGGGAACCCACCTCCTGCAGCGCGATCACATCCGCGCCGGTTTCCTTGACGACGTCGGCGATGCGCGACGGCGAGTAGCGCCGGTCGCGGCCGACGCCGCCGTGCACATTCCACGTGGCGACGGTCAACCGCCTCGTTACGGCGTCAGCCTGCATGCTCCGCGCTGGCGGCGGCGCGTCGCGGCATTCTCGCGACCCAGCGTTGCAAACCGATGACCGCCGCGACGGCGATCGCGCCGACGATGATCAGGATCGCGATCGTGTCCGGGCCGGGATCGTTCAAGACCGCGACCGATCGATCGATGAACGTGGCGATGACGATGATGCCCGGCGCCATGCCAAGCACCGTTCCAGCGAGGAAGTCGCGCCATCCAATGTGCGATGCCCCGGCGACGGCGTTGACGATGGAGAACGGGGCAACCGGCAACAACCGCACGAGCGTCATCGACAGCACGCCGCGGCGGGCCAGCCGCTTCGAAAGCGTATTGAGTCCGCGTCCGGCGAGGCGGCGCACGAGATCGCGACCGAGCGCTCGTCCGATTGCGTAAGTCGACGCAGCGCTCGCGAGCGCACCGACGATCGCATAGATCGCACCCTCGATCGGACCGAAGATCAACACCGTCGTCGCGATCAGGAGCGTAACCGGAATGAGCATCAGCCCGCCGACCACGTAGGCCGCAAGCATCGCAAACACGGCGAGCGGCTGGTGCCCGAGGCCTTTCGAGTTGTCGACGATCTCGCGCAGGTCGAGCCATTCGCGCAGCGGCGTATAGCGCCATGCGAGCGCCGCGAGGCCGATCACCAGCAGCACCGACGCGAGCGCGAACACGCGAAGCCGCGTTCCCTTGCGCGTTTGCTGATCGGGGAACAGGTCCGCGGCCAACAGGTCCGGATCCATCGCTTCCTCGGGATCGAGCACCGAGTGGTCGGGCACGAGCGCATCGAGCGTCGCGTCGAGCCCCGGATCGTTCGCCGCCAGCGTGCGCTTGCCCGCACGATGCATCGACTCGATCGCTGCAATGAGGCCGTGCGATGCGTGCGCAGCGGCAACGACGGCGGGCGTGCTGTCGAGATGCTCGGCCAAGAGGCGCTCGCGAAACGACGCGATCGCGTCCTCGATCCGCGGATCGCCGTTCGCCTCGATCGCAATGTTGAGCTCGGTGTCGAGGCGCATCGAGCGGTCGGACAGATTCGCCGAGCCGACCATCGCGAACGCGTCATCGACGATCAGCACCTTGCTGTGCACGTTGAGGCAGCCTTTCTCTTCGTCGAGCCAGGCGAGCTTCGGACACAGCAAGCGGTAGCGGCCATGATGATCGGCGGCCTTCAGATCGCGATGGATGCGTGCGCGGAGCACACCCATCGTGTTGGCCTCCAGCCAGCCGCTTTGCATGCTCGGTGAAACGATCGCGATGTCCGGGCCGGAAGGCTCGGCGAGCCGTTGCGCCAGCGCGTTGGCGATCGTCTTCGACGTGAAGTACTGATTCTCGGCGTAGATGTCGCGCCGCGCGGCGGCGATCGCGTCGAGGTGCAGCTGACGGATCTCGCCGACGCCGGGCGTATCGCCGCTCGGGGGCTCGGTGCGCGCGACCGCTACGTTGACATCGGTCAGCAACGGCTCGATCGATACCGGCCAGCGGCCTTCGACTGGGGACGCCACCGCAGAGCGAGGCTTGCGGCCGGTCGAGCGTTGCCAGCGATCCCGTGCGAGGGCGCCGATCGAGCGGGCGCATTCGCCTTGGACGACCGCGCCGACGTCGTGAAACGGACCGTAGGTCAAGCCGAACGGGTTGCGCCGTCGCGGCTCTTCGCATTTGTGCTCCGTCGTGTCCCAGCGGGAGCGCGTCAGGTCGAAGCCGCTGACGAACGCGACCGAATCATCGACAACGACGACCTTCTGGTGATGCGAGCCGCCGGTCGGATGGCGCGCATCGAGCCTGAACGAAAGCCGTCGGTGCGTGCGCCAGTCGAGCTTGTAGAGCGGCATCCACTCGCGCTCGAGCAGATACAGCACGGCGAAGTCCCAGCTCAACACGTACGCACGAAGCGAGCGTCGCTGGCTCACCAGCGCGTTCAGAAAATCGCCGAGTTGCTCCGGCCATCCGTCGTTCGCGCCGTCGGGCACGAGGCGCTGGCGGCTGTCGATGTCCCAGCCGAGAATGAAGATCGAGCGCTGCGCTTCGCGAAGTGATTCCCGCACCGCCCGGAAATACTCTTCACCGTCGACGAGGAACTGCAGCCGCGTCGCGTGCGCGATCTCGGCGCAGTTGCGGCCGGGCTTTGCGATCACGCTGCGTGCCGGCTATCCGCGGCCCACGAACGGCATGTCGCGCGCCATGATCGTCATGAACTGCACATTGGCATCGAGCGGCAGGCTCGCCATGTGCAGGACCGCCGATGCGACATGCGCGACGTCCATCAGCGGCTCGACGGCGATCTGACCGTTGGCCTGCGGAACGCCCTTTGCCATCCGCGCCGCCATCTCGGTGGCCGCGTTGCCGATGTCGATCTGACCGCACGCGATGTCGTACTTGCGGCCGTCGAGCGAGATCGACTTGGTAAGCCCCGTGATTGCGTGCTTCGTCGCAGTGTACGGCGCCGAGTTCGGCCGCGGCGCGTGTGCGGAGATCGATCCGTTGTTGACGATGCGTCCACCGCGCGGCTGCTGCGCCTTCATCGCGCGAAACGCGGCTTGCGCGCAGAGAAAAGCGCCGGTCAGGTTGATGTCGACGACGTTGCGCCACTGCTCGACGGTGATGTCCTCGAGCGGCCCGCCGCCCGACACGCCGGCGTTGTTGAACAGGAAATCAACGCGACCGAGAACGTTTTGCGTACGGCTGAACAAGTTGTTGACGGATGCCGGGTCAGCGACATCGGTCGGAATCGCGAGCATGCGCTCGCCGGCCTCCTGCGCATCGCGGATCGCGGCCTCGAGCGGCTCCGGGCGGCGCCCGGCAAGCACCACTTGCCAACCGGCCGCGGCGAGCGCCATCGCCGATGCCTTGCCGATGCCCGTTCCCGCCCCGGTCACTACCGCAATGCGCGCGCCCATCTTCTCAACCAGTTGAATCGAGGATCGAACATTCTAAGGGGAACGATTGGCGGGAACGATTGGCGCGGCCGCGCGAAGCAATCGTGGCCAAGTGGCTGCGCGCGCTTACGCGTCACTGCGCCGTCCGACGGACGTGGGATCGCATTCGCGCGTTCTATGCTAACGTCATAAAGCCGCGGAGGCTCTGGTTTCCCGCGACGACCATGCATTGCCCAAACTGCCGGCACGCAAACGCAACCACGACGCGCTTCTGCACGTCGTGCGGCGGCGTGCTCGTCGAGAGCCTGCCCGGCGGTGGACGGCGGCGCGTGCTGCGGCCGTGGGGACTGCGGTCGTCGCCGCTGACCGTTTCCCCGGATCTTCCGGCGCTGGTGCTGGCGTCGCCCAACCGGCGGATGCGTCTGCTGCATCGACGACTGAGCGTCGGCGCTGCAGGAGCGGGCGCAATGGCGCTGGTCGCCGGCCTTCTTGCGTATCCGCTTGCAGGCGTCGACGAAGCGCAGCCCGTCACGCACGGCGACGAGCGCGCGATCGTTGAATCGGTGGCGGTCGCTTCGCCGCCCAAGCACGCGACGCGCGAGTCGCAGATGGTCGCGCCACCCTTGGTCGAGCGGCTTCCCGCCAAGACGGATTGGCCGTCGGCGCCACCGGAGTCGCCGATCGCCAAGTCCAACGAACGGACGAATCGGAGCGCATTGCCGATGGAACCTCCGTCGACGCCGCCAATCGTTGCCGGGATCGGGGACGACCCCGCGGTCGATGATCGCGTGCGCCGCGATCCGCTCCCCGCTGTCGAGCCGACCGTGCCGCGGCCGATCGATTCGCTGCACGGCCTTCGTACCGAGGTTGAAAGCTGCGTTCGCGCGGGCAACGTCTTCCAACGTGCGTTCTGCGAGCAGCGCGCGCGGCTCGCGCACTGCGCCGGACATTGGGGGCAGGCCGCTTTGTGTCCCGCCGAGCGGACCGACCACGGTCAGTGACTCCGCTCGGCGTCGAGCGAGTCCGTTGCTCGACGCCGTCTGTCAGTTCCGCTCAGCCCTTGCCCTTGTCCTTGTCCTTGTCCTTGTCCTTGTCTTGTTCCTTGTCCTTGTCGCGGTCTCGGTCGCGGCGGCCATCCTTCCCGCGGTCGCCGTCGCGATCGTCGCGACGTTGCTCGCCCGGCGGCCGGCCCGGCGGTAGCGGCTGAGCCGGTTGGACCGACGGCGGCGCCGGCTGGGCCGCCGGTTGCGGTGGCGGTGATGCTGGGGCTGCCGGCGGAGGAGGTGCGGCCGGACGCTGACCGTCGGCAGGGCGCGGCGGCGGAGGCGCAGCGACGACCGGCGGCGAGGGCGGCACAGGTTGCGCAGCCGGGGACGCCGGACGCGGCGTTGCAGCCGGCGCAGGTGGTGCAACTGGCGCGGGAGGTGCAGCGGCCGGTACCGCACGATCGTCGGCGCCGCCACCCCGGCCTTCGCGTCGTCCGGGTCGATCGCCGCTGTCGGCCGATGCTGGGCTTTGCGGAACGGCTGCGCGAGGCGGCTGGCCCTCGGGGGCGCGCGGCGTTGCGGCCGGCGCTTGCGGCAAGTTCGGCGCAGGCGGTGCCTGCAGAGATTGAGGCGGTTGCGCAACTGGCGGCGGCTGCGGAGGCTGGACGGCGCGCGCGGGCTGCGGCGGTTGCGGCGGTTGCGCAACTTGCGGCGGCTGCGGGGGCTGGACGGCGCGCGCGGGCTGCGACGGTTGAGGCGCCTCGGCCGGTCGCGGCGGCTGTGCGGTCTGCGGCGGTTGCCCGCGCGGCTGCGCGCGATCCTCGTTTACGGCGCGACGACCACCATCGGACGGACCTGTCGGCAGCGGCTGCGGCGGCGCTTTGTCCGCCTCGAGGACGCGAACGTTGGCACGCAACTGGCCCGGCGCGACGGTCATCGCCGGAGCTTGCCCGTCCGCTCGCGCAGGCGGAGGCGTCGGCGATGGTGCGGGCACCGGTCCCGGCGCCGCGGTTTGCGGACGTTGCGGCTGAACAGGCTGCGCCGCCTGCGGCGTTTGCGGCACGACACGCTCCAGCGCCTGACGATCTACCGGCTGACCATCCCGGACCAGCGTCGCGCGCTGCTCGATCGTCGGAACGGCGGCCGGCGCCGTGCGGGCCACGACCGCCCGCTGCAGCGTTTCGGAGGGCGGCCTCGCCTGCGTGCGCTGTGCCGAACCGACGATACTTTGCACGCTCGGCGTAACCGTCGGTGCGACCAGCACATTCGCCTGCGCAGCGGCATTGGCGTTGAATTGCGCCTGCGTTGCCTGCACCGGCCGGCTCTGCACGAACGTTTCGACCGGCACGGCCGTCACCGCGGCGGGCGCCCCGCGGAAGCGATAGTCGACGTTCGCGATGCGAACATCGTTGCGGGTGTTGTTGTAGATGTTGACGACCGTCGTGTTGTTGACGATGGTGTTGGAGACGTTCACTCGCGTGAAGTATTCGCGCGAAACGTTGTACGACGGCCGCCACACTTCACCCGGGGCCAGCGGGAACCAGCCGACGGCGCGCGTGCGGCCGGATGCGACGCTCAACGAGAAGTTTTCGCCGCCAATCCAGGCGACGACGGCAGGTGCGTACACCGGTCGCACGTCTCGCGGCCCGGGCACCCAGGCCCACGTGCGGCCGAGCTGCGTCCAGCGTCCGTAATGCGACGGCGCGTAGCCCCACGGCGCATCGTCGATCCACGTCCAGCCCCACGGATCGATCCACGTCCAGTGGCCAAAGCGATACGGCGCCCAATCAGCGGTGACGCGAGGAATCCACACGTTGCCGTAGCTTGCGTCGACGCGCCATTCGCCGTAGCTGTCGAGGTCCGCGTAACCGACGAGCTCGGGCGCAAGGTAACGTGACGACGCCGAGCGGTCCTCGCGCAGGCTGCGCTCGCGTGCCCAGCTATCGAATGCGTCGGGGGGAGGCAGCGGTCCCGCGTCGTAATCGCGCAGGTCCGGGCTGTAGAAGACGAACTGCTCGCGCCGGTCGATGCGATAGGAGACGTTCTGGCCGTAGATGTCCGCCGATCCGCGGCGCGTCGAGACCGACGTCCGATCGCGTTCGACGTTGACGCGGTAGTCGCCCCGTTCGCGCGCGACCAGCGCGAACGACGGCGTGTCGATCTCGATCGCATCGTCGCCGTCGATTGCGCGCACGTGCAACGCGACGCTGCCTTGCGTGACTTCGAACTGCGCGAGGCGGTCGTCGAAATTCAGGACTTGCAATGACGTGCGCGGCGCAAGCCGCAACGAAGAGCCGCCCAGCTGCAGCTCGGCACGGCCGTCGCCGGACCACAGGCGATCGCCGATCCAGATCGGTCGGTTGACACGGGCCTCGAGCCAAACATCGCTGCCGGCCGGCGAGAAGCTCGCATTGCCGCTGGTGAAAGAGATGCGGATCGCCCGAGAAGGCGGATCAGCGGAAGCGTGCACACTGATCAACGCAACGGCGATGCCGATGCCGACCACGATGGTGTTGCGGAACTGCGCAAGCGTCCAGTTCATGACATCTCCTTGCGGCGTCGGGCGTCTCGTCAATAGCGTGATAACGCGCGCAGTGTGATCGAGGATGACAGCGACCGGCATCGTTGCCGATGACCGCTCCGCCGTATGTCGGACCAGCGCGGAAGCGTCGAAGAGGAAGACCGCCGTTTTGCGCCACGTTGTCGGCGTTGGCCGACATGTGGATCAGCGCGTAAGGCTGGCGGACCTGACTTCGCGGGCGCAGAGTCCCGGGTTGAGGAGTGACGCCGCGCGGAGTGGGACGGAGGCTCGATGACGCAAATCGTTGCAGGATTGTTCGAAGACCAGGTCGCCGCCGAGGCCGCTATCACCGCCTTGCGCGGCCAGGGACTTGGGGACCGATCGATCACGAGCTTCATCGTCAACCCGCCCGGCATGCATCATGGTCTTCCGCTTGGCGGCGACGAGCCGGCCGACCAGGAATCGCGCGGCGGTGGGGAAGGTGCGTTCAAGGGTGCAACGCTCGGCGGCGTCGTCGGTGTCGCGGCCGGGTTGCTCGCAGCACCGTTGGTCGGACCCGTGGGCATTGCCGCGGGCATAGGTGCCGGTGCGTTCGTTGGCTCGCTTGCCGGCGCAACGAGTTCGATGGGCGACGAAGGCGAGACGACGCCGACGGCGCGGCCGGGCGGCGTGATGGTCGCCGTCAACGTCGATGCCGTCGAGGACGACGATGCGGTGATCGACGCGCTACGTCGCAACGGCGCAAAACTGATCGAACGCGATCACGGCGAATGGCGCGACGGCCGCTGGGTCGATTTCAACCCTGTGAAGCCGCCTCGCGAAGTCGTTACGGCGATCGGCAACCCGTGAGACAAGAACGAGTGGGTAAGCGACGCCGGAACGAAAACCTGAGAGTAGGTAAACGACGCGACGCGGACGCTGCGCTGTTAGCGCGTCGCGACCCCGCACGCTGAACTCACGCGCGCGTACTCCTCCGGCGTATCCACTTCCGCCTGACGTTCTGCGAGCACGCGTTCGCTATCACGCATGAACGAATCCAGCGCTTTGCCGATCTGCCGGTCGACGAGCGCCTGCGCTTCGGTGACCGTCGACGCGACATAGGGTGCGTGACCAACCGCCGCGCGCAGCTGCGCCGGCAGCGACGCGAGCGAGTCCTTCGCGTAGGCCCGATAGATGTCGACGTGGCGTTGCTCGTGCTCTCGGATCACGCGCGCCTTGCACGGGTCATCCGCATAGTCACGGGCGATGTAAACGGTGAGGTGGCGGAAGTACAACTCGACGTGCACCCTTGGTGTCACGCACGCGCGGTGACCGAAACGATCCTCGATGCCCTTGACCTCGATCGACGAGCGATGACCGAAGTTCGCCCGCGTGAGCCCGACGGTGCGGTAGCTCGATTGCGCGGCCTCGGTCATTTGCGACAGCGCGCGGTAGTCGAGCGACATGTTCTCGACAACGCCGACCGGCGTCAGCGAAACGTCGATCGATCCTGCCGGCAGCGCGTCGCAGCGCGTCTCGAACGAGCCCCGCGGCGAGATGTTGGCGAGCGCCTGCCCGACACGCTCGAAACCGGTCACGAGCGCGACGCCCAGCACGATCGCGACGGCGATCACGATGCGCGTCAACGGATGAAAACGGACCCAGCTCACGAGAATGACTCTAGCAACTTTGCGTCGCGACGCGAAGTCGTGAACCGACGAGAGGGCGGCGATTTTTTTCGATGGCGTCGATCCGCTTTACGTTTGTCGGCAGGCGCCGACGGCAAAACCGGAGATGCACGGCGTTGCGAAGCTAAGTTTCGCTGACGCATGAAGTGTCGTTGCGAAGTTACATACATCGAGTGAGAAAATGAACTCGGGAGAACCCATGCTCGGGGATACGGCGATCGGTTCGGTCGATGGCACGACCGTGACGCAGCCTGCGACCCGCACCGCCCAACAAACCGCCGACACTTGCGCGCATTGCGGAAACCGTTACGACAAGGCATTCACGGTGATCATGAACGGCCAACCGCACACTTTCGACAGCTTCGAGTGCGCGATCCACAAGCTTGCGCCGCGCTGCGATCACTGTCGCTGCGCAATCATCGGGCATGGCGTCGAGTCGCGCGGCAAATTTTTCTGTTGTGTGCACTGCGCCGAGGCGATGGGCGTCGAAGGCCTCGCCGACCGAACCGGCCCGCACGTGTAGCTGTCAGTGCGTTGCGGACAGCGGTTTCAGGCCGGGTCCGCTGCCTCAGCGGCGGCATCCGCGCCTATAGTCATCGACGACTGGCGCCGTTCGGGCTCGACTTTCGCGCTCGCGACGAGGCGCCTTGCACATCCGCGGAGGGATTACACATGGTGAAAACGATTGTCGGCTCGTTCGACAGCTTCAACGATGCGCATCAGGTCGCAAACGATCTGCGCGCGGCCGGCGTCATGGATAGCGACATCAGCATCGTCGCGAACAATGCGACCGGCGAGTACCGTGAGGATCCGCGCGTTAAGACGACCGATGCGGACGCCACGAGCGCCACGGCGAAAGGAGCGGTCACCGGAGCAGTCGTGGGCGGCGGCGCCGGCCTTGCGGCAAGTCTTGCGGGCCTTGCGATCCCCGGCATCGGTCCGATCATCGCCGCGGGACCGATCGTCGCGACGCTCGCCGGCGCCGGGACAGGCGCAGTCGCGGGCGGATTGATCGGCGGGCTCGTCGATCTCGGCGTTCCGGAATCGGAAGCGGAGTATTACGCGGAGTCGGTTCGTCGTGGCGGTGCGCTCGTCACGGTGCGCGCCGACGAGGCGCGTGCCGATGAAGTCACGAGCATCATGCGCCAACGCGGAGCGGTCGACATCGAAGGTCGTGTCGAGCGCTGGAAGGAGAGCGGTTGGGACCGCTTCGACCAGGATGCTACGCCCTACACGGCCGACGAGATTCGCCGCGACCGGGCGATGTACTGAGCAACGTTCTTACTGAGCAACTTTCTGCACGGCAATCGAACGGCGGCGCGTGCCGCCGTTCATCAACCGGTTCCATGTTCATGGCTGAAGACACAGAGGGGCGTCCGCGTGGCACGGTCGCCGTTTACGACCGGCCGCAGTGGTGGCGCCGTCGCCAATTCTGGCGCTTCGCTTTGCCGGTTGTTGCGGGCGTCGGCTCACTCGCTGTCTGGTACGTGATCTTCACCTGACGTTGATCGCGGAATCACGCGATCCGCTGTCGTAGAATCGCGAGCCTCGGAAGTCTGCCGATGCTCGATCTTCCCTCGCTCGCTCTCGCTCTCGTCCTGTGGTTCTATTGGGGTCAGGTCGGCGCGATGGCGATGCGTATTCGCCGCCGCACGCGAACATTGCGCGGCGTCGTTCCAGAGCAGCGGATCGAGCGCTGGCTTGGCGCGTGTTTCGTCCCGCTGGTCGCCGCATGGCTGACGTTCCCGCTCGCCGCCGCGTGGCGGATGCACGGCTGGCTCGGCATTCCCGATGCGGCGCGCGATGGGCCTTGGCTTGCCGTCCGCTGGCTTGCCGCGTTGGCCGCCGTCGCCCTGCTCATCGTGACGCGGCGGTGCTGGAAGCGGATGGGCACGCAGTGGAAAATGGCGGTCACGCCGGGCGAGCGGCAGACGTTGATCACGGACGGCCCGTTTGCGAACGTTCGGCACCCGATCTACGGCTATCAGATCCTTTTGATGCTCGCGTCGCTGGCCGTCGTGCCGACGGGTCCGATGCTCGTTTTGGCGGTCGTGCACGCGATCCTGATGACGGTGAAAGCGCGCAACGAAGAGCGACACCTGCTCGGCAGCCACGGCGACGACTATGCTCGCTATGTCGCGCGAACCGGACGGTTCTTTCCGCGGTTCTCGCGTTGACCCCTTGAGGCGCTCGTTTGCGTGCGTCGCTTTCGCGCTCGTCGCGGCTTCGACGGCGCATGCCGGATCGCCCCGGGCGCTGCTCGCGCTGGATTGCGAGAACCTGACTGTCGACGACGTCCGTTCGACGCTCGCCGACGCCGAAGCGCCCCGCATCATCGCCCTGCACGGCAGCGTCCCGATCGTCGACATGGGGCCGTTCGCGACGTTTCTCGAGAAGATGGGTTATCCGCGCGAGAAGCTCAGGCTGCCGGGGGCGGCGAGCCCGTCGAACGCTAGCTTCGTCGACAGCCGGCGCATCGCGGGATACGTGGCGTGGCTCTACGAGCGCGAAGGGCTGATGCCGATGCTGATCGGCCATTCGCAAGGCGGCATGATCGTCATCAAGGTGCTGCATGATCTCGCGTCGAAGGAACCGATTGCCGTATGGGATCCACGTCTTCCTGCCCCCGAGGCGCGAACAACGATTGCCGATCCGTTCACAGGCGAACCACGCGACGTCACCTCGTTGAAGGTGCACTATGCCGCTGCGCTCGCGACCGGGTCGCTGCCGCGCGTCCTGCTCGGTCAATGGGGGATGCTGCCGCTTCTGCGCGACGTGCCCGACTCGGTCGTCGACTTCACCGGCTTTGCGATCCCGTACGACCCGATCGCCGGAACCGGAAGGGAGCCGACCCCGTTCCGCGCGACTGGCACGGCAAGCGTGCGCAACGTCGTGCTTCCTGCGACGACGAGTCACATCGGCATGCCGCGCGTTGCCCATCTTGCGGACGCGCGCGCGACGCGCGCATGGATCGAGGCGTATCGTCCGGGCACGTCGGTTCCGCTGCCCGCCGAGGCCGACACCGCGAACCTGCTGCACGCGGCCGACATCTGGTATGACGTCAAGCGGCACTGGTGCCTCGGCGCACAGCGCATCGCGCAGCGGCGAAACGCCTTGAGATGAGGCTGCGCGGACGGCCCAATCTGTTTCAGTCGGCGATGCTGCGCTGGCGCGAGCTGCATCCGTACTGCGCGTCGCACGTGATGGTCGTTCCGGCTGCACTTGATGAAGACCGGCTTCGCGCGTCGATCGGACGCGTGCTCGAAGTCTGCGGTCTGACCGGCCTTGCCCTCGACGCGGACCATCGCCGTTACGCGTTCGAGGGTGGACCGGCCCGCGTCCTGCTCGACCGCGTCGAAGGGAATGGCGCTCCGTTCGACCGCGCCGCGCGCAAGATCGAAGCGACGATCAACATCGCGTTTCCCGCAACCGGTCGCTTCGATCCGTTCCGCTTCTTCTTCGTCCCGGCGACCGACCATTTCCTGTTCGGTGTGACGTACGACCACTTCGTCGCGGGAGGCGATTCGATCGCCGTGCTCGTAACGGACATCGCGGACCACTATATCGACGAAACGCTGCTGCCGACTGGACTCGAGCTCCATCCCCCGCCCTACCTGCACCTTTTCGCCCGCAACATCGGGGCGCTCGTGAGCGGCCTCCGCTGGTTTCCCGAGCTCGTAGCCGGGTGGCGGCGTGCGATCCGCCCGTACCTTCGCGATCCCGCCGACGGTACCAACGGCTTCGCGCATTTCGAGATCTCGCGGGATCGATTGATTCGCGTGCGGAGCGCTGCGCACGCCTGGCAGGTGACGACCAACGACGTGATGCTCGCCCTCGTTCTGCGCGCGGTCGCGCCGCTCGCCTCGCAGCGTCATCCCACCGGCCGGCGTACGCAGGTGGCGCTCGCGTCGATCGTCAACCTGCGCCGCGATTTCCAGCCGCCGGCCACGCGCGCGTTCGGACAGTTCCTCAGCTCGTTTCGCGTCGTGCACCCGCTGCCGAGCGACGAGTCGCTCGAAACGGTCGCGCGCTCGCTCGCCGTCCAGACGGCGCGGGCGAGGCGGCTCAAGCTGTATCTCGTCACGTTGCTCGCGATCGCGGCGTCGGCGATCCTGTGGCGTTTCACGGCGCACGAGCGGCGCCATCGCCTCTACATCAAGTATCATCCGGTCTTCGCGGGACTGACGCCGTTGAACGTCGATGCATTGCGGCGGCGCCCGTCATCCCGCGAGGGCGGCTACTTGCGAGCCGCGTCGACCGGGCCGATGGCGCCGATGGTCGTGGCAACGACCACCTCGGGGCAAAGCCTGCGCGTCGGCATTACTTTTCGGACTACCGCACTTTCCCGTTCCGACGTGGAAGCGGTCATCGCATCGATTGAGCGAGACATGGATTCGCTGTCATGAATCGAATTTGGACCATCGTGCAAAGGGCCGTCGTCACGGCGGCAGTCGTCTTCACCGCCGGATGCGCGACCGATTCCGTCGTCGCGCCGGAAGCCCGGGACCCGGCAGCGAAGCTCGCGCTATCGCCCTCGTTGACGCAACGCATTCTCGCGCTCGATCCCGAGAACGTCACGGCGGCCGATGTCCGCGACACGCTCTCGCAGGCACCTGCGCCGCGCGTCATCCTGATCCACGGCGGCGTCTATCCCGTGCACCTTGCCATGACATCGTTCGCGCAGTTCCTCGTCGGCATGGGTTACCCCGAGCGATCGATTCGCATGCCCGGCACGAACGACTGGTCGCACAATCCCTATCTGCCGTCGGATCGCCTCGCCGGGCTGATCGCGTGGTCGTACGAGAACGACGGCATGCGACCGATGCTGATCGGCCACAGCCAGGGCGGCATCCAGGTCGTCAAAGTGCTGCACGACCTCGCCGGCACGTTCGCGCCGAGCGTCAACGTGTGGAATCCGCTGACCGGGCGGACCGAGCCGCGCACGACGATCGTCGATCCGCTGACGCGACAGGAAAGGCCGGTCGTCGGAGTGCAGGTGTCGTTCGCATCCGCCGTTGGTGCCGGCGGGCCGTCGTTCATCTTTCCGAACAACTGGGGGGTGTTCGGCCGCTTGCAGGACATTCCGGACACCGCCGTGCAGTTCAACGGATACTTCATCGGCATCGACTGGTTCATCGTCAACTTCGGCGGCCCCGGCGGCAACCGCTTTCGCCCGCTCGGCAAGACGCAGATCCGCAACGTCGAACTGCCGGCGGGCTACTTGCACGTTTCGGTGCCGGTCACTCACCATCTGCCCAACAAGGATGATCTGCGGGCGTTCGTCGACGCTTATCGCGCGGTGAGCGAGAAGCCCGACGAGTCGAAGATGCCGGGGACGTATGCGGACAACGTGTACTACGCCGCGGACAACTGGCACGGGATCAAGAAGCATTGGGTGCTCGAATTGCAGAGGATGATCAGCGCGAAAGGCACGCGCGGGTAACAGTCATCGCCGCCGGAGCGCTTGTTTCCGCACGCTCGGTATAATTACGGGTTTTTCTCACGGCGCTGCCGGCCAGAGCCTCACGTTGCGCAGCGCGCCCTGCACGCTTTGTCGGCTAACTCGTCCCCCCTGACGGACAAGGTCGCGCTCGTCACCGGCGGCGCGCGCGGCATCGGTCGCGCGTGTGCCCGCAAGCTCGCGCTGGCGGGTTGCGACGTTGTCGTCAATTACTACAACAGTCACGAGGAGGCCGAGGGCCTGTGCAACGAGCTGCGCGGCCTCGGCCGTCGCGCGATCGCCATCCAAGCGAGCGTCGGCGAGCCCGGCAGCGTCGAGGAGCTTTTCCAGCACTTCGGAAAGCAGTTCGACCGGCTCGACATCATCGTCAGCAATGCCGCTTCGGGCGTGCTGAAGCCGGCGATGGAGATGAAGCTCAAGCACTGGCGCTGGTGCCTCGAGACCAACGCGTTCGCCCTTCCGTTGCTCGCGCAGCATGCGTTGCCGTTCATGGGGGAAGGCGGCCGCATCATCGCGATGTCGAGTCTCGGCGCACAGCGTGCGATGCCGAGCTACGGGTTCGTCGGCGCGTCGAAGGCGGCGCTCGAAGCGATGGTGCGCACGCTCGCGCAGGAGCTCGGTCCGCGCGGCATTCGCGTGAACGCGGTGTCGGCGGGTGTCGTCGACACCGACGCACTCGCGTACTTCCCGAATCGCGAGAAGCTGATCGAGGAATTCGCGCAACGCACGCCCGCAGGGCCGACGCTCTCGCCGGAGGACGTCGCAAACGCTGTTTATCTCCTTTGCCTGCCGGAAGCCGCGATGATCAACGGCGCGACGCTCTTCGTCGACGGCGGCTTCGCGATCTCGGGATAACGACGTCGATGGCGCTCGATGGAGGATTCGCGGACAAGATCGTCGTCGTCACCGGCGGCAGCCGGGGCATCGGTCGTGCGATCGTCGAACTGTTCGCCGCCGAAGGTGCCGACGTCACGTTCTTTTATGCGAAACGCCGGGACGCCGCCGATGAAGTCGTCGGGGCCGGCATCGCGAAAGGTCATCGGATCGCTGCCATGCCGGTCGATGTCCGCGACAGCGGCGCGTGCAAGGCCGCGGCCGAGTCGATCGCCGACGCGAAGGGGGGCATCGATGTGCTCGTCAACAACGCCGGCATCATTCGCGACAACGTGTTGGTCGGGCTCGAGGACCAGGACGTCCGCGCGGTCCTCGATATCAACGTGGAGGGCGTGTTCAACGTGACGCGCGCCGTTGCGCCTTACATGATCGCGCGTCGTGCCGGCCGCATCATCAATCTCTCGTCGGTCTCCGGCGTGAAGGGCGGGCGCGGACAAACGAACTACGCGGCGAGCAAAGGCGCGATCGACGGCCTGACGCGCGCGCTCGCCGCGGAGCTCGCGCCGCGGAAGATCAACGTCAATGCCGTCGCGCCCGGCGTCATCGAGACCGAGATGAGCGAGGCGGTGCGCGCGCTTGCCGGCGACGACATCCGTGGCCGCATCCTGTTGAAGCGCTTCGGCGCACCGCGCGAGGTTGCGCATGCGGTATGGTTCCTGGCTTCGAGCCTGGCCGACTACATCACCGGTCAGGTCCTCTATGTCGACGGCGGCTTCAAGATGGAGTGAAAGCGATGGCGCAACCAAGCCAAGCGGAAGTTGACGAGGTTTATCCGACGGTCCGGAAGACGATCGCCGATGCGCTCGGATGCGAACTGGACGAGGTGAAGCGCGACGCGTCGCTGATCAACGACCTGGGCGCGGAGTCGATCGACTTTCTCGACCTCGTGTTCCGGCTCGAGCGCGCGTTCAAGGTCAAGATTCCGCGCGGCAAGATCGTCGAGGATGCGCGCGGCGACCTGCCGGAGAGCGAATTCGAGCGCAAGGGCGTCGTCACCGACGCCGGGCTCGTCACGCTGCGCAACTTTCTTGCCGAAGTGCCGCCGGAGCGCATCAAGCCGCCGCTCAAGGTCGCTGACATTCCGCGGTTGTTCACGCCGGAGACGTTCGCCAAGCTGGTCGTTCGCGCGCGTCGCGAGAGCGGGGCGCCGGCGTAACTCGCGACGATGCAGGGCCGCTACGCTGCGTTCACTTTCGTCGACCGGATCACCACGCTCGTTCCGGGCGTGTCCGCGCGCGCGACGTTCCACATTCCAGCGACGATTCGCGGCTTTCCGTCGGCGCTGCTTGCTGAAGCGACCGGGCAGCTTGCCGCGTGGGTCGCCGTAGCGAAACTCGACTTTCGACTGCGACCCGTCGCGGGGATCGCGCACGAGTCGATCTACACCGGCGCACCGAAACCCGGCGATACGCTCGTCACCGAGATCCGTATCGACTCGTGCGAGGATGATGCGGTCGCTTATCAAGGCACCGCGCGCATCGCGGATGACACCGTGTGCACGCTGCGCGATTGTGTCGGGCCGATGCTGCCGCTCGAGGACTTCGATGACGCCGATGCGATGCGCGCGTTCTTTGCGACGCTGACGACCGCAGGCGCAGCGATCGATCGGTTCGAAGGCGTCGACGATCTGCCGCTCGATGTCGTCGAGCAGGACGTGGGCGGGCGGATCGCTGCAACGCTCGACGTGCCGGACACGGCGGGATTCTTCGCCGACCATTTTCCCCGACGACCGGTGTTCCCCGGCACGCTGCTTCTCGATCGGATGGCGGCCCTCGCAGACCGCGTCGTGCGCGAACTAAGGAAGCCGGCGGGTTCGCTACACCGCGTGACCGACGTCAAGCTGCGTTCATTCATCGAGCCGGGCACGCGGTTGCAGCTTCGCGCGTCCGTCGAATCGGCTGACGCGGGCCGCGTCACGACACGCGTGGAAGCGCTTGCGCCGGGTCAGCGCCGTCCGGTCGGTGCCGCGCACCTCGAGTTCGCGTCATGAAAAAGCGTGTCGCGATAACCGGCCTCGGCGTCGTCACGCCGGCAGGCAACGATGTCGACGCGATGTGGGCGCGCCTAATTGCCGGTGAGAGCTGCGGTGCGCCGATCGAAAGCTTCGACGCGAGCGGATTCTCGACGCGCATTGCCGCCGAGGTCAGGGACGTCGACTCGCTTCCGATCACGGCCGATCGAAAGCTTCTGAAGTTCGCGAATCGCTCGCATCGCTTTGCGCTTGGCGCAGCGGAGCAGGCGATGCGCGACGCGGGAATCGCGCCGACCGGCGCCGACCGGCACCGTTGGGGGTGCGTCGTCGGCACCGGCATGATGACCGTCGCCTATGACGAGCTGTCGAGCCTGCAACAGCACGCGGCGCAGGAAGGCGAGCTCGATGCGACGCGCATGCTGGGCGAGCCGTTCGCCAACGATCCGGTCGCGTTCTGCCGCAGCCAGTCGACGGCCGGTGTATCGCTCTTGATGCGGCGCTTCGGCATTGCCGGTTACGCAGCGTCGGTGCACACGGCGTGCGCGTCGGGCGGACAAGCCCTCGGCACGGCATTGCGCGTGATCCGTCGCGGAGCCGCCGATCGCGTGCTCGCCGGTGGCTTCGATTCGATGGTGTCGCCCGTGGGGTTGAGCGGCTTCTGCCTGCTATCGGCCGTTTCGCCGGACAACGACGATCCGACGCGCGCGAGTCGTCCGTTCGACGTCACGCGCAACGGCTTTCTGTTGGGCGAAGGCGCCGGCTTTGTCGTGCTCGAAGAGTGGGACAGCGCCGTCGCGCGCGGTGCGAGAATCTATGCGGAGCTCGCTGGGGACGGCAACTCGCTGTCGTCGTACCGCATCACAGACTCGCATCCGTCGGGTGACGGCCCGATTCAGGCGATGCGCCGCGCGCTTGCCGACGCCGGTGCCCGGGCCGACGATGTCGACTACCTGAATGCGCACGGTACGTCGACGCACATGAACGACAAGAGCGAGGCCGCGGCATCGAAAGTCGTGTTCGGCGATCGCGTCGGCGACGTGTCGGTCAGTTCGACGAAGAGCGTGATGGGCCATCTGATCGCGGCAGCCGGCGCCGTCGAAGCGGTGATCTGCGCTCTCGCGATCGATCGGTCGTTGCTGCCGGTCAACGCGAACTTGAACGACGTCGATCCCGATTGTGCGCACTTGGACATCGTGCGTGACAAGCCGCGAGAGCGCCGCGTGCGCGTCGCGCTGTCGAACTCGCTGGGCTTCGGCGGCAGCAACAGCTGTCTCGCGTTCCGTCATCCCGACGAGACGCGCGCATCGATCCGGCGCGCACGCGGGTAACGATGCCGCGGATCGTCATCACCGGCAGCGGCGCGATCTGCGGCGCCGGCAAGAGTCCGCGCGAGATCGTCGACGCGGCGCTCGAGCGTCGCTCGGCCGTCGCCGAGGTTGCATCGTTCGATGCCAGCCACTGGCCGCGTCGCTATGCGGCGGAAGTCACCGACTACAACGCCGCGAAGCTCGCCGGCGACCGCAAGCTGCTGAAGCTCATTCGACGCTCCGACGTGTTCGGCATGTACGCGGCGACGCAGGCGATCGACGCGGCGGGCTTTGCGCGTCATCGGGAAACGCTGGACGACGAAGCGAAGACGGTGTTCGCCGAAGCGACCGGTTGCTACGTCGGTTCCGGCGGCGGCGCGTTCAATGCCAATTACGACTTCTTTCCCTTGATGGCGCAGACGGGCGGCAGCATGGCGACGTTCGGCCATGAGCTTTCGAGCAACGTCAATCCGATGTGGCTTTTGCAAACGCTGCCGAACAACGTGTTGTGCCACGTCGGCATTCGTCACAATCTGAAAGGCGTCAACGGCTGCATCACGCATCACACGACCAGCGGGCTTGTCGCGATGATCGAAGCCGCGGCCGCGATCCGCGATGGCGAAGCGGAACGCGTCGTTGCAGCCGGCCACGAAGCGCCTATCGAGCCGCAGATGATGCTCTACTACCATCGTTGCGGGTTGATGGCGGCGCGCGAGATCCGTCCGTTCGACGAGCGTCGCGACGGCAGTCTGCTCGGCGAGGGCGCTGCGGCGGTCGTGCTCGAGTCGGAAGCGTCGGCACGGTCGCGCGACGCGAAGCCGCTCGGCGAGTATCTCGGCGGCGGCTGCGCCTCCGAAGGATTGAGCCTGCTGGCGCTGGATCCGAGCGGAGACGGTGCCGCACGCGCAATCGCCGCAGCGCTCGATGACGCCGGTCTCGCTGCACCGGATGTCGGCATGGTCGTCGCACATGGCAACGGAACGCCGCAATCGGACGCGACTGAAGCGGCCGCGCTACGGACCGTGTTCGGCGCAACGACGCCGCCGGTCACGGCGTTCAAATGGGCGACCGGGCATCCGCTTGCCGCCTCGGGAATCCTCGATGCGACGCTGGGTCTCGAAGCGGCGCGACGCGGTGTCGTTCCCGGGATCGCGACGCTCGCGGAGCTCGACGCCGCCTGCGCGGGCGTCACGGCGAGCCGTGAAGCACAAACGCCGGCAAGCGACATCGTGCTCGTGATCTGCCGCGGGTTCGGCAGCACGAACGCGGCAGTGCTGATGCGTGCACTCCGCTGACGTGGATCACGCACGCGAGACTTCGCAAACGGCCTGGCAGCGTTGCGCGATCGACACCGTCGACGTCGCGCGCATCGAGCGATGGCTCGACGAAACGCCGCCTTCCGACGTCGGTCGAGTGTTCACGGCGCAGGAGCTCGACGACGCCGGCGAGGGCCGCGGTCGCGTCGCAAGCCTCGCCGCGCGCTTCGCGGCGAAAGAAGCGTGTCAGAAACTGTTTCCCCGCGAAACCGCGCTGGGGCAGCTCGATCCGCAGGACTTCTCGGTGGCAAGCGACAGCTTCGGCGCAACCACCGTCGTGCCGTCGGAGCGAGCGTCGGCCGTCATGTCGCGTGCGCGTGTGCGATCGATCTCCGTGTCGCTTTCGCACAGCGAAACGAGCGCGTCGGCGGTCGCGATGGCGTTACGTGCGCAGACGCGAGCGCCATTGCTCGGGCGGCTCGCCTATCGCTTGCTGCCGTTTCGCCGTGCGGTGATCGAGGACAATCTGCGTCGCGTTTTCGGCACGCGCGTCCCCGTCGATGAGATTCGCGCGCTTGCGCAGGCTCACTACGCGCATCTGCTCCGCCTCGCCGGCGAGTTCCTGCGTTATCGCTGGTACCCGGACTCGCGCAAGCGCGCGCTGGTACGCGTCGACAATGTGGAGGCGTTTGCGCAAGCGTGGCACGCAGGGCGTGGCGTGCTGGTGCTGACCGGCCATTTCGGCAACTTCGAGGTCAGCACGGTGGCCGTACTGATGCAATTTCCGGAGGTCCGCCACCGCATCCATTTCGTCCGACGGCCGATCAAGCCGGGATGGCTCGACACGCTCGTCAATCGACGCATGCGCAAGGCGGGCTTCGGCACGATCGGCAAGCGAGGATCGCTCGATCGCATGCTTGCGCTGCTCGAGCAAGGCGATGCGATCGTGTTTCCGTTCGACCAGCACGCGCGGCGTCCCGACGGCATCGACGTCGAGTTCTTCGGTCACGCAGCGGGCACGTTCAAGAGCCTCGCGATCATCGCTCTCGCGACGCGCGCGCCGGTCGTGCCCGCAGCGTCATGGCGCGAAGCCGACGGCACGCACGTGCTGCGCTTCGAGCCGGCGCTGCCTCTGATCGAACTGGACGATACCGACGAAGCGATTCGCCGCAACACGCGGGCCTACAACCAGGCGCTCGAGCGGCTGGTGATGCGCCAACCTGAGCAGTGGTGGTGGGTTCATCGGCGATGGAAGGCTTCAACGGGGAAGCGCCGTTAGCGATCGCGGCTCAAGCCTGCACCACAAACATCGCCGGCCGCTTCGCGTAGTCTTCGATGCGCGCGTTGCGCCACTTGCGCATCGGCTTCGAAATCACCGACTCGGTTGGAAGCGTCAAGTCGACGGCAACGCAAAGCCGCGTCGCCGGTTTCAGCGTTTCGATCAAGCTCTTCAGCATCGCGACATTGCGGTACGGCGTTTCAATGAACAGCTGCGTTGCGCCTTCCGCCTGCGACGCTTGCTCCAGCATGCGCAACGCCACATTGCGTTCGTTCGTCGCAGCCGGCAGGTAACCATGGAAATCGAAGCGCTGGCCATTCATGCCCGACGCCATCAACGCCAGCACGATCGACGACGGACCGACGAGCGGAACCACGCGTGCGCCGCGGGCGTGGGCGGCGGATACGACGTCCGCTCCCGGATCGGCGATGCCCGGACATCCTGCATCCGACAGCAAGCCGACATCGTGACCGCCGGCGAGCGGCGCCAGCAGCTCGTCGATGTCGCTCGCGTTCGCGAATTCGCGAATCGAAAGACCCCCGACGGGCCTCGCCGGATCGACCGCTTTGAGAAACGCCCGTGCGGGCTTCGCCGTCTCGACCAGCCAGTGCGAAATTGCGCGGGCCGCCTGCAGCGTTGCCGCTGGCAGGACTTGCTCCGGAGAAACGATGCCGAGCAGGTTCGGCACGAGAAACAATCGGCCCGTCATCTAAGACGTTGCCAGCACGTCGACGCCTTCGTTACGCAGCATGCGATTGAGCGCGATCAACGGCAGGCCGATCAACGTCGTCGGATCGTCGCTCGCGATGCGTTCGAAGAGCGCGATGCCGAGGCCTTCGGAGCGCACGGCGCCCGCGCAGTCGTACGGCCGGTCGCGCCCGACGTATTTCTCGACGTCGGTCATCGACAGCTTGCGAAACGTGCTCACGACATCGACGCATTCGCGTTGGATCCGGGCACTCTCGCAGTCGATGAGCGCGACCGCAGTGTGAAACACGAGCGTGCGACCGGATAGCGACGCGAGCAGCGCGACGGCATGCGCGTGGTCGCCGGGCTTGCTCACTGCAACACCCGCGTCGTCCGCCACTTGATCCGAGCCGATCACCAGACCGTGTCGCAGCGAAGCTGCAATTGCGCGAGCCTTCGCTTCCGCAAGCCGCAAGGCCGTGTCGCGGGGTCGCTCGGCAGGCTTGGGCGATTCATCGACACGCGGTGCCCGCACCTCGAAGGGATAACCGAGACGCTCCAACAGCTCCCGCCGGTAGCGCGACGAGGAGGCGAGGATCAGGGGCCGGTTGGGCATTGTTTCTGCTCGGTTTTTTGACCAAAACCGTGCGTTCCGCTATTATGCCGGGTTTGCGCCGCGCGCCCTGAAGCGGTTCATCCCAGCGCGACGGCAGCGCACCTCGCCTGCAAAGCCATGCAGCCCACCTCGCGGCGCTTCGACGCCTACAAGCTTGCGCAGTCGCAGGGCCGACTTGAGGGCCACGTCGCACCTTCGTCGCTGCCGAGGCTTGTCGACCGCATCGTCGAGTCGTCCGGCGACGACCAATCGACGATCCTCGCCTGGACGATCGACGGAACGAGCGACGAAGAGGGGCGTCCGGCGATCCGCGTGACCGTTGCCGGATCGGTGGCCGTCGAATGCCAGCGCTGCCTCGAAACGCTCGAACAGCCGGTCGACGCAAGCACGCTGCTGTTGCTTGCCCGCGACGAGGAGGATCTCGTCCATCTCGACGAAGTCAGCGAGCACGAAGTCGTCCTTGCGAATGCGAAGCTCGACGCCCTGGCGCTGGTAGAGGACGAGCTGCTGCTCTCGCTGCCGTTTGCGCCTCGCCACGCGTCGTGCCTGGCGCGGGTGCCGGCAGCGCGCGTCGCCGGCGATGCGAACCGCCCGGGATAATCCCCCGCGGGCGACCCTCAACGAAGCGAAGCAACGACAGGAGTTCTCATGGCCGTTCAGCAGAACAAGAAGTCGCCGTCGAAGCGCGGCATGCACCGCGCGCACGACTTTCTGACGCCCGCGCCGCTCGCGGTCGAGCCGGTTTCCGGCGAGACGCATCGCCGCCATCACATCAGCCCGAGCGGCTATTACCGCGGCAAGAAAGTCGTCAAGACGAAGGCCGACGAGTAGCGCGCTCCAGTCGCGATGACGGCAAGCGCCGTCCCGGGCTTTCGAAGCGCAGGTTCCCCGTCGATCGTGACCGTCGCGATCGATGCGATGGGGGGCGACCACGGGCCCGACGTGACGATTCCCGCGGCGATCGAATTCCTCGCTGCTACGCCGGCGAGTCGCGTGATCCTCGTCGGTCTCGAGGCACCGGTGCGTCAGGCAGTCGCGAAAGCGCCGGCGGCGCTTGCCGAGCGCATCGACGTGCACGCTGTGACCGAGGTCGTCGCCATGGACGAGCCGCCGGCCGATGCGCTGCGTCGCAAGAAGGACTCATCGATGCGCGTGGCGATCAACCTGGTGAAGGAGGGCAGGGCGCAAGCCTGCGTATCCGCGGGCAACACCGGCGCGTTGATGGCGATCGCGCGTTTCGTGCTGAAGACGCTGCCCGGCATCGATCGGCCGGGCATTGCATCGCAACTGCCGACGAAGAAGGGCGTCGTGACCGTGCTCGACCTTGGCGCGAACGTGAACTGCACGCCTGCGCAGCTCGTGCAGTTCGCCGTGATGGGATCGGCGCTCGCGTCGGCCGTCGAGCGTATCGAGCGTCCGTCCGTCGGTCTGCTCAACGTCGGCGGGGAAAACATCAAGGGCAACGAGGTCGTCAAGCAGACGGCGGAGCTGTTGCGAACATCGGGTCTCAACTTCTACGGCAACGTCGAGGGCGACGATATCTACAAAGGGACGACCGACGTCGTCGTCTGCGACGGGTTCGTCGGCAACGTGATGCTGAAGGCCTCCGAGGGGCTCGCGAGCATGCTCTATGAGTTCCTCAAGGCCGAGTTCACGCGCAACGCGCTGACGCGGCTGGCGGCCATCGTCATCTATCCGGTGCTTCGTTCGTTCAAGCGCAGGATCGATCCGCGGCGCTACAACGGCGCGACGCTCGTCGGCTTGAAAGGGGTCGTCGTCAAGAGCCATGGCGGCGCCGATGCCTATTCGTTTCGCAACGCGATCGCGAAGGCCCACGCCGAGGTCGCGGAAGGCGTGCTCGATCGGATCGCGCAACGCATCGCCGCGATGCCGCGCTTGCTGGAAACGGTGGACGGCGCCTGACAGCCGACTAACATGCATAGTCGCATCGCCGGGACGGGGCGCTACCTTCCTTCGCGCATCGTCACCAACGCCGAGCTCGCACAGACCGTCGCGACGAGCGACGAATGGATTCGCACGCGCACCGGCATCAAGCAGCGTCACATCGCGGCCGAGAACGAGAAGACGTCCGATCTGGCGTATGCGGCGGCGCTACCCGCGCTCGATGCAGCCCGCATCGAGCCCGGCGATGTCGATCTCGTGATCGTCGCGACGACGACGCCGGATATGATCTTTCCATCGACGGCCTGCATCCTGCAGGAACGCCTCGGCGCGCACGGAGGTCCGGCGTTCGACGTGCAGGCGGTGTGCGCGGGCTTTGTTTACGCGCTTGCAGTGGCCGACCATATGCTTTGCGCCGGCGCCGTGCGCAACGCGCTCGTCATTGGGGCGGAGATCTATTCGCGGATTCTCGACTGGAACGATCGCGGTACGTGCGTGTTGTTCGGCGACGGCGCGGGTGCCGTCGTGCTGTTGCCTGCGAACGAGCCCGGCGTTCTCGCGACGAAGTTGCATGCCGACGGCCGTTACCGCGACATCCTCTGCGTGCCGGGACAGATTCAAGGCGGAAAAGTCGTCGGGACGCCGTATGTGCGCATGGACGGCCAGCACGTCTTCAAGTTCGCGGTGAAAGTGCTCGCCGAAGCGGCGCAGGATGCGCTCATGCTCGCCGGCTTGCCGCTTTCCGCGATCGACTGGCTCATTCCGCACCAGGCGAACCTGCGCATCATGGATGCAACGGCGAAGAAGCTGCACTTGCCGGCGAACAAGGTGATCGTCACCGTCGACGAGCATGCCAACACGTCGGCTGCGTCGATTCCGATGGCGCTCGATGTTGCGGTCCGCGATGGCCGCATCGAGCGCGGACACCATGTGGTGATGCTCGGCGTTGGCGGCGGCTTCACTTGGGGCTCGGCACTGGTTCGCTGGGGATGACGATGAAGCTTGCGTTCGTGTTTCCCGGCCAAGGCTCGCAATCGGTCGGAATGATGAAGGGGTTCGACGGTCACGCGGCCGTGCGCTCGACGTTCGACGAAGCGTCGCGCGTGCTCGATCAGGATTTGTGGACGCTCGTTGCCGAGGGCCCGCAGGATGGTCTCGACCTGACGGTGAACACGCAGCCGGTGATGCTGACCGCCGCCGTAGCGGTGTGGCGCGCATGGCAGGCCATCGGAGGGCGGTCGCCGGTCGTCGTTGCGGGGCACAGCCTCGGTGAATACACGGCGCTGGTGGCGGCCGGCTCGCTTGAGTTCGCGGATGCATTGCCGCTCGTGCGCTTTCGCGCGCAGGCGATGCAGGACGCCGTGCCACCCGGTGTTGGTGCAATGGCGGCGATTCTCGGTGCCGACGATGCGAAAGTCGCGGCCGCATGCGCTAGCGCGGCCGAAGGTCAGATCGTCGAGCCGGTGAACTTCAATGCGCCCGGACAGATCGTCATTGCCGGTGAGCGCAGTGCCGTCGAACGCGCTATGCAGGCGGCGAAGGTGGCGGGCGCGCGCCGCGCCGTGATGCTGCCGGTGTCGGCGCCGTTCCACAGTTCGCTGCTCAAGCCGGCTGCCGACAAGCTCGCCACGAGACTGGCCGAGGTTCCGTTCAAGGCGCCCGCGATTCCGGTGATTCATAACGCCGACGTATCGGTGCATTCGACCGCAACCGCTATCCGTGCAGCGCTTGCGAAACAGGCCGCAAGCCCGGTTCGCTGGACCGAGACGATCACTGCGTTTTCCGCGCAAGGCGTCACGCACGTTGCCGAGTGCGGGCCCGGCCGGGTGCTCGCGAACCTCGTTTCGCGCATCGACGCGAACTTGGAAGGCGTCTCGCTTGCGAGCGGCGCGTTGCTCGACGAGTTTCTCGCGACGTGCCGCGACGCGACATGATCAACAACGCCGAATTGCAAGGACAGGTTGCGCTCGTCACCGGCGCGACGCGCGGGATCGGCAAGGCAATCGCGCTTGCGCTTGCGCGGTCCGGCGCGCATGTCGTCGGAACAGCCACGACAGCGAACGGCGCCGACGCCATCAGCAGTTACCTGACACAGGACGGGCTCGACGGCAGAGGAGTGACCCTCGACGTGACCGACGGCGAGGCGACCGAGAAAGTGGTCCACGAGGTCGACCGGACCGCGGGCCCGATCACGATCCTCGTGAACAACGCCGCCGTCACGCGCGACAATCTTCTGTTGCGCATGAAGGAGGAGGACTGGGACACGGTCCTCGCGACCAATCTGACGTCGGTGTTCCGGTTGTCGAAGGCGGTGCTGCGCGGGATGGTCAAGGCGCGACGCGGACGCATCATCCATATTGGCTCGGTCGTCGGGACCAGCGGCAACCCGGGGCAGACGAACTACGCGGCGGCGAAGGCAGCGCTCGTCGGCTTCACGAAGTCGCTTGCGCAGGAAGTCGGCATTCGCAGCATCACCGTGAATTGCGTTGCGCCGGGATTCATCGACACGGACATGACGCGCGCGCTGCCCGATAGCGCCCGCGCGCAACTCTTGTCACGCATTCCTCTCGGTCGACTGGGGACGCCGGACGACGTCGCGAACGTCGTGGCCTTTCTCGCGAGCGATCGGGCCGGTTACATCAGCGGGACGACGGTGCACGTGAACGGCGGAATGCTGTGACCCGTCTGGTAGAATCCGCCGGTTTTGCGAACGTCACGTTGTGGGAGGAGACGCATGGAGAATGTTGAGCAGCGGGTCAAGAAGATCGTCGCCGAACAGCTCGGCGTCAACGAAGCCGAGATCAAGAACGAATCGTCGTTCGTCGACGACCTCGGCGCGGACTCGCTCGATACGGTGGAGCTCGTCATGGCGCTCGAGGCGGAGTTCGAGACCGAGATTCCCGACGAGGAAGCCGAGAAGATCACGACGGTGCAGCAGGCGGTCGACTACATCCATTCGCACGTCAAGAAATAGTTTCTCCGCTCGCGCGGCGGGCGCGTTGTCGCGCCGCCGGTGGTCTTCGACTGCGCACGGCGTAAATGCCGCCGTGCAGCCGGTCTCGTTTCTCTTCTGACGCTTTCGCTTTCGATGCCGCGCCGCCGCGTCGTTGTCACCGGGCTGGGTATCGTCTCGCCGGTCGGCATCGGTGTCGCAGCGGCGTGGCCGACGATCCTTGCCGGGCGATCGGGTATCGGGCCGATCACGCGATTCGACGCATCCGGTTTCCCCTCGCGCATCGCCGGCGAGGTGAAGCACTTCGATGTGACGTCCTATCTGTCCGGGAAGGAAGCGCGGCGGTACGACGCATTCATCCACTACGGTGTGGTCGCCACGATGGAAGCGGTGCGCGATGCGCGGCTCGACGATTGGAACGGCGACAAGGAGCGCGCCGGCGTGTCGATCGGCTCGGGGATCGGCGGGCTGCCGATGATCGAGGAAACGGCGCAGGCACTCTTCAACGGCGGGCCGCGCAAGATCAGTCCGTTCTTCGTGCCGGGCTCGATCGTCAACATGATCGCGGGACTGGTGTCGATCCACTACGGCTACAAGGGTCCGAACCTCGCGACGGTCAGCGCATGCTCGAGCGCGAACCACAGTCTCGGTGAAGCGGCGCGATTGATCGAATACGGCGACGCCGACGTCATGATCGCCGGCGGTTCGGAAGGCACGGTGAGCGCGCTCGGCGTCGGAGGCTTCTGCGCAGCTCGCGCGCTTTCGACGCGCAACGACGATCCCGCCGGCGCGAGTCGACCTTGGGATGTCGATCGCGACGGCTTCGTGCTCGGCGAAGGCGCCGGCATCCTCGTGCTCGAGGAAGAGCAGCACGCACGCTCGCGCGGCGCAAACGTCTATTGCGAGCTGGCCGGGTACGGCATGAGCGCGGACGCGCATCACGTCACCGCGCCGCCGGAGGATGGCGACGGCGCACGTCGCGCGATGACCAACGCGTTGCGCAATGCAGCGATGGAACCGGGCGACATCGATTACATCAACGCACACGGGACATCGACGCCGCTCGGTGACCTGGCCGAATGCATTGCGGTCAAGCGGACGTTCGGCGACCACGCGAAGAAGCTCGTCATGAGCTCGACGAAGTCGATGACCGGCCACTTGCTCGGCGCCGCCGGCGGCATCGAGGCGGTGTTCACCGCGCTTGCCATTCGCGACCAGATTGCGCCACCGACGGCGAACCTGCACCGGCAGGAACCGGCGTGCGATCTCGATCTCGCGCCGCTTAAGGCGCGTCCGATGCAGATTCGCGCGGCGCTGTCCAACTCATTCGGATTTGGCGGGACCAACGCGACGCTCGCCTTTCGGCGAATGTAGCCAGATGGCGCTGATCGTCCAGAAGTACGGCGGCACATCGGTCGGATCGATCGAGCGCATCCGCAACGTCGCGCGCCGTGTCGCGCGATTCCACCGCGAAGGACATCAGCTTGTCGTCGTCGTCTCGGCGATGTCCGGCGAAACCAATCGGCTGCTGAAGCTCGCAAGTGAGCTCACTGCGGCACCCGACCCGCGCGAGCTCGATGTCGTCGCAGCGACCGGCGAGCAGGTCACGATCGGGCTTCTCGCGATCGCGTTGAGGGCGGCGGGCTTGCAAGCGCGCAGCTACACCGGCGGACAGGTGCGCATCCTGACCGATAGCGCGTTCACCAAGGCGCGCATTCTGAAGATCGACGACGACGCGATTCGGCGCGATCTTGCGGCGGGCACGATCGTGATCGTCGCGGGCTTTCAGGGCGTCGATGGCGACGGCAACGTGACGACGCTTGGCCGCGGCGGCTCGGACACGTCCGGCGTCGCGCTCGCGGCGGCGCTCGCGGCCGACGAATGCCAGATCTACACCGATGTCGACGGCGTCTACACGACCGATCCGCGGATCGTCAGCGAGGCGCGCCGCCTCGACAAGATCACATTCGAGGAAATGCTCGAGATGGCGAGCCTCGGCTCGAAGGTCCTGCAGATACGGTCGGTCGAGTTCGCAGGCAAATACAAGGTCAAGCTGCGCGTGCTGTCGTCGTTCGAGGATCCGGACGTCACATCGCCGGGCACGCTGATCACGTTCGAGGAGGACGAGGACATGGAGCAGGCGATCATCTCCGGCATTGCGTTCCAGCGCGACGAGGCGAAGATCACGCTGATGGGCGTCGACGACCGCCCTGGCATCGCGTACGCGATCCTCGGCTCGATTGCTGCGGCGAACATCGACGTCGACATGATTGTGCAGAACATCGGCGCGTCCGGCCACACCGACTTCTCGTTCACCGTCAACCGCAGCGAGTTCCGCAAGGCGATGAGCGCTCTTGAAGCCGAGAACGGGAAGACGTTCAAGGCGCGCGAGATCATCGGCGACGACCGCATTGCGAAGCTGTCGCTTGTGGGCATCGGCATGAAGTCCCACGTCGGCATCGCATCGCGCATGTTCAAGGCGCTCGCCGACGAGAACATCAACATCCAGATGATCTCCACCTCCGAGATCAAGATCTCGGTGGTGATCCACGAGAAATACCTGGAGCTCGCGGTACGCGTCTTGCATCGGGCGTTCGAGCTCGAGAAGGCGAAGGGCGAGCTCGTTTGAGTCGCGCTGCAAGCGTAGATGTCGGCCCGACGCTTACGCTCTGACCACGTTGCATGTTGGACGACGCGCTATTGCTCCATAGCGCGATCCCCGGTTGCCAATTCTCTCGCTACGATCGTCGATTGCGACCTATTCGGTCGCAAAGCTCGAAGGCAACGAAAGGAGATTGTTCGATGGCAACGCAACAGGGCAGTTCAGGCACGCAGGGCGGAACCGACCGCGACCGTCTGACCGGACGGCAGAGCGAGACGACGAGCGAAACCGGCGTACGCGATTCGACTTACAATCTGATCAGCGTCATCTATCACGCGCTGCAAGGCGCGGAGACGTACAAGATGTACGAAGAGGACGTCGAGCGCACGCAGGATGTGGAGCTTGCGCAATTCTTCCGACAGGCGCACGAGCAGGAGAAGCAGCGCGCGCAGCAGGGCAAGCAACTGCTTACGCAGCACCTGCAGCGGCAATCCAGCGGCGGCGGCAGTGGCGGCCAACAATTGCAGAGCGGCAGCAGCGGGCAGCAGGGCGGATCGCGCGCGAGCGGGCAGCAGTGGCAAGGCGGCGCGTCGACGCAGTCCGGCGGCAGCTCGAATCAGCAATCGCAAGCGGTCCCCGGTGACCAGTACGGCAATACGCAATCGAGTTCGACGCGCGGCTCGAGCGGTGGCGGGTTCAGCGGCGGTGGCTCGAGCGGTAGCGGGTCGTCGAAAATCTAGGGTTCTTCGCGTAAACGCTCGGCCGCCATCGCGGCGGCCGGTGCGTTAGCGCTCGCGATCAGGAGTTAACTTCGCAGCGCGCGGCGCAGGGGCATTGGCAACGGATGCGGACAGCGCGACTGCCAGCGCCGCATCACCCGAGATCAGCGCCGTCCAGGCGAGATCGAAGCCCTTGCGACGGCCTTTTTCGACGAGCGTGAAGCCGTCTGGTGAGAGAGTCAGTATGTAGGCCCGACCGTCAAGGTCGAGTTCGCGCTTCAGCGCGGAATCGAGTTTGATGATGGCCATGAGCTTCGGGAGGCGAGGTTGGCGGGTTCGCCGGTCATGTTGCGAAAGGTGTCGGCCCCGACGTCGCACGCGACACTCGCTGGTCCCGACATGCGCGTCGCGCCTTCGACATGCGTCGCGCGCGGCACGCCAGGCGTTTTCCGATGACCGCTTGGCCTAACCAACGTGCCAAGGCGCGCGTTATCGGGTGAAGCCGCAGTTACCTAACCCTTCGCTTTGTTGGGCGCGCCCGGCAGGATTCGAACCCACGACCCCCTGGTTCGTAGCCAGGTACTCTATCCAACTGAGCTACGGGCGCGTAACTCGAAATTATAGCAAATCGGCCTTGCTGATCATCGTGCGCTCGGGGTCGTGCGTGGCGCCGAGCAGCTCGTCTCTTGCCTCCGCGGAATCGGTCGCGAGCGTTTCCTCCACCAGCTCGTCGCGCTCGTCGACATCCTCGAGGCCGCGTTGCTCACCGGAACGTTTGAGCGCTACCGCCTTGCTGAGCCATGCGAGACCGACCCATACGGCGATGATCGCCGCCGGCCATGCAACGACTTGCGGCCACAGCGCGGCAACGACGCCGAGCGCGAGCACGGCGATCGCCATCTTGCCGAGCATCCCGGCTTCCGCACGGCCGATTGCGCGGCGGTTCGTCAGCGCGGCGCCGAGAGCGCTACCGACGCTGACCGCGCCCGCGGCGAAGCGGCCTGCACTACCCGAAGCAGAACGCCGCGGCTTTGCTTCCGATCGAATGTTCCGCTCGGCTCGTCGCACGCGCTTTCGCGGCGTCAACACGATCTCCGTCGCGTTGCCGAGATCTTTCTCGAACTGCGTCGACATTCGTCGAGCGAACGACAGATTCTCGATTGCCACGTCGAGTTCGTAGTTGCCGAGAAGGCTTGCCAGATTGAGGTTGGTGGAGCCGATGCGTGTCCAGTGGTCATCGGCCACAGCGGTCTTCGCGTGAAGCATTGAACCGTTCCACTCGAAGACGCGGACCCCGGCATCGAGCAGTGCGCGATAACCTGCACGCGAAAGCATGGACACAGCCGGTATGTCACTCGCCCCGGGAACGAGAAGCCGCACGTCGACGCCATCACGCGCCGCCGCGCGCAACGCTTGCACGTAGGCCGCTGTCCCGACGAAATACGCGTCGGTGATCCACAGTCGCTCGTGCGCAAGCGCCGCAATCAGCAGGTCGAGGCGATATGTGCTGGCCGATGACGGTTGCCCGGCGATGACGCGCACGCGCGTCTCGCCGGCTTTCGCCATCGCTTCGGCCGGCGTCGTCAGGCGCTTGGGCAACTTCGGACCTGCACAGACGCGCCACACCTGGCGGAACGCCTGCTCGAGATCGGCGACCGCCGGGCCGAGAATCGCGACGCCGGTATCGCGCCACGCATCCATGTTGTCGCTCGGACGTCCGAGCCAGCGGCCGGAAACGCAGAGGCCGGACACGAAGCCGACCTTGCCATCGATCGCGATCATCTTCCGGTGATCCCGCGTGATCCAGCCGAGCGGGCTGCCGAACTGCGGCGCGTTGAACGCGGCGACGTGCAGGTTCGGGCCGCGCAGCCGCTCCCACATCCCGCGCGAGCGAAATGAGCCGAGCCAGTCGTACAGCACGTAGACCTGGACGCCATCGCTTGCGCGTTGCGATAGCGCATCGGCGAATTCCCGCCCGATCTCATCGTCGTCAACGATGTAGCACTCGAAGAGAACGAGTCGCTCGGCTTTGCGGATTGCGTCGAGCCATGCCGGGAAATTCTCGCTTGCGTCGAGCAGCAACCGAACGTCGTTGCCTTCGGTGGACTGCGATCCCGCCGCGCGGCCCAAGGCGCGCGCGGCGAGCGCATCGACATCGGCCCCGAAGGCCTCGGGGCGAAGGTCGGTGAGCGTCGTTCGTGTGCGCGGCATCAGGCGGTGCCCTGAGGGTTCGATGCGTGGTGCGGCGTGCGCGGATCATCGCCCGACCGGTTGTAAGCCAGCATCGGACGAGGACCTACATCGGGCATTGAACACCCTATGGACCGGCGCGCGGTTTCGACACCCACGCGCAACTATATGAAATTACGCCGATTGTAGCCGACAGGCCCGCAGGCCGCAGACCCCGCGGAACCGCGGCCCGAACCCCGGATATGCGCGTAACGTCGCTTTTTCAGCCACATGACACAACCACGAGCGGTTTCGCATTTGTCGTCCATCGATCGGAAAGCTACACAAATTGTCCGCATCTAAGTGCGTTTATCTGCCTTTTATGATCGAATGCACTGGTCGCTTCGTCCTGAAACTTGGTGACCCATGCGCCAGCTGCCCGAATCCGTTGAAAGCGATGCGCTTATGCGCATCCCGTCATCGCCGCAGCAACCGCAGCGGCGACTGCGAAACCGGGAGTCGACGATCCGTGCGGTGCTCGAGTCCGCCCAGCGGTTGTTCACCACGAAGGGCTTCGATAACACGTCGCTGGTTGATATCGCGGCCGAAACCGGACTGTCGCCCCGCGGCGTCATCCTGCACTTCAGTTCCAAGGCCGACATCGCGGCCGCGCTGATGTTCCGCGACATGCAGGCTCGTGCGCACAGCTATCGCGATCATCCGGCGGACAGCCCGATCACGCGCATCCACGCGTTCTTCAGCTGGCTTGCCGAAGGCGACCAGCGCATGTTCATCAATTTTCCCGCGCTGTGGGCGTTCGCTGCGCGATGGTCGGAGACGTTGGAGCACACGGCGGAAATGATCACGGCGGAGCTGCTTGCTCCCGTCCGCGAGGCGCTCAAAGCCGGCGTCGCGAGCGGCGAACTGCGCGACGTCGATGCGAACGTGGCTTGCGAGATGTTGTGGAACACCTACCTCTCCGGCCTTCGCCGCGCCGCTATTCACGGCGGCAAGCCGGCCGATGCATTGACCCACGTCGAGCGCGCGATGTCGCTGCTGAGGGCGCCCTAGCGTCCGCGCCAGATCGACAAGCCCCACGGGGAGAGCTTGATCGGCAGGTGATAGTGCTCGCGCGGGTCGACGACGGTGAACCGGAACAACGTCACTTCCTGGAACGCCGGTTCGCCGACATCCGCACTGCCGTCGCGATAGTAGGAGCCCGTTGCGAGCTGGACTTCGTGGACGCCCGCGACGACGTCCGTTCCTGCGGCTATCGGATGCGCAACCGCGCCGTCGGCGCCGACGGTGCCGCTGGCGATCTTCAATCGTTGCGACGCCTCGACGCGAAAGACCTCGACGCGCATCCCGCGCGCCGGCATGCCGCGAACGACATCGACGACGTGAATGGAGATTCCAGACACCGCGTGAGTCTACGCTGGCGCAGCGATCGTTCGCGAGCAAGGTAGAATGCACGCGCTTCTGCGCTGCGTAAACGCGGCGCATTGATCGCGCCGGAGACGTGGCCGAGAGGTCGAAGGCACTCCCCTGCTAAGGGAGCATACGGGCCAAAACCTGTATCCAGGGTTCGAATCCCTGCGTCTCCGCCAAAGACCAGCAGTCTGGAGCATATGTTTCAGTGACTTAGGCCGTTCTTAGCTAAAGCTTTAACGGTTTTTACCCGCTCTGTTACCCGCAGTGCGTCCGCTCGGGCGCTATCAGTTAGTGAACTGTGTGCGCCTGTCGGTAACCGCATTGAGCAGCGACAACACGGCCGCTGCCTCTAACGGAATTACGCCTGTAGCGCGGCACTCGCCGCAGTAGCGCTCGTAGAACGTATGGAGGTCATCCATACCAGCGAGTCTAGGCAGGCCGCCCAGTTTTCGCACTCATCCGTTTGGCCTTTGCAATTGGGACGACACGCTGCGAACCTTGCCGCGCCGGCGATTGGCGCAGGCGACCTTATGCACCCAACGCTCTGGCCGGCCCCGTTCACGGCCGACGGCTGGACTTCGAGCACAAGCAAGACGGCTTTCGGGCGTTTGTCCGCAAGACGGCGAACCGCGCGAGCTGCTGTCGCGCAACGGCCGCGAGATGGGCGACCAATTCCCGGAGGTGCGCGCTGCGCTGGTCGGTTTGCCTGACTGCGTCATGATGGAGAGTTAGTCGTTCTCGACGCGAATGGCAATGAATGCGGTTTGGGAGCGCGTCCGTCGTCGAGCCGTGATGCGTCTACCGTTCACGATCGGCGAGGCTGCCGTAGCGGAGCCCGCCACGTTGTGCGCCTTCGATCTTTTATCTCTGGACGGCCGCGATATGCGAGTGCTGCCACTGTTTCAACGCAAGGACGCGTTGCGCGGCTTGATCTCGGCTGTTCCGGGCCTGCCATACGTCAATGATCTGCAGACGCACGGCGAAGCGTTGTTTGCGACGGCGGTGAAATTGCAGCAGGAGGGCATTGTCGCCAAACTCGCCGACTCACCGTACAAGGCCGGACGCCAAGCCGCCTGGCGCAAGATCAAGAACCGTCAATTTCCGCGTCAGGAAGCGCTCGCGCTGGCGTGAGTAGCTCGAAGTTCGATCCGCTGTACCTCTAAACCCGGCCCGTTGCCTCGCGCGCGTGCGCGCGCGTACTGGTCGCGAAACTCGTCGGCGTCG
>DATLNR010000167.1:0-35759 GCA_035536655.1 Casimicrobiaceae bacterium
CGACGACGCCGGCGCGTCGCGCCGCGACGGCATCGTCCAGCGTTTTCTGCACGAGCTCTCGATAGACTGCGGTCGCTTCGGTGGCTCCGATCGCGGTCGCAAGCCGCGTCTTGACGCGTCCGGGCACCGGCGCTTTGGCGAAGATCACGAGCGTGGCGCGACGATGCGCGCTACGTCCGTAATAGCGCCGTGCGAGCAACTCGGGATCGACGCCGCGCCAGTACGCGAAGCGCAACCCGGCCATCGACGCAATCGTTCTCGACGCGCCGTGCGCGTCCCATCGACGGCCCGACGCTCGAACCGGCTGGCGTAGCCGAGCCGGCTTGCCGGCCGTGGCGCGCAAACGCTTGCTGATCGCGATGTCCTCCATCAACGGGATCGGCGGAAAGCCGCCGACGCGGTCGAACAACGCCCGATCGACGAAGATCGCCTGGTCGCCGGTGGCAATGCCGGTGAGCGCCGATCGCTCGTTCATCGTTGTGGCGACGAGCCGCAGCAGACGAGAGCGGCCGACGAGCTCGACGTCGAAGCGGCCCCAGCGATGGCCGGCCGCGTGCGCTTCGCCAATCGCGCGTAACGCGGGTTGCGGCAGACGACAGTCGGCGTGCAGGAAAAGCAAAACGCGGCCGCGCGCAACCGACGCTCCGACGTTCATCTGGATGGCGCGACCACGCGGGGCCGCGAGAGCGTGGTCGGCGTGCGGCTGCGCGATCGCGAACGTCTCGTCGACGCTGCCGCCATCGACGACGATCACTTCATGTCCGCAATCACGCAGTGAACCGAGCGCTTCGAGCGCCACGCGAATGTGCGCCGCTTCGTCGAGCGTCGGGACGATGATCGAGATCGGCAGCGGCGGCATGCCGCGCTCGCGAAACGATCAGGCGACCAGCGCGCCGCCGCAGGAGCTGCCTTGGCCGGCCGTGCAGCCGTAGCAATGGTCGGCCACTGCGATCGGCGACTCCGCGAGATCCTCGTGCAACAGGTCCGACAGATGCCGTCGCGGCTTGCCCGGAACGACCAGCGGAATGCCGAGCATCTGGTTGAAATCGCAGTCGTAGAGATAGCCGCGCCAGTCGACCGAGACGAGCGTCGTGCACATGACTGTCTCGAGATTCGCCGGATTGTGAGCGCCGCGCAGCAGTTTCATATACGCGCCGAACCCGCCCTGCGACACAAGCGTCGAGCCGAAGCGCGCGATCGGCATGTTGGCGAGAGTGAACAAGTGGTTGAACGTCACGCCGAAATTCGCGGCAAGCTCGCGCTTGTAATCCGCCTCGAGCTTGTCCTGCGCGGGCGGCAGAAACGGGCCGAGGGGGTTGTACACGAGGTTCAGCACCAGGTCCGACCCCTCGCGCGCATAGCCCAACGCGTTTAGCTTGCGGAGTCCAAGGATCGATGACTCGAACACATGGTCGCCGCGCTGCTTGTCGACGTTCTCCTGCGTGTAACAGGGAAGCGACGCGGTCACCTCGACGCCCTCATGCGCGAGAAAGTCCGCGAGATCCTCGAAGCCCGGTTCGTTCAACACCGTCAGATTGCAGCGGTCGATCACGCGCACGCCGAGCGCTCGCGCGGCACTGACCAGGTGGCGAAAATGCGAATTGAGCTCCGGTGCGCCCCCGGTGATGTCGAGCGTGGAGAAGGACCGGCTCTTCAGCACGCGCAGGACGAGATCAACCGTTTCCCGGCGCATCATCTCCTTGCGATCGGGGCTCGCGTTGACGTGGCAGTGGAAACACGCCTGGTTGCAGCGGTAGCCGACGTTCACTTGCAGCGTGTCCAGCGCCCGCCGCTTGAGCGTCGGGAAATCAGTCTGCTTGAGCAGGGGCAGCGTCGCGTGCATGTCGGACAGATGAAGGTTTCGAGCGAGCGTAGCGGTCGCCGATGCGGCGCTCGGCGTCGGGCAATACGTTGGCGCAGGTCATCCAGATGCCGCATTCGAGCGTCTCGGCAAACGCGTTCGGCAGGCCCTCGGCACGGATTGCGGCCGCAACCGGCGCGACGTCGTACACGAGCGGCACCAGCGTCACGACGAGAGAAATACGATCGCTTGCGAAATGCACCAGCGCGTAGCCGACGCGCGGCGTGCCGTCGTGCGCGGGCCGTCCGAGCACGCCGACGTTGCACCACGTACCTCGCGCCGTGCGGCGGACCCAAGGCACGCCCGAGTGCGTGGCGCAGATCGCGTCGACGCGCGCCGTTGCGAGCCATCGATCGATCGTGGCGTCATCGGTCGCGCTTTCCCAGACGAACGTATTGACGCTTTCCGGGCTGCCGTGAACGAGCAGCAGGCGCCGTCCTCGCCACTCGATGATGATTTGCGACGGCAACGAGCGCAGCCACGCCTTGTTCGCCTCGCTGGTGTTCGCGGCCGTGTAGTCGTACGAGATCTGCGCGTATTCGCGATCACGCGGATCCACGTAGCCGCAGCCGCAATCGCGCTCGCCATATCCGACGGCGTAGTCGTAATTGCCTTGCAGGCATACGACGTAAGACTCGCGCAGCCGCGCGATCGTCCGGTCGGGATGCGGGCCAGCGCCGCCCAGGTCACCGAGGCAGAAGCGGGGAAGCCCGGCCGTCGTCGCGAGAAACGCCTCGACCGACGCGAAGTTGCTGTACGCACCGCCGCATAGCGCGATCGCGTCGCAGTGATCGGGGAGGGTGAGGAGGGTGCGCGTCATCGCTTCGGGAGAATAACATCGCGCACGCCGATTACCTGCGCGGCGGCGTGCCGTTCAGGCTCCAGTCATACGGAATCCAGTCGACCTTGAAACCGTCGCTCGCAAGGATCTTCGCGACATCGGCGTCGTTGGCGTATTTCGCCAGGTACTTCTGCAGCGAACCCGGCCCCTTGAAGTCGTCCTCGAACCACTTGAAGATCTCGGAAAGCTGCGCGGTCTTTGTCGCCTTGTCGAAGCGGTTGCGGGACGGATCGTTGATGAACTGGCGCGCCTGCTCGTCAAGCTGCGCGTCGAGCTTGGCCGCTGTGTATGCTTCGCTGCGCAGGAACGGGCATGACTTCGACGCACAAATGATGGCGAAATGGATGCGCGGGTCGCCCAACGGGCGCAGGACCTCGTGCTCGATGTCGTGCAGCGCGATCCGGCGCCCGGCAAGCGGCCATTGCGTGTTCTTGAAATAGCGGAGCCGGCCGAAGAACGTCGACGGCGACAGCCCGTCGAGGATCCCCTGGATCGCATACGCGTTATAGGCGTTGATGTTATAGGCGAGCTGCTCGGGCCTTGTCTTCAGGTCGACCGGCTTCGCGAGTGACGCAAGATACGTCTTGAGCTCGGCGGCATCCTGAAAGCCCGGGTAGTTGACCTGACCCGCGTTCACGTTCGCGCGCAACAACGTGTCGAAGGGCGCCGGGTCGGGCAATTGCGCCGCGGCGGTGAACGCGGTGATCGCGACCGACGAGCCGAACAGCAACGCGCGAAGAATACGGTTCATGGAACGCCTCTCAATTCGATACGACGACGGTAATGCTCAGCCACGTTTGCCGCGAAAGCGTTTCCACAGCACCGGCACGAGGGCGAGGAGCCCGAGCGCCGCGAACGCGAGCAGCGTCTCGCGCGACACGAGGCCTTTCAGCGAATCGATGCGGCCGAGCGCCTGGCCCAGGTTGACGTAAACGAACGTGCCGGGAATGATGCCAAGGGCTGTCGCTGCGACGTAGGTGCGCAGCGGGATGCTGGTGAACGCCGGCGCGAGGTTGACGAGGAAGAACGGAAACACCGGGACGAGACGCAGGAACAACAGGTACGAAAACGCGTTCTCGGTGAATCCTGCGTTGATCTTGTGCCCGAGCGTCCCCAAGCGCTTGCGCGCCGCGTCGGCGAACAGATAGCGCGCGGCGAGAAACACGAGCGCGGCGCCAACCGTCGCCGCGACGACGACGAGGACCGTTCCGACCCAGCGGCCGAAGATGAAGCCCATCGTCAACGACAGGACGAGGCCGCCGGGCAACGACAGCGCGACCGCGCCGGCGTAAACCAGAAAGGCGACGACGAGCGCCACGACAAGGTTGCGCTCGGCGAAGGCGAGCAATGCATCGCGATTCGCCTTGATTGTCTCGAGCGACAGGTAACGCTGGCCGCCGAACGCGAAGAACGCGACGAGCGCACCGACGAACACGAGCAGGATAACGATCTTGAGCCACGGACGACGCGCCGGCGGCGGAGCGCCGGACGCCTCCATGGTCACGTTCCCTGCAGGCCGAACAGGCGCTTGATCCATACCTTCGACGAAGGCGTCAGCCCTTCCTTCATCCGCTGGTCCGCGGCGCGACGCGTGATCATCGCGAACGTGGGATACGCATGGATGCTGTCGGACACGTCGGCAGCCTTCAACTTCTGGTTCATCGCCATCACGCACTCGGGAATCAACTCGCCCGCGTGCGGCGCCACGATGCCCGCGCCGAGCAGTCGGCCGGAGGTCGACGTGATGAGCTTCGCCAAGCCCTCGGTCTCCCCTTCAGTGCGCGCGCGATCGATCTCGTCGAGCGCGAACCGATACACGCGATGGTCGACGCCTTGCTGCTTCGCCTCGGTCTCGGACAATCCGACGCGCGCAAGCTCGGGATCCGTGAACGTGCACCACGGCACGACCGTCGACGGCTTCACCCATTTCATCCGGAAGATCGCGCGGCGCAGGATGATGCCGGCGTGGTGCTCGGCGACGTGCGTGAACTGATGTCCGCCGGCCGCGTCGCCGATGACGTACACGCGCGGATTCGTCGTGACCAAATCCTCGTGGACGATGCGACCTTGCTCGATACGAACACCGGCGGCTTCCAGCCCGAGATTCTCGATGTTCGCCTTGCGGCCCGCCGCAATCAGAAGATGCGTGCCGACGATCGTCGACGGTGCACCGTCCTTCGTGATCATCACGCGCACATCGCCCGCTTTTCCGTCGACGCTCGCGATGCTGATGCCGAGCTGATAGCGGATGCCTTCGGCGGCGAGCGTGCGATGGACGATCTGCGCCAGATCACGGTCCTCGCGCGGCAGGATGCCCGGCGCCATATCGAGCACGGTGACTTGACTATCCAGACGGCGGAACGCCTGCGCAAGCTCGCTGCCGATCGGTCCGCCGCCCACGACGATGAGGTGCGGCACGCGCTCACGCAACGCAAACACCGTCTCGTTCGTCAGATAGGGGACGCGGTCGATGCCGGGAACCGGCGGAATCGCCGGCCGCGAGCCCGTGGCGATGACAAACGCCTTGGCGCGAATCGTTCGGCCATCGACCTGAAGAGCATGCTGCGAAGCGAATCGCGCCTCGCCGAAGATCACGTCGACGCCCAAACCGCGAAAGCGTTCCGGGCTGTCGTTCGGCTCGATGCCGCGAATGACGCCGGCAACGCGATCCATGACCTGCGCCAGATCGATCGCAGGCCGCGCTGCGCCGACGGCCCAGCGATCGGCGTGGCGCATCTGGTGCGCGATGCGAGCGGACTTCAACAACGTCTTCGACGGCACGCAGCCGTGCCAAAGACAATCGCCGCCGAGCTTGTCCCTTTCGATCAGCGCGACCTTGGCGCCGAGCGATGCGCCGCCGGCCGCGACGACGAGTCCGCCGGCGCCGCCGCCAATCACCGCAATGTCGAAGTCGGGACGCATGTCGCCTGTTGGTCGTTCGAAGCTAGGCGCAGCTTACATCCGAATGCTCGACGCCCTGCCGCTACCATAGGCGTCCGCCGCAAAGCGACCATCGAACGCCGCCTTGATCGATTCTCGCACGTTCCCTTCGCGCAAGCTCCGCTACGCCGGCATTGCCGCTGTGCTCTTGATTGGAGTCTTTGCGACGGCCTGGTATCGATCGACCGTACCGGGCGTTGTGCCCGCGCGGGAAATGCCGAACGTCCGCGCGCCCGTGGACAACCGGCCTGCGATCGGCAATGTCGAGTCGCCGGCCTCGGACGCTGTCGCGGGAACGCGAATCAAGCTCTCCGGTTGGGCCCTGCATGCAACAGAAATTGGCGGAATCGAAGTTCGCGTCGCGGACCGTCGCTATCCAGCGCGCATCGGCATCGCGCGGCAGGACGTCGCGCAAGCGCATCCGACGTTGCCGGGTAAGGACGACGCCGGCTTCGAGGCCGACATCGCGCTCTCCGACATTCGATTCGCCACCGGCATCGACCGGCAGCCGATCGAGATCGTCGCGTTGCATCGGGGCGGTGGCGAAACGGTGATCGGCACGCGCAGCGTGATCTCGCCGGACGCGTTGACGCGATGGCAACCGTACGCCACGAAGACCAACGCCTTTCATCTTCTGCCGGCATTGTCTGGCGTCTATCTCGGCATGGCCGAAGGACTCGACACGGCGTACACGCATTACGTCTCGCCGACGATTCGCGTGGGCACGCGCGTTCCGATTCTCTATCTGCGGACGACGAAGGGTCCTGCGAACGATTACGCGTTTGATCCCGATTTCGACATCGAGCGGCGTTGCACGCCCGGTGCGGATGCGCGACGCCTATCCGACGATTCGCTGTCGGGCGTCTTCCGGTACGCGATGGCAAAGCGCCTGCCGATCCTCTTCACGCTCAACGGCGGCATCTGGGCCGATGCCGCGTGCGACATGCCGGCGTGGGACGTCAACGACGTCCTCGAGCAGGACAAGATGAATTGCCAGTGGAGCGAGAAGAACGAAGTCGTTGCCGACGATCATCTGAAGAATCTCGCCGGCGCGTTTGAAAGCCCCGAACTCGCGCGCGCGCTGACGCTGAATGTCTACGCACGCGACGTGCGCCGCTACAAGAAGCGCAATCTGCAGCAGGCGGCGCGGCTCGTTGCGCGCTTCGCGGTCGAGCACCCCGACCTGTTCGTCGGCGTGACACTTGAGCCCGACCTGTACATGAATCCGTTCTTCTCGGAAACCGCGTGGTTCGATTACAACCCGAACACGCTGCGCCAGTTTCGCGAGTGGCTTGCGGGTACCGGGCCATACGCCGGAAGACCGGCGCCGGGCGTGCCTGATCTCTCCGCGTATCGGCGAGCGCAGCCGCTAACGCTCTCGGATGTCTCGCGACTGACCGGTCGTTCGCACGCGCGCTGGAGCGACGTCGATCCGCCGCGCGTGTTCCCTCGCGATGGTGGCAGGCCGTTCTGGGAAGACCCCTGGACGCGCGAGTGGGAAACGTTCCGTCGACATCTGGTCGATCTGCATTACGACGAGCTGTCGCAGTGGATCGCGCAAGCCGGCGTCGCGCGCGATCGCATCTGGTCGGGGCAGGGGTTCATGGCGCCGCACGCTTCGGCGATGCCGTTCGCCGTGCGCATCACGAGCCCGGTCAAGAACTATGACAGCGGCGGCATGTCGGTCGAGGGCGCGAAACCCGCGGCCGGCCATCTCGGTGCAATCTTGTACGGCCCGTCGGCACAAAACGACATTCGCATGGAGGAGAAGCGATCGCTTTTCGCAACGTTCGCGGCGCTCGATCCGCGCTGGGCCGTCGGCGAGTACAACTCGGCGGATCTGCGTCATCCAAAGGAGTTGCCGACGTACGCGATCGCGTATCGGGGCCTGCGCGAAATGTGGAACCACGGCGCGCGCTATGTCTCGCCGATGGCGTGGCCGGGCTCGAGCGGCCGCGACGCCGGCAAGCCGGGCTACGATCCGTTCACCGCATGGCGTCACACGCCGCTCGAGGAAGCGGCGAAGGACTTCATGCTTGCGCGCGCGCATCTGCCGGTCGGATCGAAGCTGTGGACGTTCGGTGGTGCTGCGCATGCCGACACCGATGGCTGGGCCGCCGAGCGCGGTACGATCGACGCGCGGCCGGGGCACGTGCTCGTCACGCCCGATGCCAACGGCGCGGTGACGATGGTCTCGCCCGCCGAACTGATGCTCGACAACCAACGCCGCTGGCGCGTCGTGCTGGTAACCGACGGCGCGAAGCCGGTGGATATCAAGTTGTCCGGTCGCGCGGCGAGCGATGCGCAATGGTCGCCGGCGGGCGCGGGTTCAACGACCGAGATCGCTTTGTCCAACCGCGACGGCGGAATCGACCAACTGCGTATCGAGCTACGTTACGAGCCTGCAACGCGGCCGGTGTTGACGCGGGTCGCGATCATTCCGGACGGCGATATCGCGACAGAGGCAATCAGAAAGGGCCCACCGCGATGACACGCGCGAGCCGACCCGCCTTGTCGGCTTCAGACAGCTCACGATTCCACACGACCATCACGTGCTGATGATGCGTCGGGTGAAAGCCGGCGCGCAGATCGACGTCGCGCGCCTGCTTGTCGCCGACGTAGCCCCAGATCGCCGGCGCATGTGAGAGCCGCGCGAACGTTTCGCGCAGCATCGTTTCGGCAATGCCGCCTGCGTCCTTGATCAGTTTGCGATGCGGCGCGACGATGCGCCGATACAAACGGTCGTCGATGACCATGCCGCCGCACAGGAACATGTCCTCGAACGCCGAGTAATGGACGTAACCGACCGGCACGTAGCGCGTGCGGCCGTCGCGATAGAACGCGACGTAGTGCCTCGGAAAGTCCGGCGGGTCGGTGCGAAAGCGGCGTCGGAACAGGTCACCGGCGTAGAACTCCGCGCTGGTCACCTCCTCGACGCGCATGACGTCGCCGATCGCCGTCGCTTCGATTGGCGATTCTTCGACGCGTGCCTCCGATGGCGCCGGCGCTTTGTCCGGTTGCTTCAACCCAGCCCCGAGCCAGCGTTTCAGTAGAGCCATGTCAGTGCGCAGGGCCGCCCCAAGCGTCGACTGCGCCCCCCTTGGGGGCAGCGAGCGAAGCGAAGCGTGGGGGTCGTTGCATCCTAGTCGTGAAGGGCCGCCCCAAGCGACTGACTGCGTCACCTTCGGGGGCAGCGAGCAACGCGAGCGTGGGGGTCGTTCACCTACGGTGCAGGATACAGCTGGCTCGTCTGCATATTCCTTGAACTTGCGTTGCGCTCTACGAGGACGAAGAGGACTACCCCGATCAGTCGATGCCTGCAGAAACCGATCGGGCCTTCGGGCGCTGGCGTTTGTCCGGGTACGCTTCCGCTTTATCGCGCGTACAACAACGGCCAGGGCGGCGCGCCGAATCATCGCTATACGACGGATTCGCGTCTGCTCGACGAGATGATCGCGAAGAGCTGGACATTCGAGGGCGAGGCGCAGACGCGTATCTTTGCCTGCGTTCCTCTGCTGCAGTGAGCCTCAATGAAAATCCCGCGACCGCGTCTCCAACGCCCCCAGCATCGGCGACAGATCGACGAGCCGCCCGGCGAGCACGTGCACGACTGCGCCTTCGCGCTCGACTTTTCCGTACACCGCCATCAGGCGTGAGCTCAGAAGCTCGCGGCGCTGGCGGTCGCCCAAGTCGCGCCAAACGATGACGTTCAGCGTGCCGGTCTCGTCCTCCAGTGTGACGAACACGACGCCGCTCGCCGTGTCCGGACGCTGACGGCCGATGACGATGCCGGCCGCGCGCACGAGGCGGCCGTGCGGCATCGCGCGGATTTCGCGAGCGGGCGTCATGCGTTTCGAAGCAAGCAACTTGCGCAAGAGCGCGAGTGGATGCCGGCGCAGCGTAAGCCCAAGCCTGCGATAGTCGGCGACGATGTCCTGGCCTTCGGTCGGCGCGGGAAGCTTGGGCGCGCGCTCGTCGAATTCGCTATCGGCGATCAATGCCGGCAACCATTCGATGCCGGCGACTTCCCATACGGCGTAGTGACGATGGCCGGCGAGCTTTGCGAGCGCGCCGGCGTCGGCGAGCGCCTGCAGGTCGCGGCGATCGAGCTTCGCGCGATGCGCGAGGTCGGCCACGCTGTTGAACGAAGCCTTGTTTCGCGCAGCGACGATGCGCGCGACGGCCGCTTCCTTCAAACCGGAGATGATGCGTAGTCCGAGGCGCAGCGCCGGGCCGCTCTTTCCCCACGCCGACGGCTCGTTGTCCGCGACGCAAGACGTCGTTGCGCAGTCATCGCTCTCGAGCGTGCAATCCCAGTCGCTGACGGTGACATCGACATTGCGCACGTCGACGCCATGCTCGCGTGCATCGGCGACGAGCTGCGCCGGCGCATAGAACCCCATCGGCTGCGAGTTGAGCAACGCCCCCGCGAACGCTGCGGGGTAATGCCGCTTGATCCAGCACGAAACGTAGACCAGCATCGCGAAGCTCGCCGAATGCGATTCGGGAAAGCCGTATTCGCCGAAGCCCAGGATCTGCTGATAGATCTGCCGCGCGAACGATTCGTCGTAGCCACGCTCGGCCATGCCGTCGATCAGGCGCTGCTCGAATTTCTCCAGGCCGCCGCGACGCCGCCATGCGGCCATCGCGCGACGCAGCCGATCAGCTTCGCCGGGCGTGAATCCCGCGGCGACGATCGCAAGCTGCATTACCTGCTCCTGGAAAATCGGCACGCCGAGTGTGCGCTCGAGCACGCCCTTGACCGCTTCGCTCGGATAGGTGATCGGCTCCAAGCCCTGGCGCCGCTTCAGGTACGGATGCACCATGCCGCCCTGGATCGGGCCGGGGCGCACGATCGCGACTTCCACGACGAGATCGTAAAACGTCTTCGGCTTCAACCGCGGCAGCATCGACTGCTGTGCGCGCGACTCGATCTGGAACACGCCGATCGTGTCGGCGCGCTGGATCATCGCGTACACCGCCGGATCCTCGGGCGGAATGTCCTGCACGCGCATCGGGGCGCCGCGCTGCGCGCCGATCATCTCGATCGCGCGCCGGATCGCCGACAGCATGCCGAGCGCCAGGCAATCGACCTTCAGCAGGCCCATCGCATCGAGATCGTCCTTGTCCCACTGGATGACGGTGCGATCTTTCATCGCCGCGTTCTCGACCGGCACCATGCGCTCGAGAAGGTCGCGTGCGATGACGAAGCCGCCGACGTGTTGCGACAGATGGCGCGGGAAGCCCATCAGGTCGCTCGTCAGCTTGACGAGCCGCCGGATCATCGGACTGTCGGGGTCGAAGCCGGCATTGCCAATGCATTCGCGCAGGACCGCGGGACCATCCCACCATGCAAACCCGCTCGCCAGCCGGTCGACCTGCGCGAGATCGAGCCCGAGCGCCTTGCCGACGTCGCGCACGGCGCTTCTCGGCCGATAGCAGATCAGCGTCGCCGCCAGCGCAGCGCGATCACGGCCGTATTTCTGGTAGACGTACTGCATCACTTCCTCGCGCCGCTGGTGCTCGAAGTCGACGTCGATGTCCGGCGGCTCGTTGCGCTCGCGGCTGATGAAGCGCTCGAACAGCATCGACATGCGCGACGGATCGACCTCGGTGATGCCGAGCGCGTAGCACACCGCCGAGTTCGCTGCCGAGCCGCGTCCCTGGCAGAGGATGTCGCGGCTGCGCGCGAATGCGACGATGTCCTGCACCGTCAGGAAATACGGCTCGTAGCGAAGCTCGGCAATGAGCGCGAGCTCGTATTCGATCAGCTCGCGCACGTCGGGCGGTGCGCCGGCGAAGCGGAACGTCTGCTCGCCGTGCAGCATGTCGTGGTTGGTCGGGTTAGCGTTGCCATAACGGCGCGCGAGCCCTTGCTCGGTCAACTTCCGCAGCCAGGATGTCGGCGTTTCGCCCTTGGGCACGATCTCGCGCGGATACTCGTAGCGCAACTCGTCGAGCGAGAAACGACAGCGCTCGACGACATCGAGCGTCGCATCGGTCAGCGGGCGCGGATAGAGCGTGGCGATCCTGGCGCGCGAGCGCAGATGGCGCTCGCCGTTCGGATACAGCGCGTAGCCGCATTGCGCGACCGGCGTGCCCAGCCGGATGGCGGTGAGCGTGTCCTGCAACGCGCGGCGTGCGCGCGCATGCATCACGACATCGCCGGCGGCAGCAAGCGGCAACCCGAAGCGGTGGCTCAGGCGCTGCAGCTTCGAGAACCGCGTGGCGTCGCCGGCTTGTGCGAAAAGCTCGACGGCGAGCCGCGCGCGATCGTCGAATCGGTCGGCAATCCAGCGCGCGGCGTCGTGCGCGCCGTCATCGGATTGCGTCAACGGGTCTTCAGGACTCCACAGCGCGAGGCACCGCGACGAGAAGCGCTCCACATCATCGCGGGTCAGCCGATACGTTCCCTTGACCGCCGCGCGACGCGCGCACGTGATCAGTTGCGCGAGATCACCGTAGCTCTCGCGGTCGACGGCGTACAGCACGAGCTTCATTCCGCATGCGAGAACGAACTCGCTGCCGATGACGAGCGGCAGGCCGATCTCCTTCGCGGCGAGATGGGCGCGAACGACGCCGGCGATCGAGCACTCGTCGGTGATCGCAAGCCCCGCGTAACCCAGCGCGTGCGCGCGCTCGACGAGCTCTTCGGGGTGCGAGGCGCCGCGCAGGAAGCTGAAGTTGGTGAGGCAGTGAAGCTCGGCGTAGGAAGGGAGCACCGTATAAATATACGGTATCAGCGACTTCGCCGCCGGGCATCATGTCTCTTGCGAAGCGAAGAACCTGCTCGTCCTCTACGCGAGGCGCTTGGGAGCAGTCCGACGCAGCAGTGTTTGCGCCAGCCGCCGGCATGACACTTCTTACTTGCTGGGCGCACCTGGGGCCGGATTGGTGCCCGTGCCCTTCGGGTTCGAGCTGTTCGGGTTCGACGTGCGCGTCATGGCCGCAACGCACTTGTCGAACTCGTCGCGGCTGACGCTCCCGCGGTTGCCGGTGTCGAGCTTGCCCAGGCGTGGCCTGGCCGTCGGCTCGGCCTGCGCCTCGTCGCGCGAGACCCGGAGCACCCATCGGCTAATCTACGCAATCTCGTGTCCGTCTTTGTCCTTCATGCCCGCCCTGCAATTCGATCGTTTCCATCGTTACGAGGAGTTGTCTCGGATCCTGCGCGCATTCGCGAGCGAATTTCCCAATCTCGTCACGCTCCAGTCGATCGGCAAGAGTCACGAAGGCCGCGATATCTGGGTCGTTACAGTCACGCAGTCCAAGACGGGCGCGGCACAGGAGAAGCCCGCGTTCTGGGTCGACGGCAACATTCACGCGACGGAAGTCGCTGCGTCGGCGGCGTGCCTCTACTTTCTGCATGTATTGACTTCGCAGTACGGCAACAACGCGGAGGTGACGCGCGCGCTCGATACGCGAGCGTTTTATGTTTGCCCGCGCATCAATCCCGACGGGGCGGAATGGGCGCTCGCCGACAAGCCGCGCTGGATACGGAGCTCGACGCGGCCTTATCCGTTCGACGAAGAATCGCTCGACGGGCTGATCGTCGAGGATATCGACGGTGACGGCCACATCCTGCAAATGCGCATCCCCGATCCGAATGGCCTGTGGAAAACGCATCCCGATGAACCGCGATTGATGATCCGTCGCGACCCGATCGAGACGGGCGGCACGTATTACCGCGTGATGCCCGAGGGACGCGTCGACAACTACGACGGATTCACGCTCACGCAGAAAAAGCCGCCGCAAGGGCTTGACCTCAATCGCAACTTCCCGGCCAGCTGGCGGCAGGAATTCGAGCAGCTGGGCGCGGGTCCTTATCCGACGTCGGAGCCGGAAGTGCGCGCGGTTGTCGATTTCATCGCCAGGCACACGAACCTGACCGGCGGGACGACGTTCCATACGTGGAGCGGCGTGTTGCTGCGGCCGTTCGAGCACCTGCCCGACGAGGAGATGGACGCCGAGGACTTGTGGACCTATCAGGCGATCGGCAGGAAAGGCACCGAGCTCACCGGCTACCCGAACATCTCGGTGTTCCACGAGTTCCGCTATCACCCGAAGCGCGTCATCGGCGGCACGTTCGACTGGATCTACGAGCATCTCGGATTGTTCTCGTGGGTCGTCGAGATCTGGTCGCCGATGCGCGAGGCCGGCATCACCGACTACAAGTTCGTCGACTGGTTTCGCGATCACGCCATCGACGACGACTTGAAGCTCCTGCGCTGGAGCGACGAGAAGCTCGGCGGCGCGGCACACGTGCCGTGGAAGCGCTTCGCGCATCCGCAGCTGAAGGACGTCGAGATCGGTGGATGGAATCGCTTTCACGCGTTCTCCAATCCGCCGCCGAAGTTCCTCGAACGCGAGCTCGAGCGCTTTCCGAAGTGGCTCCTTTGGCAAGCGCTGATCTCACCGAAGCTCGCGCTGGTGCACGCCGGTGGGCAGCGTGTCGGAAGCAATGCGTGGAAGGTGACGCTGGTCGTGCAGAACGAAGGCTGGCTGCCGTCGTATGTGAGCAAGCGGGCGCTCGCGCGCAAGGTCGTGCGCGGCCTCATCACCGAGATCGGATTGCCCGATGGCGCGAAGCTTTTGTCGGGGAAGCTGCGCGACGAGCATGGCCAGCTCGAAGGCAAGGCGTACAAGCACACCGGCGTTTCGTTCTGGCCCGACTACAACATCACCGACGATCGCGTGAAGGCCGAGTGGGTCGTCGAGGCGAAACCGGGCGACAACGTTACGTTGACGGCTCGTCACGAACGCGCGGGCGTGGTTCGCGCCGACGTGGAATTGGGATAAACAAGAACCGACGGGTAGCATCGCGCCCGTCGCTCGAACGCGGCGGACGCGAGTTTGCTTCCGCTAGGGCGGCTGCTCGCCACACTGGCCCGCCCCGATGATCGCGAGCTCGCTGCGCGGCGTCCCGCGTGGCGTCGTCGTGCTCGGCTTGGTAAGCCTGCTGATGGACGCTTCGTCCGAGCTGGTGCATGCACTCCTTCCGCTGTTCCTGGTGACAACGCTCGGCGTATCGATGATCACCGTGGGACTGCTCGAAGGCGTCGCCGAAGCGACGGCGATGATCGTCAAGGTATTTTCCGGATACGTGTCCGATTGGACGCGACGGCGGAAGCCCCTGGTGCTGGCGGGCTATTCGCTCGGCGCGCTGTCGAAGCTCGCGTTTCCGCTCGCGAATGGCGTCGGCCTCCTCGCCGGTGCGCGCATCGTCGATCGGATCGGCAAGGGCATCCGGGGCGCACCGCGCGACGCGCTGATCGCAGATCTGGCGCCGCCGGAAGCGCGCGGTGCGAGCTACGGCTTGCGACAGGCGCTCGATTCGGTCGGCGCGATCGTCGGGCCGCTGCTGGCGGTCGCCGCGATGGCCGTGTTCGCAGGCGATATTCGTTCCGCGTTGTGGGTCGCGGTCGTTCCGGCGGCGCTTTGCGTGATGCTGATCCTGTTCGGCGTCAAGGAGCCCGAGCGTGATCGATCGGGTGATCCGGTCAAGCGGATAACGCTTGCCGACGTCACGAGCCTCGACCGCCGCTTCGTCTTCGTGACGTCGATCGCCGTCGTGCTCACGCTTGGGCGTTTTTCGGAGGCGTTTCTCGTGTTGCGTGCAAGCGACGTCGGCATGCCGCTGGCCCACGCACCGTGGGTGATGGTCGCTATGACGCTGACCTATGCCGCGTTCGCGTTTCCCGCCGGTGCCTGGGCCGATCGCGGGCATGCAAAGCGACTGTTCGGCATCGGCCTCGTCGCGTTGATCGCCAGCGACGTCGTGCTTGCCGAAGCAGGCGGTCCCGTTGCAGTTCTCGCTGGCGCCGCGTTGTGGGGGCTGCACCTCGCGTTGACGCAAGGCTTGCTCCTGGCGCTCGTCGCGGCCATTGCGCCGCCCGCGCTCCGCGGCACGGCATTCGGCGTGTTCAACCTGGCGACCGGCATTACGCTCTTCGTCGCAAGTGCCGTCGCGGGACTGCTGTGGGAACTCGTCGGACCCGCGTCGACGTTCTATGCGGGCGCCGCGTTCACGATGATCGCGGGACTCGTGCTCGTGTTGCGGCGAAACGATTTGCCATCATTGCGCTAAAAGCGTCAGAACAGCTTCCAACTCTGGAAGCGTACGCCGAACTTCGCGAACCAGTCGCCGCTTCCGCCGAACCGATCGCCGCCGCTCAAGAACAGCTCGACGCGATCGGTGACGAGCAAGTATCGCAGTCCGATCTGATAGCTGGGTCGTCCCGGCGCATCGCGAAAGATCTCGGCCATCGCGGTCCAATCATCGCGAAAATCGAACTCGATCGCAGTGCCCCATGCCGCAGTCCGATAGTCGCCGCGGCTGTAAGCGACGCCCGCGTTCGCGTGGACGCGCAACGTATTGTCGAGCGCCGCGAATGAAACGAGGCCAAGCGCGGACGATTGATGAAAGGCGCGACCGCGCTCTTCGTGCCCGCCGTCGCGCCCGATGCCGACGACGGCGCCGATCGACCAGCGTCCATCGGGGTCCGCGGCGAATACGCTCTTCGCCTGCAACAGGAACAACGAATGACCACCGACGTCCGGATCGCGATACCGCGCGCCGCCGGCCGTGAGCTCGAGCCAACTGGTGACGCTGCACGCGGGAAGGAGCCATCCCTCGTGCGCACCACCCGTGCTCCAACGATGCCACGACTCGACCTGGCATACGCCGCGCTCGAGAATCGATGCATCGTCGGTCACGAGCGGCTCGCCGGCAATTGCATGCGACGTCGCCAATGCGGAAAGAAGAGCGAGGAGTGTTTTCATCAGGGCGCCGTCGACAACCGCGGCACGATACACGACTATCAGTCGACGGTCAGCGGCGGCTCGTCCATCAGTGCGATTTGCTCGCGCAGCTCGAGGATGCGGTCCTGCCAGTAGCGCTGCGTGCCGAAGAACGGAAACGCGGCGGGAAACGCCGGATCGGACCAACGCTGACCGAGCCACGCGGCGTAATGGATCAAACGCAACGTTCTCAGCGCCTCGATCAGCTGCAGCTCACGGGCATCGAACGTCGCGAACTTCTCGTAGCCTTCGAGAAGCTGCAAGAGCTGCCCCTCCATCGATTCGCGGCTTCCTGAAATCAGCATCCATAGATCCTGAACGGCCGGACCGCTGCGCGCGTCGTCGAAATCGACGAAATGCGGGCCATCATCGGTCCACAGGATGTTGCCGACGTGGCAGTCGCCGTGCAGACGCAGCGTGCCGACATCGCCCGCGCGCTCAAACGCTCGGCGGATGCCGTCGATGGCTTGCGCGCTTACGCCGGCATAAACGTCGACGAGGTCCGGCGGAAGCATGCCGCTGGCGAGAAGCCATGCGCGCGGCGTCTCACCGAAGGTTTTGATGTCGAGCGCAGTACGGTGCGCAAAGTGCTCGCAACGTCCGACGGCATGGATGCGCCCGAGGAAGCGTCCGATCCATTCGAGCGTTCCCGCGCGATCGAGCTCGGGCGCGCGACCTCCGCGCTTCGGGTACACGGCGATGCGAAAGCCTTCGCGAATCGGCAGCGTATCGCCGTCGAACGCGAGCGGCGCGACAACCGGGATCTCGGCGTCCGCGAGTTGGATGACGAATGTGTGCTCCTCGCGGATCTGCGCGTCGGTCCAGCGATCGGGTCGGTAGAACTTCGCGACGACGGGCGGCGCATCGTCGCGCCACACCTGATAGACGCGGTTCTCGTAGCTGTTCAGTGCGAGGAGTCGGCCGTCGCCATGAATGCCGATCGCATCGAGCGCGTCGAGGACGCGGTCGGGCGTCAGCGTTGCGTAAGCATGCGCATGCTCCACCGATGCATTGTACGGATCGGATTCAAGCGAACCAGCCGTGCACGAACCATTCGCCGTCGTCGGTCGCGTAGCGATGGTCGCGATAGATCCACGCGATCTCGCCGTTCGGACTTTCGGCGACATAGTAGTCGCGCCGTACGTCGTGGCCGTCCCACCAGCCGGACTCGATGCGCTCCGGACCTTCGCGCAACACCCACGGCTCGCGTTCGAGTCGTGCGGCGAGCGGACGCGGCACGTCGAGAAGCCACAGCGGCCGCGGCGCAGCGGGCTTGAATGACGGTTCGACGGCGCGTCGAGCGGCGGTCCGTCGTTTCTTGGACGAGGCGCGTGTCGTCGTCGCGGGTGCAGTCGCGCCGACAGTGAACGTCGCCGACTCCGGACGATGCTCGGCGTGCGGCATGACCGTCTGCACGGCATCTTCGCCCAGCCGCGCGCGCAATCGATCGACGAGCGGCACTTCCGGAACGAGTCCTTCTTCTCCTGGCAAAAGACGGAGATTGCGGCCCGACAGCGGCGCGACGGATTCGCTCGTCAACGCGATTTCCACCACCGGCGCGGGCAGCGACAGGCGCTGCAGTCGCTCGCGTACGACGTGCATCAAATGCTTTGGCGTGCGCGAAGGCGCGCTGAACGCGACACGGACTTGCGTGCAGTGCGAATCACGATGGCGGGCCAGCGCACGCTCGTGCAGCAGCGCAAGCGACAGCGCGGTGATGCCGAGGCCACGTGCGAGAAGCCACGCCGAAATCTCCTGCACCAGGCGATGCAACGCGAAGCCGAGCGCTTCGACGTCGTCGACCGATGTCGGAAGCTCGAGACGACTGACAAACGACGGCGGCGGCTCGTAGCGCACGCGTGGATCGGATTGACGGCCGGTTGCGCGATCGAGCAGGTCGACGAAGTGTTGGCCGAAGCGGCGGGCGACACCATCGCGCGGCAGCCGATCAACTTCGCCGAACGAGCGGATACCGGCCGAGGCCAGTGTCGTTCGCGCATCGTCCGGCAGATCGAAATGAACGAGCGGGATCGCATCGAGCATCGGCCGCCACGCGTCGAGGTCCGTGGAAACATCGGCGCGTGCGAATGCCAGCGCGGCGATCGGCGTCGGCGCAATTCCGAGGTGCATCGTAAAGCCACGTTTCGCAACGCCATGTGCGAGACGTGAAACGAGCTTGTCGCGACCCCCGAACAAACGCAGGCTTGCGCCGATCTCGGCCACCAAAGCCGATGGCGGTGCGAGGCTCACCATCGGCGTGAAGCCGAGCACGAACGTCGCGAGGTGCTTGAGCGCGGCGTGTTCGGCGACCGGATCGCGCGGCAGTGGGACGAGCGACGGCGCGAGCGCGTAGGCCGCCGATAACAGCATTTGTTCGCGAATGCCGGCGCCTCGCGCTGCGTTGTTCATCGCGAGGATGCGCGGCACGTGCCCGCCGCTGTCGACGACGATCGGGCGTGCCTGCGCATCGGGCGGCAACGCGCGCGCGAAGACGTCGAGCGGAAGCGAAGGAAAGTGCAGGGCGGCGAAGAGCATCGATTGCTACTTCGGCTCCCAAATCCCGGTCTCCGAAAGCCCGATCTCGGAGAGCTCGTCCGCCCGCAAAGACGCCTCGTTCGCGCAAAAAAACTCGTCCAGCTGCGGCGGCTTGACGCGCGTGCCGGCCAGCATCGCGTGCGCCTGCCCGCGATGGTGGATCTGATGCTGGAACAGGTGCGCCAAAAGACGCGTCGCACTTTCGACGTGCACGCCGTCCTTGCGCACGATTGGAATCGGCCGGTCGACATCCGCATCGGTCAGTCCGCCGCACAGCGTGATCAGGCGGCGATCGGTGGCGTGCTGCTCGATCGACAATACGCTGATCGAATCGAACGGCTCCTCGGGGTCGAAGAACGCGTGCCATTCGCGGTTCGGCGACTCGTTCTTGTAGCCGCGTTCGAGCGCGTCCAGGTAATACCAGTCGACGGTGAGGTTGTGATTCAGCGTCGCCTTGATCGACGGAAAGAAGCTCGTCCGCCTGGCTGCGAAATCGTCCTGCGTCAGTTGCGAACAGCAGGCGAGGAGCCGATGGTTGGCCCAGGCGTTGTTGCAGGCCATCGTGTAGAGATGGTGCGCGAGACTTGCCATGCATTTCCTTTCAGTTCGCGACGCCGCGGCGTCGCATATGCAGCCGATCGGCCTGCCGGTCGGCCTGCAGGCGGCCGGCACTGCTGCGAACATCGGGCGATCGCTTCGCTATGCGCGGAAGCAACGATGCGTGAGGCACGACCATCGATCCGTCGGGAGCGGTGCACCAGCGTTGCTTCAGATCGACGAGGACCGGCTGCCCGAGATCGCCGCCGCGGCGCTTGCGAACGTCGACTTCCAGGACGCCGTCTCGCGCATCGAGCGAAAGCTTGAGCGGCGCCGATGCCGATTGCGCAGCGACACCGGGGCGTCGCCAGATGACGCCCCATGTGCGGCCTTCACGCGCTGCCACGGCAAGCCGGCGGAGAACGCGCTCGTCGCGTTCGCGCAGCCACGCGAAGGCAGCACCGCATTCCGGCGCGCGCAACGCCTGATCGAATGCCCACAACGCTTCCTGCGACGTTCGGCAGTGAACGAGAGCCAGACGATGCAGCGTCACGCCCTCGGCGCAGAGCGCCGGCGCATGCGGCCGATGAGGCGGCACGATCCAGACGACTTCCCGACCCGATTGCGTAAGCTTCGCAACCGCGGGAAGGACAAGGCGCATTTCGCCAATGCCCTCGCGCGCAAGCAGGATCTCGGTCAACGCGCTCGACGGCCAGCCGCCGCCCGGCAGCACGCGATCGAGCGCGGCGAAGCCGGTCGGCAGCGCATCAGGCTCCGGCGCGCAGTCGCCACCGCGCCAGATCGACGGGTGTGACAGCAACGTAGCAAGCGCTGGATTCATGCTGACTGCGGACCGCTGAAAGCTGACAGCTGATAGGGTCGCGTGAGTACTTCGAGCAGATGCCCGTCGGGATCCTGGAAATAGACGCCGCGCCCGCCGTCGGTGCGATTGATCTCGCCCCCTCGGCATCGCGCCGGATCGGCCCAGTACGCAAGCCCGCGCTCGCGCAAACGCGCAAAGACCTGGTCGAACGTCGTCTCGTCGATCAGGAACGCGTAGTGCTGCACGACGATCGTGTCCTCGCCGTTGTCGGAGAAGTCGAGCGATACGTCGTTGTGGAGCTGCACGACTTGAAACGGTCCGAATCGCGTTGGCGGCGGCAAGCCGAGCACGTCGCTGTAGAACGCCGCCGACTTCGCTTTGTCGCGGCACCAGACGATCGTATGGTTGAGTTGCACGGTCACCGTGCCTCCTCGAAGGTCACGCCTTCTGCTCTTCCTGCATCGTCTGTTCCATCGCCTTCTGCATCGCGTCCGGCGACATGTCCTTCGTGTGCGTGGCGATCGTCCACACGTGGCCGAACGGATCGACGATCGTTCCCGAGCGATCGCCGTAGAACTGGTCGGCGACCGGCCGCTTGTTCTCGGCGCCGGCAGCGATGGCCTTGTCGAATACCGCGTCGACGTCGTTCACGTAGACGAGCAGGCTCACCGGCGTGCCGCCGAACGACAGCGGTCCGCGATAGCCGCCTTCGGTCGTTTCCTCGGACAGCATGACGTAGCCTTCGCCGATCTTGAGCTCGGCGTGCGCGATCTTGCCGTCCGGATAGTCGAGGCGCAGCGCTTCCTTCGCGCCGAACACGTTCTTGTAGAACTCGAGCGCACGATCCGCGTCGCGGATGATCAGGTACGGCGTCACGCCGGCGTAGCCTGCGGGAATCGGATTGACGGCCATTCATCGTCTCCTTGTCGATTGGGATTCACGGCCAGTGCCGTTCGAACACCGGCACGACCTTCGGATGCTGTTCGATGCTCTGCAGCGTGTCGTGGAATGCCGGACGTGCAGCCTTCAGATGCTGGCGCGTGCCCGACCATCGCGACACGACAACGGCGAGAAGATCGAGTGCGCTCAAGCGTTGGCCGCCGAGATAAGGATGCGCGTCGTCGGCGAACGTGTCGGCGAAGATCTCCCAGTTGCGATGGAGCTTCTTGCGCGTGCCCGCTCGAATGCGCTCCGCCGTTTCATCGTCGCAGGGCGCGCACCAGCGCTTCGGAAAATCGATGATGCCGATCGCGCTGTAACAGTTCGCCGCGATGTAGACGAGGCCGCGCTGCGTTTGCGCGCGCGCAGCCGATTTCCGAGGCATCAAGCCGCTCGCCGGATAAGCGTCGGCGAGATGCATCAGGATCGCGGCGCTTTCGGTCATCACGCTGCCATCGGGCAGCTCGAGCGTCGGAACGAGGTTCAGCGGGTTGAGCGTCTTGAGCGCGGGGCGACGCGCGTCGCCTTTCCGACCCACGAGCTTCCATCGCGCGCCGCAAAGATCGAGCGCGGCCTCGATGGCCGCCGCCCCCGAGCCCTGCGTTCCATACAACACATACCGGCTGTTGCGCTCCGTCATTCGCTTCATTGCATCGAGACCAATGTTCGACGTCGGCCGATGATCGGCCTACCGTCCGACTCCGCGGTCCCCTGTAGGAGTACGCCTTTCGGTTTCGCAGATTTACGACAATCGCGATGCGCGAATCAAGCCCACGGCAACGCCCTCGATCGCGAACGGCGTCGCGGCCGGATCGACGACGATCGGTTCGTAGCTTGCATTCTCCGCAATCAGCACGATCTCGCGACCACGGCGCTTCAAGCGCTTCACCGTGACTTCGTCGCCCCCGCGACCGCTGATGCGCGCGACGACGATCTGCCCGGCGCGCGCCTCGACGGTCGCATGCACGGCCAACAGATCGCCGTCGAGAATGCCCGCGTCGCGCATGCTTGCGCCGCGCACGCGCAACAGGTAATCGGCGCGTGGCGCGAAGAGATCGGCGTCGATGCGATAACGCGACTCGATGTGCTCGGCGGCGAGCAGCGGCGCGCCGGCTGCAACGCGACCCACGAGCGGCAGCGTGCCCTGCTGCGACATGCCGGCAATGTCGTTCAGTCGAAGTCCGCGCGACGTGCCGGGAAGGAGCTCGAGCGCGCCTTTGCGGGCCAGCGCCTGAAGGTGGTCTTCCGCCGACGAGGCGGTGGAGAAGCCGAGGCCCCGGGCGATCTCGGCCCGCGTCGGCGGCATGCCGTGCGTTTCGATGTAGCGGCGCATCCAGTCGAGAATTTGTCGTTGTCGCGATGTCAGCGGTGGCGAGACGACATCGTCACGCTTGATCGCCGCAGGCAGTAGGACGGGTCGGCGCGAAACCGGACGGACCATGGCGATACCGTATGGATATGCGGTATCGGCATTATAGGCGCTCAGGCGCCGCAATCGTCAAGCGCGCGGTCGTCGAAACAAGAACCCACGAGTGGGTAAGTGACGTCTCGCCAACGCTCGACGTCATGGATGCGAAACGATCTACGACTGAACCGCCATTCGGCGCTTCCAGATGTCGACGAGCGCGAGCGCGACGGCGAAAATCAGCGGACCGAGCACGAAGCCGGTTGCGCCGAACGCGAAGACGCCGCCGAGCACGGCAATGAAGACCGGCACCGTGTGCATGTGCAGCCGGCCTTTCATCACCAGCGGGCCGATCAGATTGTCGATCAATCCGACGACGATCGTGCCCCACGCGGTCAATAGGAGCGCCTTGCCCCAATCGCCCGACACCGCGAGATAGATCGCGGCCGGAATCCATACGAGCGCGGCGCCGAACATCGGCAGCACCGCGAGCAGCGCCATGATCGCGCCCCACAGAATCGGCGCCGGCAGGCCCAGCCACCAGAACATCAGCCCGCCGAGCGTCCCCTGCACCACCGCGACGACCAGCGTGCCGAAAACGACGGCGCCGATCGTGTCGCGCACGCGTTGCCGGACTTTCATCGTTTCGGCGGGCGCAAGCGGCACAAAACTCTGGACGGCGCGCAGGATGCGATCCTTGTCGCGCAGGAAATAGAACAGCAGGAACAAGGTCACCAGCACGGCCATCGACAGGTCGACCGCGCGCTTGAATACGTCGCGGACCGTCTTCGCGACCTGCGTCGACGCCTCGCCGACTTTCTCGGGCACGTCGACTTCGCTGGCAATCCAGTCGCGGATCGGTTGCAGTTGCGGGAAGCGCTCGAACACGACCTTCCAGCGATCCTCGGTCGCCAGCGCCCGCAGGTTCGCGACACTTTCGACAGCTTCGGTGCCGATCTGGCGCACGACCAGCGTCGCAGGGATCGCGATCGCAATGGTCACGACGACGACGGCGAGTCCCGCAGCGACTGACGGCCACCGCACGCGCTTCGTGAGCCATCCGTGCATCGGATGCGCGAGCACCGCGAGAACCAACGCCCAGGTGATCGGCGGAACGAACGGTTGCACGAGGCGCCAGCACAGCCAGCCGACGACAACGCTCGCGCCCATCAGCACCATCACGAGCAGGCGCTCCCGCGTGAACCAGGTTTCCTGCGGCGGCCGGTCAGCCATTGGTCAACTCCGCTGGGCGCAACGATCACGACGTCAAGAAGACGCAATCGATATGCCAGCTTCAGGACCAGGAATCAGGTGACAGGTATCAGATAAGGCGCATGCCTTGAAGCGCCGCTAGGCGGCGCGCCGCCGAGCATGTCGACGGCAGCGTGTCGCGGATCCAGAAAATTTCCCCGGCCTGTTGCATCGCCGCCGACCGTCGGTCGCCGCGGCCCGCAGTTCGTCGTCGTTCCATTGAAGCTGTGCACCGGTTCCTGCGATAACACGTTGAGCGAGGGCACGAGCAAGCGAAGGCGAAGGACGGACGATGGTGCGAGGGTCGGGGGGTTCGCAGGGCTTCGGGCGGGTGTCACCGGTGACCCGGCCGTCCCCCTATTCGCCGCTGCACATCCGGGGACACCCGGCCGCGGAGCCGCCCGGGCCGCCGACGCTGCCGAAACGGCTCGTCCAGGCGCGCCGTCGCCGGACACTGTCCGGACTGGCGGCACTGGTCCTGGTCGCGGTCGCGGCGGCGGGGGCCTCGTTCGTTTTCAGGTAACAGACAACAGGTAACAGGTCACAGAAGCGCGCTGCTCGGCGTGCCGCAGCTGACCTCTGTGACCTGACCTCCGTTCGCTGTCATGGGACGCACGCAATCACGCCGAACGTTCCGTATCCTTCCGGGATCCACCCCTGAGACAGCATCTGCGCCCGCACGTCGAGGCTGATCGTGTAGCGGTGGTTCGGCGCGCCACTCTTGCCGTTGTTGTACAGCCGGTAGAGCGGCTGCGTGCCCGGCCGGCAGTTTCCGTTGACGTCGGGGAGGTTCACGTAAAACGCGGCAAGCGACTCGAGCGTCCAACGTGAGTTCCCGCGCACCGTGTTGCACTCGTCGACGAACGGCGTATAGAAATGCGAGCTGCGGGGCGCAAAGCTTGCGCTGAAGAAGCGGCACACGGCGTTCGATCCACCCGCGGACGATGTGAACACGTTGAACGTGCGGCCGGTCCGCGTCCACCCCTGGAAGGCGCCTGAATCGAGCAGTCGGATCTCGTTGTCGTAGTGCGTCACGAAGTAGTGATCGAAGTTCGTGTGGTAGTACTCGACGACCGTGGCGGTCGGCGGCGCCGGCGGCCCGGACGCGAAGATCCGGCCGTTCTGCACGATGACCTGGTTCACGAAGCTCGCATAGTCGTCGAGGCAGTAGCCGTCCGCGCTGTTGCAGATCCCGGGCTCGTACTCGAATACGCCCATGTGCACGTAGTAGGTACCGTCGGGCGGCGCCAAGTACGGCACGGTGTGCGAGAAGGGTCCGAAGAACTGCGACGGACCGAGGATGCCAACGTCGCTGCGCGCGATGACGTAGATCGTGCCGGTCGGCGTCGGCGTCGTCGAAACGAACAGCGCTACGCGAATCGAACCTGACGTCGTCGTCGTGCTCTCGTTGGTGATGCGCCCGACGTCGAGCCGGATCGGGCCGCTCGTCGATTGCGCTTCGTACCCGACGTCGTCGCGAATGGCGAGCGCGCCGCCGACGTTGTAGTTATTGAGGTGCTCCCGAGCCGCGTCGCGCGGAACGACCCTGTTGTCCTCGGGCGCGGTTGGGGCCGCGCCCGCCGTGAACGGCGCGAACGCGATTGCGACGGTGACGAACGCGCGCAATGCGCGAGTTGCAAGCTGTTGCATGAGTTTCTCCGGCGGCACAGAGCGCACGCGTTGCGCTCGATGGGCCATCGTTGCGGCAGAGCGGATCCGTGCCTATCGGCCACGAGGTGGCTCGCATGTAGGAGACGGCGGGGTGGATTGCAGGCCTTGCGCGCGCGGGAGTGCAGTTGTCGGGTCGGGGTGACACAATGCTTCGCGCGCCGCGGCCGTTTTCTGATGATGCGCTATGCTGCGGTGCGAGACGGCGCGCCCGCGCACGTTGACAGCGTGCGGGCCCGCCGGGTTAAATCGGCCGGATCACCTGACCGGCACGTACTCCACAAGGCCAAGCCAGGTCAGGTCCACCACGAGGAGGAACACGATGAAGGGCTTGTATCGCACGGCGCTTGCGAGCGTCGCGACGCTTGTTTCCGTCCTGGCGCTCGGCTTGCCGCTGATTGCCGGCGCGCAGCCGATCACGCTGCATGGCGCTTCCCAGTTCAACGACGATCACGCTTTCACCAAGGCGCTGGTCCGCTTCGAGGAGCTCGTCAAGAAGTACTACGGCAAGCCGATCAACTTCGTGCTGCACAAGAATAGCGAGCTGGGCCTCGAGAAGCAGTACTTCGAGTACATGGCGCAGGGCAAGGCCGTGGACTACGCGATCGTCTCCCCGGCGCACATGTCGACGTTCTCGAAGGCCGCGCCGTTCATCGACGCGCCGTTCCTGTTCCGCGACCTCGCGCACTGGAACAAGGTCCTCGACGCCGACCTCCTGAAGCCCATTGCCGATGAGATCGCCCAGAAGGCGGACGTGATGCTGATCGGCTACGCGGGCGGCGGCACGCGCAACATCTTCGCCAACAAGGCGGTGCGCAACATGTCCGAGCTCAAAGGCCTCAAGGTCCGCGTGCAGGGCGCGCCGATCTGGAGCAGGACGTTCACCGCAGCCGGCATGGCGCCGACGGTCATCGCGTACAACGAGGTCTACAACGCGATCCAGAACGGCGTCATCGCCGCCGGGGAAAACGAAGCGGCGGGCGTCGAGCAGATGAAGTTCTACGAAGTGGCGCCGCAACTCGCGATGACGCAGCACGCGATCACGATCCGGCCGCTCTGCTTCTCCGGCAAGACGTTCAAGAAGCTTCCGGCGGATCTGCAGGCGGCGATCATCAAGGCCGGCAAGGAGGCGGGCGCTTACGGCCGCCAGATCGAATCATCGGAGGATGCGGCGAAGCTCGACGCGATGGAAAAGGCGGGCCGGCTGAAGCGCATTCCGTTCGCCGACCGCGACGCGATGAAGAAGGCGGTCGATCCGGTGATGGCGTCGTACGCGAAGGAAATCGAGGCGGACGCGATCTACCAGAAGATCAACGCGATCAAGTGACGCGCGCGTCGGGCCGCGAAGGGTCCGGCCGGAACCGGCATGAGTCCGTGGGCGGCCATTGCGCCGCCCGCGCGAGCGATCCAACGCATCGGTGACCGAAGCTCCGCTGCGCATCTGGGACCGTGTGACCGGCGCGTACGCCTCGCTGCTTTCGTGGCTCGTCGTCGTCACGATCGCCGTGCTCGTGTTTCCGGTCAGCCTGCAGATCTTCTCGCGCTACACGCAGCTGATCCCGAGCTACATCTGGACCGAGGAGCTTGCGCGCTTCGTGTTCATCTGGTCGATCATGCTCGGAGCAATGCTCGGCATTCGCGACGGCACGCACTTCATCGTCGACGTCTGGCCGAGGACTTCCGTGCGGACCAACGCGCTGGTCAACACGCTCGCGAACGTCGCGGTGCTGATCTTCGCGCTGGTGTTCGTCTGGTACGGCATCGAGTTCACGCGCTTCGCCTGGGGCCGAAGCTCCGAGCTCGCCGAGTTGCCGTTATGGCTCATTCACGTGGCCTGGCCGATCGCCGGCTTCACGTGGCTGGCGTTCGGCGGCGAGCGCCTTTTACGTGATGCGCGAACGCTGTTCGGCACGCCAGCGAACGTTTCGTGACCGGCGCCGTTCTTTCGGGAGGTACCGCAAGCCTGATCCTGTTCGGCGTGTTCTTCGGCTTGCTCGTGTTGCGCGTGCCGGTCGCGTTCGCGCTCGGCCTCGCCTGCCTGCCGATCCTCATCATCGAGGACCGCCTGTCGCCGGTCACATTGATGCAGGAAACGTTCAACGCGTACAACTCGTTCATCCTGCTCGCCGTGCCGTTCTTCCTGTTGACGGCGAACCTGATGAACGTCGGCGGCATCACCGATCGGCTGGTGCGATTCTCGCGCGCGCTCGTCGGCCACTTCCCCGGCGGTCTCGCGCAGATCAACGTCGTGCTGTCGATCTTCTTCGCCGGCATCTCCGGCTCGTCGACGGCGGACGCGGCTTCGCAATCGAAGCTCTTCATCGAGGCGCAGCGCAAGGAAGGCTACGACGACAGCTTCTCGGTCGCGATCACCGCTGTGTCGGCCGTGCTGGCGGTCATCATCCCGCCGTCGATTCTGATGATCGTCTGGGGCGGTTTGTTGTCGGTCTCGATCGGCGCATTGTTTCTCGCGGGCATCATCCCGGGGCTTTTGATCGGATTCGTGCAGATGGCAACGGTGCACGTCTATGCGGTGAAGCGGGGCTATCCGACCTATCCGCGATCCACGCTCCGTGAGGTGTTTTCGTCGATGCTGGTATCGATCCCGGCGCTGATGACGCCGGTCATCATCATCGGCGGCAAGATCTTCGGCTGGTTCACCGCGACAGAATCGGCGTGCGTCGCCGTGCTGTACGCAGCGGTGCTGTCGATCTTCGTGTATCGCGAGATGAACTTCCGAGGACTCCACAGCGCGCTGCTCGACACGGGGAAGCTCGCCGGCATCGCGTTGTTCTGCGTCGGCACGGCGTCCGCGTTCGGCTGGCTGCTCGCCTACTACCAGATCCCGAAGGTGCTGCTGGCAGGCGTCGCGAGCTGGGGCATGGGGCTCACGACGACCGGCTTCTTCATCGCGTTCGTGTTCCTCGTCGTCGGCTGCTTCCTGGACGCGATCCCGGCGATCATCATCGTCGGCACGATTCTCGAGCCGCTCGCCAAGAGTGTCGGCATGGACCCGGTGCACTTCGCGATGATCGGCATCGTGTCGCTCGCGTTCGGGCTCGTGACGCCACCGTACGGGTTATGCCTGATGATCGCGTGCTCGATCGCCGGCATACGGATGTTCGATGCGCTGAAAGACGTTGCGATCATGCTGATCCCGATGCTCGGCGTGCTGGTCCTCGTGATAGTGTGGCCGAGCCTGGTTTTGTTCCTGCCCAGCCTGATCTCGCCCGAGTTCCTGAGATAGCGATCGCGTGCCGTCTGACCCGCGCTGCGATCAATCGACATGCAGCCGGATGACAAGCTCACGAAGGTCGAGCGCAAGCGCCGCGCCCGCAAGCGGCTGATCGCGATGACGCGGCTGATGGACGGTGCCGTCAACATTCCGGGGACGAAGACACCCATCGGACTCGACGCGCTTCTGGGCGTCGTGCCGGTTGTCGGCGACGTCGTATCGGCAGGCATCGGTCTGTATCTTGTCGCACAAGCGCGCGAGCTCGGCGCGTCACGAACGTTGCAGGCGAAGATGATCGGCAACCTCGTTCTCGATGCGGCGCTGGGCGCGGTGCCGGTCGCAGGCGACGTCGCGGACATTTTCTTCCGCGCGCATCGGCGCAATCTGACGTTGTTGCAGAAGCACTTGGGGGAGCCGTTTGTCGAGGGGGAGGTGGTGGGACGAGACGCCGGGCGCCGGGCGATAAAATGAGCAACAGATGAAACACTCGTTCTTCTCCCTCCACACCCAAGGCTTCGTCCGCGTCGCCGCCTGCACGCCGCGGACCGAAGTCGGGGATCCGTTCGCGAACGCCGACGAAACGTTGGCGATGATGCGCGATGGAGAAGCGCGGGGCGTCGACCTGATGCTCTTTCCCGAGCTCGGTCTGTCGGCGTACGCGATCGACGATCTGCTGTTGCAGGATGCGTTGCTCGATGCGGTCGAGGCCCAGCTCGCACGCATCGCCGAGAGCTCGAAGGCACTTGGTGCCGTGGTCATCGTCGGGGCACCAGTGCGACGTAATGGACGGCTGTACAACTGCGGCGTCGTCGTCTCGCGAGGGACGATTCTCGGCGTCGTGCCGAAGTCGTTCCTGCCGAACTACCGCGAGTTCTACGAGCATCGCTGGTTTGCACCGGGCGCCGGCGTCGTCGGATTGACGATCGAGGTCGCGGGACAGAGCGCGCCTTTCGGCGCCGATCTGGTTTTCTCGGCGTTGGATCTAGCGGACTTCACGTTTCATGTGGAGATCTGCGAAGACTTCTGGGCGCCGCAGCCACCGTCGACACGCGGAGCGCTTGCCGGCGCGCTGATCCTTTGCAATCTTTCCGCGTCGAACATCGTCGTCAACAAGGCTGACGATCGCGCGCTTTTGTGCGCTTCTCAATCGATGCGCTGTCAATCGGCGTACGTCTACTCGGCCGCCGGACCGGGCGAGAGCACGACCGATCTCGCGTGGGACGGACAGGCGACGATCCACGAAATGGGCACGCTGCTCGCGCAGACGTCACGCTTTCCAAGCGGCAGTCAGATGGCGGTCGCCGATGTCGACGTCGAGCGGATTCGACTCGAGCGCATGCGCACGCCGACGTTCAACAGCGCCGCCGTGGCCGCCGAACATCCGGAGCGGAGCTTCCGTCGCGTAACGTTCGAACACCAGCCGCATCGCCGCGACGTGGGCCTTTCGCGCTCGATCGACCGCTTTCCCTACGTGCCCGATCTCGCCGCACGTCTCGATCAGGAATGCTACGAGGCGTTCAACATCCAGGTGCAGGGCCTGACCAAGCGGCTCTCCGTCACGAACGGCGAGCGCATCGTCATCGGCGTGTCCGGCGGACTCGATTCGACGCACGCACTGCTCGTCGCGGCGAAGACGTTTGATGCGATGAAGCTGCCGCGCAAGAACATCCTCGGCTTCACGATGCCTGGCTTCGCAACGTCGGAGGGAACGCGATCGAACGCGTGGACGCTGATGGAGGCGCTCGGCGTCAGTGCAGAGGAAATCGACATCAAGCCGGCGGCGATGCAGCTTCTGAAGGACATCGGCCACCCGTTCGCGCGGGGCGAACCGGTCTACGACGTCACGTTCGAGAACGTGCAGGCCGGGTTGCGCACCGATTATCTGTTCCGGCTCGCGAATCAGCGCAACGCGTTCGTGCTCGGCACCGGCGACTTGTCCGAGCTCGCGCTCGGCTGGTGCACGTACGGCGTCGGCGATCACATGAGCCATTACAACGTCAACGGCTCGGTGCCGAAGACGCTGATCCAGTATCTCGTGCGCTGGGTCGTCGAAACGCGCCAGCTCGACGAGCGCGCGGCAACGACGCTGCTGTCGATCCTCGACACCGAAATCTCGCCAGAGCTCGTGCCCGCCAGCGCGTCGGGAGACCTGCAAAGCACGCAGCAGAAGGTCGGTCCTTACGAGCTGCAGGACTTCAACCTGTTCTATATCACGCGCTACGGGCTGCCGCCGTCGAAGGTCGCGTTTCTCGCGTGGCACGCGTGGCGCGATGCGCAGCGCGGCGCATGGCCGCCGAACTTTCCGGAGGCGGCTCGGCACGGCTACTCGCTCTCGGAGATTCGCAAGTGGCTTGCCGTATTCCTTTATCGCTTCTTCGAGATCAGCCAGTACAAGCGCAGCGCGTTGCCGAACGGACCGAAGGTCCTCACCGGCGGAAGCCTGTCGCCGCGCGGCGATTGGCGCGCACCGTCGGATGGCAATGCGAAGGTGTGGCTCGACGAGCTCGAGCGCAACGTGCCGACGGATTCGCTTGACGCCTGACGCTCGACGCGCGACCGGTCTTGAAGATCGCCACCTGGAACGTCAACGGCATCCGCGCGCGAGCCGCCCAGCTGTGCGAGTGGGTGGAAACCGAGCGGCCCGACGTGCTCTGCCTTCAGGAGCTCAAGGCGACACCCGAGCAGATCCCCGACGCTTGCCGGCTCACCGACTACGATGTGTACTGGCATGGCGCGCGCGCTTACTCCGGCGTATCGCTACACGTGCGCAAGGGCGCGTTCGCAACGCCGCCGGTCTTCAGCCATCCCGACTTCGACATGGAGACGCGCATCGTCGCCGCTGCGTGCGGCGATCTGGTCATCGCGTCGGTCTATGTGCCAAACGGCGGCAAGGACTATGCGGCGAAGTTGGACTTTCTCGAACGGCTGGTCGCGTGGACCCGTGCGCTGCACGACGAAGGCCGGCAGCTCATCGTATGCGGTGACATCAACATCGCGCGTGCGGACATCGACCTGCATCCGAAGGAGCGCAAGCCGGGCATCATCGGCCAGCGTCCGGAAGAGCGCGCGCTGTTCGACGCCTTGCTCGGCGAGAATCTGATCGACGTCGTGCGGTCGCGCGATCCGGAAAACGACCGGATCTTCACCTGGTGGGCGCCGTGGCGCAACATGCGCCAGCGCAACATCGGCTGGCGGATCGACTACATTCTGGCATCGCATGCGATCGCGGCGAACGTGTCGGAGAGCATCGTTCGCACGGGGGTCGGGACCAGCGATCATGCGCCGGTGATGATGGCGTTCGACCCGGCGTTGATGCGGGCATGAACGCGATGCGCGAGCGGGCGGCAAGTGCTGCCGGCCAGCGAAGACGCCGTCCGGTTGCGCTAGGATGGCGAGATGGCGCTTGCGACCCGCTCACTTTCGTCAGGTCTTGGCGTCGAGGCGCTGGGCGTCGACCTGTCGCAACCGCTGTCCGACGAAGCATTCGCCGCCCTCGAGCGCGCGTTCTTCGATGGTCAGGTGCTTGCCGTTCGCGCGCAGAAGCTCGATGCGTTTCAGTTCGCGTCGTGGGCGCGACGCTTCGGTCCCGCCGAGCCGCACGTAATCGACCAGTTCCACCATCCGGACGATCCGAACATCCTGATCCTGTCCAATCGTCGCGACGCCGGCAAGCCGATCGGGCTCGCCGACGCGGGAACCTACTTCCACACCGACTACAGCTATCTGCCGGTTCCGGCACGCGCAACGACGCTGTACTCGATCGAAGTGCCGAGCCGCGGCGGCGACACGCTGTTCGCGAATCAGTACGCGGCCTACGACGACCTGTCGCATGCGATGAAAGCGCGCATCGGCGCGCTCAGCGCAATCCACCACTACGGCAATCGCCACGACGACAACGAGAAGAGCCGTACGGTGGCCTCGGTGCTTACGGGTGAGCAGAAGGCGAAGATGCCGCTGGTGACGCATCCGATCGTTCGGACGCATCCGGTCACTGCACGCAAGGCGCTGTACGCCGTGTCGGGATCGTCGTTCGGCATCGTCGGCATGCCCGACGACGAGGCGCGCGACCTCCTCGACGAGCTTGCCGCGCATGCGACGAAAGCGGCGTATCGACTGTCGTTTCGGTATGGCGTCGGCGACGTCGTCATCTGGGACAACGCGTCGCTGCTGCACTCGGCGACGCTGACCGATCCGGACGATCCGCGTACGCTGTGGCGCGTAACGATCAAGGAGGCCGGGAGTGCGCAGCCCGACGTCCTCGCGCCGTCGTTCGCAGGCGCAACCATGTAGTCGTCATTCGCCGTTCACGTCACGAGGAGGAAACTCATGGCTCGCAAATCTGCTTCCGCAACGCCGCTGCCTCGCAAGTCGGTCAAGCGCGCGCGCAAGTCTTCGACATCGTCGGCTTCACCGGCATCGTCGCGAACGACCGCGGCGTCGGCTGGCGCTGCGATGGCCGCGCTTCCCGAAGCGTTTTCGCGACTCGCACCGCCCGACATCGCGCGCATGGCGAAACTGATGACGCCGGAGCAGGCGATCGCGCTGTACAAGGCCAACGCCAAGATGGCGCTCGACGTCATCAACGCCGCGCTCGACACCACCACGAAGATGCGCAAGCTGCAATTCGAAGGCGAGGAAACGGCGCGCGAAGTCGGTCGTAGAGCGGCGCGCAACGTGGCCGAAGCGAAGGACCCGCAGTCGCTCGTGGCCGTCGGGCAGGAAGCCGGGCGCGAGGCGCTGGAGAAGAGCCTCGCCTACTGGAACGATATGTTCGCCCTGATCGTCGAGATGCAGAAGCGGCTCTTCACGCTGATGCAGGAGCAGGCGGAAGGCGTGCCGGGCGTCAAGGAGGCGAAGGCAGCGATGGCGATGATGCCGGACCTGACGCCGATGAAGAACATGGTGACCGCAATGCAAGGGATGATCGGCTCGGGCACCGGCGCGTTCACGTCGATGCAGAAGATGATGGCGGACATGGCACGCATGTCGCAATCGGCGATGCCCGGCGGCAGGCGCTGACGTCGGGAATCGTCGTCGATGGCGCGCCTGGGGTTCGGCCAATCCCGTTGCCCAGGCGTTCGCCGATGGCTCGCCTAGGCATTGGGATTATCGGGTTGGGCCTTGCGCTGAAGCCGCACGCGCTGTCGCTTCGCGATCTCGCCGATCGCGTCGCGGTCATCGGTGGCTTCAGCCCGACCGCGTCGAGACGTCACCAGTTCACGACGCAATGGGGTTGGCCGACGGTCGACTCGCTCGACGCGTTGCTGCAGGATTCCCGAGTCGACGCGGTCCTGATTCCGACGCCGCCGCGCACGCACGGCGAGCTCGCGCTGCGCGCAGCACGAGCCGGCAAGCACGTGCTTGTCGAAAAGCCGCTCGATGTCGACTGGCCGAGCGCGCGCAACGTGGTCGACGAGGTCGAGCGGCTGGGCCGTACGTTCGGTGTCGTCTTCCAGCATCGATTCCGGCTCGGCGCGATCGCGCTGCGTGATGCTTTGCGCGAACGTTTACTGGGCGAGCTCGTGTCGTGTTCCGCCTCGATCCGATGGTGGCGCTCGTTCGAGTACTTCGCCGAGCCCGGACGCGGGACGATGGCGCGCGATGCCGGCGGCGTGCTCCTGACGCAAGCGATCCATACGCTCGATCTGCTGTTGGACCTCGTCGGGCCGGTGCGTCGCGTGACTGCGCTGACGCGAACGAGCCCGATCCGCGCCATCGACACCGAGGACGTCGCGTGCGCGAGCGTCGAGTACGAGAACGGCGCGGTCGGGGTCATCGATGCCACGACGACCGCATATCCCGGCTACGCGGAGCGGATCGAGATTGCGGGAACGAAAGGCAGTGCGCTGCTCGAAGGCGAGCGCCTCGTCCTCCAGCGGCACGGTGCTGACCCGCTCGTCGTCGAAGGCGCGACTGCCGGAGGCGGCGGCGCCGACCCGATGGCGTTCTCGCACGAATCGCATCGTCGATTGATCGCCGATTTCATCGACGCCCTCGCGAGCGGACGCGAAACGCTCGCGAGTGCACGTAGCGCACTGCGCGTGCACGCGTTGATCGACGCGATGCTCGCTTCATCGAAGGCGGGCGAGCCGCGGGAGGCGCCGAGGACGAGCTGACGCCACTACAGCGGTCGGATAGCGCCTCGATCAGGCACGCTTGCGACGGCGGGCGAAGAAGCCGAGGGCGCCGAGGCCGGCGAACATCAGCGCGTAGATCTCCGGCTCCGGGATCGGGATCGGCCGGGTCACCGAGAAGTTCGTCACCTCGAAGGCATCGATGCTGGTGGCCCCGATGCTCGAGCGGAACTGGAGCGACGTGATCACCGTTCCAGCGGCCGCGGAGAAGTGGACGTATTGCGAAAAGCTCGGGTCGTTGATAACGGGGAAGCCGAGGCTCGCCGCGGTGAACGACGCGCTGAGCGGCGTCGCACCCATCAGGTAGTTGGTGATAAGCACGTTGTAGGTTTCGGGCGAGCCCCACAGGAAGCTGATGTATTGGGTCGGCGTCGTAAACGTCATCGTCGACGGGTTGGTCGATGTCGCGCCGGCGGCGAGGAATCGGTTCTGGAACACGGAGCCGGCCGGGACGTGGGCGTACGACAGGTCCTCGTCGTAGGTCGTGCCGCCGACAATCGTGGCGGCACCGGGGCCGAGCGTGCAGGGCGCGCACGGAAAGGGCTCCGACAGCGACAGCGACAGGAAGTTAGAACCGCCGCCGAGCGCGCCGGTCACCTGCGCGTAGACGCCGACCGAGGCGCTCAGCGCGGCCGTGGCCATGAGTATCTTTAGAAGGTTCATCGATTTCGGTTCCCTTCTCGTCGGGTGTGTGCATCGATCACGCGCCCTTGTTCCCATGGCATTACGTTTGATTACGTGGAGCACGGACGGGTTCAGCAAGACGTGTGCCTCGGCACATTCTTCAGTAGTT
>DATLNR010000168.1:0-35697 GCA_035536655.1 Casimicrobiaceae bacterium
CAGGAACCAACCGATGAAAAACGCGGCCGCCGGGTCAGTGGATGATGTCTAGTCTCCGGCGCACGTTTTTCATCGGGAGTTGAATCAGGCAAGCGCCTCGGGGCGGCCCTTCGGCGCCTGCCCGTAACCGCAACCAAAAAACGAGCGACATGCGTCGGGCTTTCGTTGCCCATCGCGTTGTGCCTTGCGCTGAGTGTCTCTACACTCCTGCTCACAGGAGGGAGACATGTCGCTCAAGCGGGTTGTCGGCGTTTTCGTTCTCGCGTTCGCGAGTTTCGCAGCGGTTGCGCAGCCGTATCCGTCGAAGCCGATTCGGTTGATCGTTCCGGATGCGACCGGTGGGTCGCCGGATCAGTTGGGAAGGCTCCTCGCGCAGAAACTTTCCGAAAGTCTCAACCAGCAGGTCGTCGTCGACAATCGCGCCGGCGCGGCGGGTGTGCTTGCTGCGGAGCTTGCGGCAAGGTCTCCGGCCGATGGCTATACGTTGTTGCTGACGACGACATCGATCTACGCGATCCTGCCCAACCTGCGCAAGAACCTCTCCTACGACCCGGTCAAGGACTTCGTTCCGATCTCGCGCGTTGCGACGGCGTACAACGTGCTCGTCGTCAATGTCGGCCTGCCGGTCAAGTCGGTCGCCGAGCTGGTGCAACTCGCGAAGGACAAGCCTGGCACGTTGAACTATGCGTCGGCCGGCGTCGGCTCGCCGGCGCATCTTGCCGGCGAGATGCTGAATCTGTTGGCGGGCATCAAGCTCACGCACATTCCGTACAAAGGAGCAGGACCGGCGCTGCTGGACCTGATCGCCGGCAATGCGCAGGTCATGATTACCTCGCCGATCGCGGCGGGCGCGCACATGAGCGGCGGTCGCGTGCGTGCACTGGCCACGACCGGTTCCGAGCGCAACCCCGGCCTTCCCGAACTGCCGACGATCGCCGATGCCGTGCCCGGTTACGAGATCTCGCAATCGTGGGGAATCGCCGCGCCCGCTGGTACGCCAGCCGACATCGTCAAACGGTTGAACGACGAGATCGTCAAGGCGATGAGCCTGCCCGATGTCAAGGAGCGTGTGCTCAAGGTCGGCGCCGTCCCCGTCGGGGATACGGCATCGCAGTTCGAAGCGTTCATCGTGCGCGAGCGCGCGCGACTGGGCGAGGTCATCACGAAGACCGGCATCGTTCTCGTCGATTGATGACGAAAGTGGCGATCGCGTTCGAGGCCGGCAACTATCGATTCGTGCGGGCCGTCATGCAATATTCGGCTGGCGTCGTCGCGCAGAGCGGATTCGTCGTCCAGCGGGCGCGCTTCGCCCGTTCGCTGCCGCTCGCCGACGGGTTCGCCGCGATCGAAGCGTTCCTGGACGCGCGGGGACGGCCGCTGACGGCCTTCTGCGCCTGCGAGCTGCGTTCGCCGGAGCCGTTCACCGAGCAGGGCTTCGCCGCGTTCAACCGCGAATATGTGAAGACGCTCGAGCAGTGGAACATCTACCGCGACGGCGTGAACCCGGTCGCTCGCACCAACGTGTGTCCGCTGCTCGATCCTCCTTCGTCGCCTTCGCTGTACGCGTTCTCGTATACGGTCCCATCGACTTCGCATGACCGCGCGACCTTCGTCGTCGCCGGCTCCGGTGAAACGCGCGAAGGCGGCGCGAGCTATCGAGAGAACATCGTCGCGCTCGGCGACATCTCGCTCGCCGGGCTGCGCGCGAAAGTTCGCCACGTTGTCGAGCAGATGGATCGTCGAATGTCGCTTCTCGGCGTCACGCATGGCGACATCACGACGACGAACGCGTACACCGTGCACGACATCGGCCCGCTCGTGCGCACGGAGATCCTCGAACGGAAGCTCGCACGCGACGGCCTCGTGCTGCACGCCTGTCGGCCGCCGGTCGTCGATCTCGAGTTCGAGATGGACGTCTTGGGAACGGCGGCAGAGACGTTCATCCAGTGAACATCCCCCGCGCTCGCTTCGCTCGGTGCCCCCCCGAGGGGTGCGATGAGTTGCTTGGGGCGGCCCGGCGCAACTGATGAGAACGCTCTCGCTGCTGACGAAGGGGCTGCCGCTTCAACCGCGCCAGTGGGAGATCTCTTCGGCCGAAGTCGCCGCGCGAAACCTGAACCTGCTCGACAGTGACGTCCCGCTGCCGGCCGCCGTGCTGAAGGAATCGGCGCTTGCGCACAACAGTCGCTGGATGCGCGCGTTTCTCGCGCAGCACGACGTCGCGATCGCGCCGCACGGCAAGACGACGATGAGCCCGGCGCTGTTTCATCGGCAGATCGAAGACGGCGCCTGGGGCATCACTGCTGCGAACGTCCACCAGGCGGCGGTCATGCAGGCGTCGGGCATCCGGCGCGTGCTGATCGCGAACCAGGTCGTCGATTCTGTGTCGATGCGCTGGTGCTTCGATGTGCTGCGCGACGACGAAACGTTCGAACTCTTCGTCCTCGTCGATTCGCTCGATGGCGTTGGCCGGCTGGATGCCATCGCGCGTGAAGTCGATGCAGGGCGGGCGCTTGCATTGCTCGTCGAGCTTGGTGCGCAAGGTGGTCGTACCGGATGTCGGACCGTCGATTACGCCGTCGAGGTCGCGCGCGCTGTCTCGGCTTGCACGCCACGCCTCGCGCTTGCTGGAATCGAAGGTTACGAAGGCGCGATTCCCGGTGACGATGCCGCCGCGAAGGAAGACGCGATACGTGAGTTCATCACGGCGATGACCGATCTGGCACAACGCTGCGTGCGTGAAGGACTGTTCACCGCCGATCCGGTGCTATTGACCGCCGGCGGTTCGGCGTTCTTCGACCTGTGCACGGCGCTTCCCCGCGAGCTTGCCAGTCGGCGCACGCAAGTGATGCTGCGTAGCGGCTGCTACCTGACGTTCGACGAAGGCTACTATGGCCGACGTTGGGATCGGCTCGTGCAACGCTCACCGAGCGTGGCAGCGCTCGGCGAGCCGCTTCGACCGGCAATCGAGATCTGGAGCAGCGTGCAGTCGGTGCCGGAGCAGGGGCTCGCGATCCTCACGATGGGCAAGCGTGATGTCGCGCACGACATCGATCTGCCATTCCCGCGTTGGCGTGCCGCCGAGCGGAGCCGACACATCGACGCGGCGCCGCCGTCGTGGCGCATCGAGGCACTCAATGACCAGCACGCGTTCCTCCGCTGCACGCCCAATGCGATGCCACGCGTCGGCGAGCGTGTCGGCTGCGCGATCTCGCATCCGTGCACGACGTTCGACAAGTGGCGGACGATTCTGATCGTCGACGACGACTATCGCGTCGTCGATGCGGTATCGACCTGGTTTTGAGCGACCGAAACGAAGATCGGCGAGGACCACGCGAACGCTCCATCGCTTTGCCGCACGCGCACCCAGTACGCGTGCTCGCCGTCCGCATGCGATCGATCCTCGAAGACGCCGTGATACGACAGCGAGGGCATGCCCTCCGGCAGGCGGCGCACTTCGACACTGCGGTCCGGCGACCGATCGTCGAATCGACGACCGGCCGGACCGACGTTGCATAACTTCACGCGCAGCGTCATCGGCTCGGTGACGAACGAGAGCTCCGCGTCCTGCGGACGATCGATGTCGAGCACGACACCATCCCAATCGCCTGCCGTGACGCTTCGCCAGCGGACGTGCGCGGCGCCGTGCTCGAGCAAGCCCTCGTCGGGCGTATCGAACGCGTAGCCCTCGACGGCGAGAATCCGCGCGCCTTCGATGCGCAGCTCGCCGTCCCAGCGCATGCGCGCCCGCTGCCAGTTGCCGTACGCGCTGATTCCGCTCCACGCGACGCGCACGCGTTTCCCGATCGCGCCTGCCTGCGCGAAGCAGTCGATCCGCTCGAGGCACTCGGTGCCGCGGAAGAACTCGATCGCTTCGAGCGGCGCCGTCCCTTCGACGCGCACATCGAATGCAAGATCGTCCCGGGAAAATGGAGGAACGGCTATCGCGTCACCCATGCGTGCGATGCCTGAGCGGAACTCGAGAAGAATGCGCTCGCCGCTCGTCGCGTAGCAGTGCCGTTCACGCAGCGCCTGCCACAGTGCATCGCGCGTCAATGCGGGCGCCGCAATCGCCGTCAATCCGCCGCGAACGTTGCGCACGCTTAAGTGACCGGGATGCGAGTTGCCCGGCCGGCCGTCGACGCCATCGCTGCCTGCGATGACGGCCATCCGATAGCCGCGGCGCAGCGCATCGAGCAGGAACCAGTCCGATGTCGCGTGCGTCGAGTGCACTTCGAGGAGACGATCGAGCGACGGCTCGTGCCATTTGAGATCCGCCGTACGCCCGCCGACGTGCACGGCGACAAGCGTGTCGCTGTCCCGATAATGCCGATAGACATCGGCTATATGGGGCAGATCGGTGCCGGCATCGGACTTGTCGGTGACGAATTCATGACTGCAACGGCGAAGCTCTGCCGTATCGCCCGCAAAGTAGAGGTTGTGGTCGCCGCCGAGCGGTGACGCGGCGGACCATTCGACGCCGAGAAATGTGACGAAGTCGCCGGGAGCATGGTGCCGCTTCGTGCTCGCCTCCGTTTCCCGCCACTCGCCGTTCGACACAAGAAAGCAGTTGGCCTGGTGCGACGCGAAATCGCAGGCCGAAAAGTCGCGCGCGTGCGTGTAATAGTCATCGATCGATCGCGCTCCGCATCCGATGATCGACTGGCCGTGCAGGTCCCCCCAGAACAACGGCTCGACGGGTCCGCCTGCAACGTCGATGGGGTTACCCGTCGCGCAAAGCGATCGCGCGTCGACGATCCTCACCTCGGGACGAACAACACCGGTCCTCGACAACGTGATCGGAACACGAATCCACGCGCAAGCCGCCATTTCCGCACGAGCGAGCACGACATCGCGATCGCTCGGATCGACGATCTCGATCGACGGTCGCGTTGCAAACGTTGCCGGGTTGCCCCAGCGATCCTCGATGCGCACGTGCGCCTCGACCGGCGTGTCCACGATTGCATGCGAAGGCGCGGTGACGAAAATTCTCTCGGGCTCCGCGCCGACGATGTGGAACCGGAGCTGGCCGAACTCGGTCCACGGCTCATCAATGCCGGGCTGCCACCGCAGGCTGAAAGGCGACGCCTCCTCGATGAACGTCTGCACGGTGAATCCGGGCGAGCCTTTCCGTGCGTCGCCGTAACGCAGCATCAGCTGCCGATCCTGCGCGAGCCCATCCGACAGTTCGACGAACAGAACGTGATCGAACGGATGCCACGCAGGCAACCGGTCGCTCCACCAGCGCACGGATCCATCGTCCGATGTCGACGCGTCGAGGTAGTCGCGACCGGCGGGGTCCCGACCTTGGGCAATGCCCCAGTCGTTCGGCCAGCGATGCGCAATGGCGATGCGGGCGGCGGCCTGCATTGGGCGCCGGGCCGTCAGATGCAGCGTCCAGCGCGCGAGCGACCCTGCGGTCAACCGACGTTCGCCGTCAAAACGAAGCTCGATCGCGTCGGACGCCGGATGCTCGGCGCCCGTCTTGGTCTGCGGCATTCCATTCATCGTTCGAACGTACCTTATCATCGGTGCGATGTCGACCGCATCGCGCAGAACGAAGCTCGCGAAGCTCGTCAGGTACGCGAAGCCTCGTTACCTCGCGACGAGTCGGGCGGGCCATTGCGCCGTTTGCAACCGGCGAACGCTATTCATCCTCACCGATACGCCCGAAACGATCCGCAACCACGCGATCTGCGTGCGTTGTCGCAGCTCATCGCGCAGTCGACATGTCGCAATGTGCATCGTGCGTGCGTTCGCGTCGAAGGGCATCGGCCGCCTGGCCGACTTTTCCGCGCACCCGCAGCTCGCCGTCTTCAATACTTCGAGCGACACGCCGATCGCCAGAGCATTGGGCTGCGGCAGCAACATCGTATGCTCGGAATACTTCGACGGCGTCGGCGCCGCGGACCGCAGCGAAAACGTCCGCAACGAGGATCTGCAGCACCTGACGTTCGCCGACGCGACGTTCGATCTCGTCGTGTCCGAAGATGTTTTCGAGCACGTCCGCGATGCGAAGCGCGGCTTCGGCGAGGTTCACCGCGTGCTGAAATCCGGAGGTCTGCACGTCTTTTCGATACCGTTCTCGTTCGATCGTCGAACGGAAGAGCTTTTCAGCCGTCGCGATGACGAAATCGTCCTGCACGAGCCGATCGAATACCACGGCGATCCATTGCGGGGCCGGATCCCGTGCTACACGCGCTTCGGGTTCGATCTCTTCGATGTCCTTCGCGACATCGGCTTCGGAACGCGCCTCGACGTGTCGCGATTCTCCGAAGCGCAGCGCTTCGGAACCTTCGACAGCTTCACGTTCCTGGCGCGGAAGATCGCGTAACGCTTCAGTTCATGTCCGGCTTCGCGCCGGGCGCTGGCGTATAACCGAGGTCACCGCGTGCCAGCGCCTTTTCGCGACCGCCGAACGCGGCAACGAGCGTCCCCTGTCTCGACTTCGCCCGCGCGTCGACCTCGTCGGGATCGAGGATCCGTCGCAGATGCGCCTCGCACTCGGCCAGCGTTGCGGCATGGCGCGCGTCGCCCCCCAGATCGACGAGCTCCTCCGGATCGTTGTGGAGATCGAAGAGCTGCGGCGGCGCGTGAACGTAGTGGCAGTACTTGTAGCGGCCGTGGCGGAGCATCGTGCCCCCGCCCGATGAACCGATGGCGTGATACTCGGCGATGACCGGTCGCGACGGACGCGCACCCTGCGCAACGTCGAACAGCGATTCGCCGGACAGCGGACCGAGCGGTCGCGCGCCGGCCGCCTCCAGGATCGCCGGCGCGCAATCGACGTGCGAGACGGGCGTGTCGACAACGCGACCGATAGGAACGCCGGGGCCGGCAACGATCATCGGCACACCCGAAGCCTCTTCGTAGAACGTCGACTTGCCCCACAGGCCGCGTGCGCCGGCGTTGTCGCCATGGTCGCTCGTGTAGATGATGCGTGTGCTCGACGCCAACCCGGTGGCGTCCAGCGCACGCAGCACCTTGCCGACGTTCTCGTCCATCGACGAGACGAGGCCGCTGTAGCCCGCAAGCCCGCGTCGCACATCCACGTCGCTCGCGAAGTGCGGATCGTAGTCGACGACGCGCGCGTACTCGTCGACGAACGGATGCCGCGGCCGCTCGTGCTTCGCATACTGCTTCGGCATCGGCAGGTTCATCCGCGCGTAGCGGTAGTACCAGTCCGGCGGCGCGATCAGCGGAAAGTGCGGCGCGACGAACGAGACGAACAGCACCCAGGGGTCCGCCTCCGCACGCGTCGCCTCTTCATGCAGCCATATCTGCGCGCGCGCCGCGATGTCGCGGTCGTACACCGTGTACGACGACTCACCGGGACCGGCATAGCTCGCCATCTTCTCGCCGCCCTTGCGCACCGGGATGTCGTCGCGGACCTGACCTTTCACGTCGCCGATACCTTCGATCACGTGCATCGGAACGATCTCTTCGGAGAAGCCGTGATCGTCGCCGGGGCGGCCACGAAAGTGGAGCTTGCCGATCGACACGACGCGATGCCCCGCCTCACGCAGCGCGTGGTGCCAGCTCGGGACCGAGCCGTCGTAGGCGTCGCCGTTGTCCCAGAAGCCGATCTCGTGCACATAGCGGCCGGTGGCGAATGCCGCGCGCGCGGGAACGCAGATCGGGCACGTCGTGTACGCCTGCGTGAAACGCGTGCCTCGCGCGGCGAGCGCGTCCAGATTCGGCGTCGCGATGTATGGATGTCCGGCAGCGCCGAGGAACTTCGGATTGTGCTCGTCGGACATGACGACGAGCACGTTCGTCTTCGTTTCTTTCACTACGCCATCCCCACTTGCGGCAGCGGCGTCGCGCGAACGTCGCGCGGCCGACTCTTCACCATGTCAACGAGCTCGCGGCGGACCGCGGCCAACCCCGCGTCGTCGAATCGATTGTCCATCTCGAGCGGATCGTCGACGAGATCGTAGAGCTCGCCCGCGCCGGAATTCTCTTCGAGCGTCAGCTTGTGCCGCTTCGTGCGAACGGTTCGCAATGCAAGATCGACGCCACAGCGCGAGGCGCGGAGCTGCCATTCCGAGAACGCGAAGTCGCGACTCGTCGACGCGCCTTCGATCAGCGGTCGCAGGCTTGCGCTGTGCGCGCCGTCCGGCAGCGAGCACCCGGCGTAATCGCACAACGTCTGCGGCAGATCGAGCGTCGACACCGGATCATCGACGACACGCCCTGCCGGCACGCCCGGCCCCTCGACGAGCAGCCCGACACGCAGCAACCCTTCGTACGCCATCGGGCCCTTCAGGATCAATCCATGATCGCCGAGCCAGTCGCCATGGTCGGTCGAATAGACGACGATCGTATTCTCGGCGAGCCCGAGATCGTGCAACGCGAGACGGATCCGCCCGACCTGGTGGTCGATCAGCGAGATCATGCCGTAGTAGTTCGCGATCAGATGACGCAACTGCCGATCGCTTTGCACCGGGGTGCGCGACGCCTCTTCGCGGAACTTGCGCAGCGTCGGATTCGCCATCTCCGGTTTGCCTTCGAGCGAAGCGCGATGCCACCACGGGCGCCGCTCGAGGTCGAGCGTGCGATGCGCGGGAAGGTCCACGTCGTCCGGATCGTGCAGATAGCACCACGGCTCCGGCGCGTCGAACGGATGATGGGGATCGGGAAACGACGCCCACACGCAGAACGGCTCGTCGCGATGCCCGCGAAGGTACTCGATCGTGCGATCGCCGATCCACGTCGAGTTGTGGAACGCGACCGGCAACCCTGAGTTCCACGTTTGCGCGGCGTCGGTGATCGGCGGCAACGCTTTCAGATACAGCTGGGTGAGCGCCTCGCCGCCGTGTTGGAAATACCAGCGCTCGTAGTGCTGTCCGCGCGGCGGCGCCATCGGCGGGAAGGCGTTGTGGCCCTCCAGCATCAGCTCGACATGATCGAGACCAAGGTACGGGCCGTTCCATTGCGGGCCGTAGCTCGCCGAGCTCGCGCGGCATTCCGGCGTGCCCGTCGGCTCGAACGTATGCGACGTGTTGAAGTGCGCCTTGCCGATGAGCGCCGTGTGATAGCCGTGTCGCGAAAGCACCGCTGCATAGCTTCGCTCGCCGAGCTCGACCGGCAGATCGATGCCGTTGTCGTCGACGCCATGCGTTCGCGGCAGCAACCCGGTAAGAATCGAACAACGCGACGGCTGGCAGACGAGATTCGGCGTGATGCACGCCGAAAAGCGCGTCCCCGATTTCGCCATGTGATCCAGATGCGGCGTCTTGATGCGGCGTCCTTCGAAGCCGTAGCAATCGGCGCGCTGCTGGTCCGATGTGATGAAAAGAATGTTCGGTCGCTGCATCCGATCGCTACTCCGGCTTCACGCCCGCGGCAGTTACGACCGCCGGCCACCGCTTGATCTCCGCGCGAATCATCTGCCGGAACTCGTCCGGCGTTGCGCTCGCGCTCGGCTCCTGGCCGAGCGACGTGATCTTCTCGACGATCGCCGGCTGCTTCAGGATCGTCGCGAGCGCCCCGTGCACGCGCGCGACGATCTCCGGCGGCGTTCCGGCCGGCGCAACGATGCCGGTCCATTGCAACGTCGAGAACCCGGGAACACCCGACTCCGCGACGGTGGGCACATCCGGCAGAAGCGTCGAGCGCTGCCCACCCGTGACCGCGAGAATCTTGAGCTTCCCGGCCTTGTAATGCGGCATCACCGGCGCCATGCCGAGCACGCCCAGCTTCACCTGTCCCCCGATGACATCGCCGATCGCCTGGCCGCCGCCCTTGTAGGGCACGTGCGCGACATCGATGCCGGTCGCAAGCTTGATCGTTTCGCCGGCCAGATGTTGCGGGCTTCCCGTTCCCGGCGACGCGTACGAGAGCTGACCGGGATTGGCCTTCGCGTACTGCACCAGATGCTGCAACGTCGAAACGGGAAGCGACGGATGTGCGACGAGGACGTGCGAGCCGCGCGCAATCAGCGTGATCGGCGAGAAGCTTCCCTCCGGATCGTGCGCGAGCTGCTTCACCGTCGATGGGAAGATCGTGTTGGCGTCGACATACATCAGAAGCGTGTACCCGTCGGCAGGGGCGCGCGCGGCGACCTCGGTTCCCACGAGTCCCGCCGCACCCGGACGGTTCTCGACGATGATCGACTGGCCGAGCACGTCGCCCAACGGCTGCGCGACGATGCGCGTGATGACATCGGTCACGCCGCCCGGCGCATGCGGCACGATGATCCGGATCGCCTTCGATGGATAAGGTTGTGCGTGCGCCGGCGCCTGCGCGAGACTCATCGCCGAAAGCGCCGCCAATACCATCAATGCAATGTGTTGCATCGCCCCTCCTCGTTGTTGCAATCGCCTGCCGATTGCAGGCCGTAAGCGGCTATGCTCCCGGCGCGAAATGTTAACCGCCGACGCTTTCTCGAAAGGAAACGAGTTGAACATCACCTCCCGACGCACGTCGTTTGGCGTTGTCGCGATCGTCGTCCTCTGCTTTACGAGCGGCACAACGCTTGCACAGTCGACGAAGGCATCCGCCGCCGACATCGAGCGCGGCCGTTATCTGGTGAAGATCGCCGGGTGCAACGACTGCCACACGGCGAATTATGCGGAAACCGCGGGCGCCGTGCCGGAGAAGGATTGGCTGACGGGCGTGCCGGTCGGTTTTCGCGGACCGTGGGGCACGACCTACGCGACGAATCTTCGCCTCGTCGTCGCCGGTCTCTCCGAACAACAGTGGATGCAGGCCGCGCGCAAGGCGATGCGCCCGCCCATGCCGTGGTTCGTGCTGCGCGACATGACCGATGCCGACGTGCGGGCGATCTATCGGTACGTGCGCTCGCTCGGCCCGGCAGGCACGGCTGCGCCCGCCTACGTCCCTCCCGCACAGAAGGTCACCACGCCAACGATCGATTGGCCAGGCACGCCGCCAGTGAGCAACTAAGCGGTCGGGCCCCGGAACGAATCGGCGCGCGCGCGTTCCGTACAATCACCGGTTTCGCTCGATTGGACGAGCGCAAGCTTCGCGATGCTCCTTTACGCCGTCACGATCTTCGTCAGCGCGTTCCTGCTGTTCCTCGTGCAGCCGGTGATGGCGAAGCAGATCCTCCCGTGGTTCGGCGGGTCGGCGACGGTCTGGACGACGTGCCTCGTCTTCTTCCAATCGACGCTGACCGCAGGCTACGCGTACGCGGACTGGACTACGCACCGGCTCACGCCGCGTCGATCGGTGCATCTGCACATCGCGCTCCTGGTCGCGAGCCTGCTGATCCTGCCGATCATGCCGGGCGAGCATTGGAAGCCCGAGGGCAACGAGAACCCGTCGTGGCTGATCCTCGGCATGCTGGCCGCGACGATCGGCCTGCCGTACTTCCTGCTGTCGACGACGAGCCCGCTCGTGCAGGCCTGGTTCGCGCGTCGATTCGTCAACGCAAGCCCGTATCGGCTGTTCGCGTTGTCGAATCTCGCATCGATGATCGCGCTGCTCGGTTATCCGTTCCTGCTCGAGCCATGGACTGCGACACGGGCGCAGGCGCTGGGCTGGTCGGCCGGATATGCACTCTTCGTCGTGCTTTGCATTTCAGCGGGCTTGCGCAGTCTGGCCGGTTACGTGCCCGCATCGGCGCCCGCGGCAGCCGGTGATCCGGTGTCGAACAGTCACACGGAACCGCCGCCCCCTGTTGCGCGGCAGTTATTGTGGTGCGCGCTCGCCGCGACCGCATCGATCCTCCTGCTCGCGGTCAGCAACCACATCACGCAGAACATCGCGTCGGTGCCGCTCCTGTGGATCGCGCCGCTCGCCCTCTATCTGTTGACGTTCATCCTCACGTTCGACGGCACCGGCTGGTACAAGCGCGACATCGTGCTTTCGATGACTGCCGCGGCGCTCGGCGTCATGGCGTGGACGCTCGCCGACCCTTCGCTCACGCACGAGCTCGAAATCCAGGTCGGCGTGTTCTGCATCGGCTTGTTCCTCGCGTGCATGTTCTGCCATGGCGAGCTCGTGCGGCTCAAGCCTGCGCCGCGCTATCTGACGCGCTTCTATCTGATGATCTCGGTCGGCGGAGCTACGGGCGCCGTGATGGTCGGCATCCTCGCGCCGTTGATCCTGCCGGCGTACTTCGAGCTGGGCGCGGGTCTCGCACTGTGCGCGTTGCTCGTGCTCTGGCAGGTGCGCCGCGATTATCCGCTGTACGGCGTGCTCGCGCTTGCCGCACTGTTGACGACGATCGGCTGCGCGGTCTGGGGCGCGACCGAGTTCTACTCGAACGCGATCGCGGCGACGCGCAACTTCTACGGCGTGCTGCGCGTGCAGGAGGTCGGCAAGGACACGGCCGGCCATCGTCGCAGCCTGATCCACGGCACGATCCTCCACGGCAACCAGTACCTCGACAACTCGCTCGTCACACAGGCTACGACTTACTACACCAACACATCGGGCATCGGTCGCCTGCTCGATGCGCTGCATCCCCGGCAGACGCCGCTCCGTGTCGGCGTCATCGGACTCGGAACCGGATCGCTCGCCGCCTATGGCACGCCGGGCGATACATTCAAGTTCTACGAGATCAATCCCGATGTCATCGCGGTCGCGAAGCGCGAGTTCCGCTATCTGCACGACAGCGGCGCCAATGTGGAAACGGCGCTCGGCGATGCCCGTCTGGTGCTCGAGCGCGAGCCGCAGCAGCGGTTCGACGTGCTCGCGATCGACGCGTTCTCGTCCGACTCGATCCCCGTGCACCTGATCACTTATCAGGCGCTCGGCATCTATCGCAAGCACGTGAAGCCGGAAGGCGTGATCGCGTTCCACGTCACGAACCGCTTCCTGGACCTGATACCGGTCGTCGACGCGCTCGCCAAGGCGCACGGCATGCGCGCGCTGTTGATTTCGGACGACGGCGAAGGGACGCTCGCCAGCCGCAGCGACTGGGTGCTGCTGTCGATGAACGAAGCGCTGCTCAACAACCCACGGCTTGCCGAAGCCGCGCAGCCGATTACGCCTCGGCCCGACTGGCGGTTGTGGACCGACGACTTCAACAACTTGGTGCAGGTATTGAAGTGATCGATCGCGTCGATCACCCGTACCGCGCGCTCGTGCGGCGCGGCGACGATCGAAGCATCGACGTTCTCGACCAGCGTGCGTTGCCGCATACGCGTATGCGCGTGACGATCGGCACCGCAGACCTTGCCGCGCAATCGATTCGCGAAATGTGGGTGCGTGGTGCGCCGCTGATCGGCGCCGTGGGCGCGTACGGCTTTGCCATGGCGCTCGACCGTGACGCTTCAGACACAAGCCTCGCACGAGCCCACGCGATGCTCGACGCGACCCGGCCCACGGCGGTGAACCTGCGCTGGGCGCTCGATCGCGTGCGCTCCGCCGTCATGCCGCTGCCGCCGACGCGACGCGCGGAAGCCGCGTGGCGCGAAGCCGATACGATCGCGGCCGAGGATGAAGCGATCAATCGCGCGATCGGCGAACACGGCCTGGCGCTCATGCGAACACTCACGCTTCGTCGAGACCGGCCGCTCCAGGTGATGACCCATTGCAACGCGGGCGCGCTTGCGACCTGCGCGTGGGGCACGGCAACCGCGCCGGTATTTCTCGCGCATGCGGAAGGCCTGCCCGTGCACGTGTGGGTATCCGAAACGCGGCCGCGGCTGCAAGGCGCCAACCTGACTGCGTGGGAGATGGCTCAGCGCAACATTCCCTATACGCTGTTCGCCGATTCTGCCGGCGCGATGCTCATGCGCAAGGGCGATGTCGATCTCGTTCTCGTCGGCGCGGACCGCGTGGCGCGCAACGGCGACGTGTGCAACAAGATTGGTACCTACGACAAGGCGCTCGCGGCGCGCGACAACGACGTCCCGTTCTATGTGGCTGTGCCTTCGCCGACGATCGATTGGAAGACGCCAACGGGTGCCGCGATTCCGATCGAGGCCCGGTCGGCAGACGAACTGCTGATGATCAGCGGTCACGACGGCGAGGGGCGATCGCGACGCGTCGGCATCGCACCCGCGGGCGCAACCGCCGTCAACCCGGCGTTCGACGTCACGCCCGCACGGCTCGTCAGCGGCCTTCTGACCGAACGCGGCGTTGCGCCGGCAAGCGTCGACGGCCTCGCCGCGATGTTTCCCGAGCGGTTGTCGCGATGAGCTCGAACGAAGCAACGCTGCGCGCAAGGATCGTCGCGACGGCGCTCGCGATGAACGCAGCCGGCATCAATCGCGGCAAGTCCGGAAACGTGAGCGCGCGCTTGCGCAACGATGCGTTCGACGGCTTCCTCGTCACGCCGAGCGGCCTTGCGTACGATCGCACGACGGCGGACGACATCGTCGCGGTCGCGGCGACCGGCGACACGTTCGGCAAGCGGAAACCCTCCTCCGAGTGGCGCTTTCATCGCGACATCTATGCGGCGCGCGGCGACGTCGCTGCGATCGTCCATACGCACGCGCCGTTCGCGACGACGCTTGCGTGCCTCGATCGCTCGATCCCCGCGTTTCATTACATGATCGCCGTAGCGGGCGGTCCGGACGTCCGCTGCGCGCCTTATGCCACGTTCGGCACGCAGGCGCTCTCGGATCACGCCGTGGAAGCGTTGTCCGGCCGCAACGCGTGCCTCCTCTCCCACCACGGCATGATCGCCGCCGGCCGCGACCTCGACGCGGCGCTCGCGTTGGCCGTCGAAGTCGAAACGCTCGCCGAGATGTACTGGCGCGCGCTGCAGATCGGCGAACCGACGACGTTGAGCGAAGCGGAGATGGCGGTGGTGTTGGAGAAGTTCGCCTCGTACGGGAGGGCGTGATGCCGCAAACGCGGCGAATTCAAGCCGCGGTCATCGCGCAGCGGCACTGTGCTTCGCCGTCGTCACGGCGAGCGGATGCGCGTCGGTGCGTTCAGCGAATTCGACACGCGGTATCGACGTGGAGCGTCAGCGAGACGTCGCTTACCCACGCGTAGGGCTTTGTGCTTTGGCCAGGAGATCACCTACGCCAATTTCAAGGCGGTCCTCCGCGACTGGGCGAGGCTCGGGCTCATCGTCGTCGACCCCGAGACCAAGCTCGTGCCCGTGCAGACGTCTCTTGCAGGCGGGGCGGAAGTTTCGCGGAGGCGCTTTGCACCCTGGGTCTGCGCTGACATGGCAGTGGCGGTTGCGAGTTGCGCCCGTGGTGTGTACTTACTATCCTATCCTCTTCACTACAGTTTGCTTTCGCGCGTGCCGCCAACCTCCGCCGCGATGCCGTCCAGCGGCTGATTTCATGCCATTCGCATAGAACCCGGGATACTGGCCACGTCCTTGTTCAGCGTGGGCTGCGATGGATCGCGGGTACTGGACGACGCTTGCTCTGGGTCTCTCGATGGCGTTCGCGGCAAACGTCGCGGAGGCCACGGCATCGTTGCGTCATTTACTGGCCGCCCGCGAGGCGCCGTCGTCGAATGCCGTCGTCGAGGTCGTCCGAGGCACGATCGAAACGCTCGCCGTGCTGGACTCGCGCACCGGCGCGACGATCGACTATTACGCGCTGCGGCGTGAAGACGGCAGCCGGCTGGCGCTGAAGGACCTGCCGGCAGACCAGGCGATCGACGGCGCGTCGGTTCGACTCGAAGGGCGCAGGGGCAGGGAAAGGTTCTTCGTCGATCGCGGCGCATTCGATGCGAGCGTCACGACGACTCGCGCGAAATCATCATCGGAGCGCGCGCGGCGCTACGTCGGAACGCTCGAGATCCTGCACGCCGACGATCCGGAAACGCACCGCTGCGAGATCGTTTTCACGCTGAAGGCGGCCGACGGCTCTTCGGTCGAGATCCTGCTTCCCGCGGTGCCGGAGATTGTCGAGCCCGGCATGGCAATCGCCATCGAGGGCATTCCGGCCCGCGAAGGTCTCGCGGTGGACGCGCACGCTGTCGAGATCCTCGCGTTGCAGCGCGCCGAGGACAAGGTCCAGGCGAAGATCGCGGGCACGACGCAAGTCCTGGTGATTCTGATCAGGTACGCGGATACGGCAACCGAGCCGTACACGCAAGCGCAGATCCAGGGAACGACGTTCACAAACACGGCGAGCGTCGCCAACTACTTCCGCGAGACGAGCTTCGGCAAGCATCAACTCGCCGGCGTTGTCACGCCGTGGCTCACCGCACGCTTCCCCCGACCGACGACCTGCAACTACAGCCTCGTCGCCACCGAAGCGCAGTTCCTGGCGCGGAATGCCGGCTACAACCTCGCGAATTATCAGAAGTACGTGTACGTCTTTCCCTCGCTGCCCGGATGCGGTTGGGCGGGCCTCGGCGGTGGATCGCAGGCGTGGATCAACCAGGCGGCGAACTCGCTCGTCATCGGTCACGAGCTCGGTCACACGTTCGGATTGGGCCACGCGTCGAGCCTCGACTGCGGCGCGTCGACGATCGGGGGAACGTGCACGCGAAGCGAATACGGCGACCCCTACGATGTCATGGGCAACTCGCGCGCCGCCCATCTGAACGCGTTGCACAAGGACGACCTCGGCTACTTCGGCGCGAACGAGGTGAAGGTGCATGCGGGAGGCACTGCGATTTATCAGCTATCGCCGATCGAAACGCCGGGCGGCGCGACGTACGCGGTGGCGATCGCCGCCAGCGCACGACGCAATTACTGGATCGAGTACCGGCAGCCGATCGGTTTCGACGCGGCACTGCCGGCCGGCATCACCGGCGGCGCGCTGGTGCACATCGGCTTCCCCTCCGATCACGGCTGCGATACGTGCCTGCTCGACATGACGCCCGCAACGACGACATTCTCGGACGCGTCGCTTCCGGTCGGACAGACGTTCATCGACAGCACGACGGGCCTGCAGATCGCCGTGCGCGCACGGGACGCATCGACGTTGACCGTGGAGGTGACGACGCCCGGCCGCATGACGTTCGCCGATGTACCGCCATCGCATCCGGCGCATGCGGCCATCGAGACGCTCGCCTGGCACGGCGTCACGCAAGGCTGCGCGACGAATCCGGCGCGCTTCTGTCCGGACGACTTCGTCACGCGGGCGGAGATCGCGGTGTTCATCGAGCGCGCGATCCGCGGCAGCACGTTCGCGTTCACGTCGACCGGCACGCGCTTCGCCGACGTGCCGCGCATGCATTGGGCTGCCGGGCAAATCGAGCAGTTGCACATCGACGGCATCACGACCGGATGCGCGGCGAATCCGTTGCGCTATTGCCCGGATACGCTGATCACGCGGGCCGAGATGGCACCGATGCTGCTTCGCGGACGCTACACCGCGTCGTTCAATCCGGGCACCGCCACGGGCACGCCGTTCACCGACGTGCCGCGCACGCACTGGGCCGCCGCGTGGATCGAGCGTGCGTACCAGTACAACATCACGCAAGGCTGTTCGCCGACTCCGCTCCGTTACTGCCCCGATGCGACGGTGACTCGCGCGGAGATGGCGCTGTTCATCGTACGTACTTTCGGGCTCGCCGCACCACCGTAGTCTGTCGCCGATCGGCGACGTTCTCCGCGATCAACGGTTGCCCTTCGCGCAATCGCGTCAGTACAATCGCTCTCGTACCATCGCTCGTTGGAGAACATATCGTGCAAGTGAAACGGTTGGTCATGGCGAGCGGTGTCGCGCTTGCCGCCGCAGCTGCAAGTCCCTCGGCGCTCGCGCAAGCCTGCGCCGGCTTCAACGACGTGTCCGCAACCGACACGACGCTGTGCCCGGCCGTCGAATGGATGAAGAACCGGGCGATCACGATCGGCTGCTCGGCGACGCTGTATTGCCCAAACGACGTCGTGCTGCGCTCACAGATGGCGCTGTTCATGAAGCGGCTCGGCGATCGGCTGACGCCGGAGTTCGTGCGCCGCTTCGACCGACCGCCGGCGCAGGACTTCAGTGCAGCGCGCCAGGTGTGCGTCACGCCGCCGGTTCCGCCGGCCGTTGCTCCAGCGGCGTACCCGCGTCGCGCAATTGTTCGCGGTCTGTTGAACGTCTTCACGCCGAACGGCGGCATGAACATCGAGGCGAGAGTCGTCTTCTCCACCGACAACGGGGTATCGTGGCAAGTGCCGCCGAACGGCGACGGCTTTGCCTACGGCTCGCTTTACAGCGGACTGAGCCCGCCGGACGACATCACGCTCGTTGGCATGACGACGATCGATCTCAACACGACGTCGACCTACGTGTTCGCCGTTCAAGGCGTGAAGACCCCGACCGGCGGATCCGGCACGATCGCGAACGTGTACTGCGAAACGCTTGCGCAAATCGTCAACCGGATCTCGGCGACGTCGCCGCTCGACGAACCGCCACCCGTCCAGGGCGGACGCGGCAACTGAGTCGGAGGCGAAGAAGAAGGCCGGCCGATGTGCCGGGCTTCTTGATCAGGGCTTCTTTGCCGGCTCGGGCATCGGCGCAGGCTTCGGCGCTTCGGTCGTTGCCGGTGTCGCGGCGGCCGGTTTCGTCCCGGCCTTCGCCGCATCACCCTGCATCATCCGCTTCTGCTCGTCGGGCGGAATGCAGACGCGGAACAGCAGCACCTCAGCGATGCTGTCGGGCAACGCGGGCTCGAACTCGAGCGTCTTCGATACGTTGCGCCCGAGCGACTGGCCCTTGCCCATCTCGCCCTTGTAGAGCGCCACGTCGGCGAGCGCGGTCGACATCTTCGCGCAGTCGAGCGCGAACAGGCGCACCGCGCTGCGCGCCTGCTCCTTCGGCACGTCGTCCTTCAGGTTGTCGAGCTGCCACACCATCTTGTGGCCGTTCTGCTCACGGATCCGGTCGGGGTCGATGTAGATATCGATCTTGCGATCGCCGAGCTGTGACGTGGCGAGCGGCTCCCATGCCGCGTGTGCGATCGTTCCGATCGTGAATGCGACGACTGCAACCACTGCCTTTGACATGCATTGCTTCATGGCGCGAGATGCTCGATTACCGGAACGACCATCATAGCCGAACGTGAAAAGGCCCGGCACTTCAGGCCGGGCCTTCAGGGATCGCGATGCTATTGTCAGTGGACCGGCGGAATCGCCGCGCGGCCGGAGCGTCCTTCCCAGACGATATTGTCGTTGCCGTCGAACGGCGCGCCCGTCGTGCTCTGGCGGCTTACGACCGACACGCGGTTCGAGCAATAGACCTGTGCGCTCGTTCCAGCGCCACCGGCAAGCGCCTGCACCCGCACGCCGAAAATGTATTGCGTGCCGACGACGAGGTCCTGAAAGCCTAGCTGGTAGGTCGTCACATCGTCGGGCGGGTTCAAACCCGAGTTCAGCGACTGATAGGTTTGCGAGTCGACGACGGCGGTCCATGTCGCGCCGTTATCGGTCGAGAACACCGCCTCGGCGAGCGCCACCATGCGACCGTTCGGATTGCGGAAGTTCGCCTTGTTGTTGAAGTACGCGCGGCGCGGATAGCCGTTCACCGTATAAGCCGTCGTGTTTTGGCAGCGCACCGTCGGCGAGCTGATGTTGATCGGCGTGAGCGAGTCGAGCGACACCCGACCAAGCTCTTCGGGCGTCAGGGCAATCCCGAGCCGCTCCATGAACGCAGCCATTTGCTCGCGCGTTACCGCCGTCAGCGGGCAGAATTGGGTGCCGCCGCAGCCGAGCGTGATGCCGCGATTTCGGATCCACTGGATGTTGTTGCAGAATCCGTTGGTGGCAAGGACGTCGGTGAAGGTCGCGCAGTTCTGCGCCAAAGCGGTCTGCGCCCCACCGATCATCGTCAGGAACGCCATGCAGCCTAGCCATACTTTGAGTCGCATCGCCAAGATCTCCTTCGTGAGTTCGTGATGCTCGCGATGCGCGTCAAACCGCCGCCCTCGCAATCCAAGCGGATCATATGACAGCGTATTTTATGCCGTCATCATAGGCGACGGACGGCGCTGTAGCGGACACTTTGCCATTGATTTATAATCACTTTTCGTACAGTTTTCGCCACGCGTCGGCGTTCGCCGGTCGCTCGCGATTTGACGTGTCACCATGCCGCTGTCATCGAACCGGGAGCACCGATGAAAGCCCGTCTCGCCGTCCTCGCGCTCGCTGTCCTGCCGGCGGTGCCGGCGCTGTCGGCGCCGTGCGCCGGTTTCAACGATGTGCAGGACACCGACAATTTCTGCACGGCCGTCGAATGGATCCGCAATCGCAGCATCACGATCGGATGCGGGCCGAGCCTCTACTGCCCCTGGGATTCGGTCTCGCGCTCGCAAATGGCGTTGTTCCTCAATCGCCTGGGCACGCGCCTATCGCCCGAAGTCGCCTTCGTCGAGAACTCGCTTGCCGCCGTCGATCTGGACAATGCCGGTTCGCTTTGCGCCACCGCGGCGATTGCGGCGGCACCTTATCCGCGCCGCGTGCTGATCTCGATCACGTTCGGCGGTCAGTCGGCGGGCGATCTCGGGTTCTCGGTGCGTCCGCTGGTGAGCGCGGACGGCGGCGCAACCTTCGCGCCGGTGACCGCACAGCCGATCCGGGAAAGCGTCGTTGGCAGCACGTGGACCAATGCGACGACACTGGGCGTCCATTCGCTGCCGGCCAGCCAGTCGGTACAGTTCGCGCTGGGCCTCACGCGCGACACCGGCATGGCCGATTTCACGCAAGCCCGCTGCCAGCTGATCGCAAGTGTCGTGAACGCCAACGGAACATCGCCGCCGTTCTGACTTTTTTCTGCACGCTCTCATGACGACGCGCGGATCGCATTCGATACGACAGGTTTTGCAAGCGATCGCGCTTTCGATCGCCGCGACGACCGCGGTCGCCGCGTCCAGTTTGGAAGGGGCGCGGATGTTCGGACCGACGACGGCGCGAGCCTCCGTCAAGTCCTCGGAGATGACGACGATCCGAGCGCGCCCCGTGCGCCCGAATGTGCGCCTCGTACAGCGCCTTGCGCGCGATCATGTCGAAGCGAGCATCGAGGGCGCATTCGTGCTGGATCTTTTTCCCGGCCTCGAGCTTACGGCACGCGTCGTCGACGCCAAGGTTCGGACGACCGGCGCAACCGTCGTTGCGAAGCTGCCCGACGTGCAATACGGCACGGCGGTGCTGACGCTCGAATCCGGCGTGCTGACCGGCACCGTCGACTTTCCCGGCGGCAGCTTCCTGATTTCGCGCGGCGGCGAGGGGACGTATCGCGTGCAGCAGAAAGCGCAGCAGCTTTATCCGCCGGAGCTGCCGCCGCGTGTCGTGCCTTCGGAAACGAAGCGCAGCACCGATCGTCCATCGATCCAGACGAAGGACGTGCCGCAGGACTCCGGGCGCCTGATCGACATCATGGTCGTCTGGACGCCGGCCGCGCAGGCCTCGGCCGGCGGCACCGCGCCGATGCAAAGTCTCGCGCAGGCTGCCGTCGACGGCACGAACGCGATCTTCCTGAACAGCGGCATCGGCAACCGGCTCCGGCTGGTCCATGCGCAACGCGTCGATTACGTCGAGCGCACGAGCTGCGGCGACGTGACGCTGTCATGCGCGCTCGACGACATCACCCGGCAAGGCGATGGCTTGCTGGACGAAGTGCATGCGTTGCGCGATCAGCACGGCGCCGATCTCGTCGCGTTCATCGTCGCCGATCATCCGCAGTATTGCGGCCTCGCGTGGCTGCCCGACACGATCAGCACAGCGAACGCGTGGTCCGGCTTTTCCGTGACGGCACGTGGCTGCGCATTGGGCAACAAGACGTTCGCACACGAGCTTGGCCACAATCTGGGCGCTCACCACGATCCCGCGAACGCCGACTCGTCGGGGCCAAAGCCCTACAACCGCGGCTACATCGATCCGCAGCGCAACTGGCGCACGGTCATGGCCTACGGCGCGCCGTGCAACTTCTGCACGCGGCTCGGCTACTTCAGCAATCCGCGGCTCACGCATAGCGACGGCGACGCGCTCGGGACGGCGCTGCAATCGAACAATGCGCTCGTGCTGAATCTGACCGGCAAAGCCGTCGCTTCGTATCGCAGCACGTCTCCGCTGCATCCGATAGCGCCGCGCTACGAAGACGTCGGTGCGCTGCACCCGTTCTACGGGCACATCGAGTTTCTCGGGCAGGCCGGCATTAGCCACGGATGCAGCAACGTCGCATTCTGCGCGGAGGAGACCGTCACGCGCGGTCAGATGGCGGTCTTTCTCGAGCGCGTGATGCGGGCGTCGAACTGGACGCCGCCCTCCCCTTCTGGCGGCTTCTTCGACGTGCCGGCCACGTCGCCGTTCGCGAGCTACATCGAGCAGCTCTACGTCGATGGCATCACGAGCGGATGCTCCTCAGCGCCGCTCGGGTATTGTCCGAACGATCCAGTCACGCGCGCGCAGATGGCCGTGCTGATGCTCAACGCCGCTTGCGGACCGGCGTACACGCCGTCTGCGCCGGCTTCGCAGATCTTCATCGATGTGCCGCTCGATCACCCGAACGTGGCCGAAATCCACAAGTTGCATGCGATGGGGGTTACGCGCGGCTGCGCGAGCGCTCCCATGATGTACTGCCCTACTGCAGCGATCACGCGCGGGCAGATCGCCGCGTTTCTCGAGCGGGCATTTCCGTTGCGCACGCCGAGCGAGGCGTGCACGCCGTAACGCAGCTGGCAGTCAATCGACCCGCGTCCCGATCAACGACCAGAACGAGCGCAGATAGCGCGTCCTGAACGCATCGGTCGGGCCGCTTTCCGGCAGCTCCGCGATGTCGGCGTAGAGCCGCGACGCATAGCGCGCGTAGCAAGCGTCCACCGTCCGGGCGAGATCGGTGGGCAGCTTTGGCTTCACGTCGTCGACCCAGCTTTGATACGCGGACGAGAGCTCGACGAGCAGCGCCGGAAGCGTTGCGGGCGACACGTGCCGATCGAGAAGCATGCACTCGATGCCCGCTCCACGCAGCGTTTGCTGGTAAGCGTCGAGCGGAAGGTAGTCGCCCATCGTATCGTCGTAGCCGATTCCCGTCGACGGCCGGAACGTGAGGTCGTAGTAGCGAGCCGCCGCCTCCCGCGGAAGCGTCGTGATGCCGAACAGCGAGAAATGACCATCCTTCGCGACGAAGCCGATGTGGTCGCGATTCGGAATCTCCATGTAGAGCACGCCGCCCGGGCGCAACAGCGAGCCGATCGTTCGCATCGCTTCCTGCGGAGCGCGTACGTGCTCGATGACATCGTTGCAGGTAATGCAGTCGAACGTCCCGAGCGCTTGCGCCGACATCGTCAGGAAATCGCCCTCGATCACGCGAGCGCCGGCCAGGTCGGCCACGTTCGCGCGGGAGAGAGCCGCGAGGCTCGGCAGGATTTCGACGCCGACAGTTTCGAAGCCCGCATCCGCAAAGGCGCGCAGAAAGCCGCCATAGCCGCTGCCGATGTCGAGGTGGCGCCGCGACTCGCGTTTCGCCACGCGCGGCGCGACGATCGCGCACACCTCGTTGCCGCGCGTCGTCGTCAACGCGAAGCCGATGTACATCTGCTGCGTCGCCGTCAGATTCGACCAGAATGCGTTGTACGATGAGTCGCGCGACTCGGGCAAGACTTGCTGCTGGTCAAGATATGCCTCGGCGAACTTCTGCGACACGTTGAACTTCGCGGCGACGTCGGCGACGAGCTTCGCGGAACCGTCACGCCGCGCGCGGCCGAAGATCTTCAACATCCTGTTCCCTTGAAATTGAGCACGTGGGGACTGCTCCAGTCCGCATGCTAGCAGCGATGCATGACGCGCTGTGCGAGAATCGGCCGCGGATGAACGACCCCCACGCTCGCCTCATTTGGCTTCGGCTTCGCTGCCCCCCGAGGGGGCGCAATCAGTTGCTTGGGTCGGCCCGGCGCAACTGACGTGTCGCGCCCTCGCCACCGCATCGCCTGCATCTTGGGCACGCGGCCCGAAGTGGTGAAGATGGCGCCGGTCATCGACGCGCTGCGGCGCTCCGACCGGCTCGAGCCGGTCGTGATCAACACCGGGCAGCACCGCGAGCTTTTGAGCGAGACGATGCGGCTGTTCGATCTTCGACCGCAGGTCTCGCTCGACCTGATGCAGGAAGGGCAGCGGCTCGCCGGCTTTTTCGGACGGTGCGTCGAAGCGGTCGATCGCGCACTGCACGACATGCATCCGGCGGCCATCGTCGCGCAAGGCGACACGTCGACGGTGCTCGCCGCTTCTCTGTGCGCGTTCTATCAGCAGCGGCCGTTCTTCCACGTCGAAGCGGGCCTTCGCACGCGCGATTTCCGGAATCCTTTTCCCGAGGAGATGAACCGCACGATCGCCGGAAGGTTCGCGGCGTTGCATTTCGCGCCGACCGGCGCGGCGCGGTTGAACTTGATGGATGAGAACGTCCCCGACTCGTCGATCGTCGTCACCGGGAACACGGTCATCGACGCGCTCATGATCGTGCGAGCGCTGCGGAAGCCCTACGATGTAAAGCTCCGCGAGGAAAGCCGCCTTGTGCTCGTGACCGCGCATCGACGGGAAAACTTCGGTGCGCCGCTGCGCTCGATGCTGCGCGCGCTGAAGACGATCGCGCGCCGCTGGCCGGATGTGGAGATCGTCTATCCGGCCCACCCGAACCCGGAGGTGCGTCGTGCAATCGACGAGGAGATCGGCGACGAAGATCGCATCCGCATCGTCGAGCCGCTCGGCTACGGTGCGTTCGTCACGTTGCTCGACCGCGCTCATCTCGTGCTTACCGACTCGGGCGGCATCCAGGAGGAAGCGCCTGCGCTCGGCAAGCCCGTGCTGGTCATGCGTGACGAAACCGAGCGTCCGGAGGCGATCACCGCCGGCGTTGCGCGGCTCGTCGGCATGGGCGAGCAACGGATCGTCGACGAGACCGCGCGGCTCCTGGACGATGCCGCCGCGTACGCCGACATGGCGAAAGGCGCCTCTCCCTACGGCGACGGCCACGCCGCCGGGCGCATCGTCAAAGCGATCGACCACTATCTTGCGGCGCCGGCTCACGCTCGTCTCCCACATTGACTGGGGACACATCCGCCAACGGCCGCATCATCTTGCGACCGCGCTCGCGTCCACGTTCGACGTCAGCGTCCTTGCACCCGTCTCACGAAAACGAAACCAGCTCGTCGGCAATCGCAGCGTAGGCGTCCGCTGTCGTCCGATCTTTCGTCTGCCGGGGTCGTATCGCAGCGCAATCGTTGTGTCGGCTAACGGCTTTCTCGCGAGTCTTCAGGCGAGAGCCTCGATACGCGATGCCGACGTGGTCATCGTTACATCGCCCGAGCTTCTTCCGTGGGTCGAGCCGGCGCTCGGCTCTCGCTTGCTCGTCTACGATTGCATGGACGATGCGCTGGCATTCGCGCAGGATCCGCGGGTCCGGACGCTGAAGGAGCGCTGCGAAGCGCGCCTGCTCGCACGCGCGGACCTCGTCGTCTGCTCGAGCGAGGAGCTCGTCGCGCGACTGCGACATCGCGGCGCACGCGCCGAACGCCTCGCCCATATCGGCAATGGCTGGGACCCGGTGGCATTTCCGATCGAGCCGAGCCGCGATCTGCCTCGCACCGGGCCGCTCGAGCTCGTCTACTTCGGAACGCTCGGCAGCTGGATCGACGCCGAAGCGCTGCGAGCACTTGTCGCCACCGTACCGGACGTCTTCGTTCGGCTGATCGGCCCACGCGACCATCCGCGTCTTCACGCCGGCGAGCGATTGACGATCGAGCCGCCGGTCACACACGATCGACTGGCCGATGCAACGCGCACCGCGCACGGCTTCCTGCTTCCGTTCATCGTCGACGACCTCACGCGCGCCGTCGAGCCAGTCAAGCTCTATGAATACATGGCGACCGGCAAGCCGATTCTCGGCGCGCGGTGGCCCGCGATCGAGCGCTTCGGCGATTACGTCACGTTCTACGATGGCGCGCAGGATCTGGCGGAACGCGTTCGTTCACGAAGCGTCGTGATGCCGCCGTCCGCAGCATTGCGAGAGGCGTTCCTGCGTGAACAATCCTGGTCGGCACGCGCCGCGGCGCTGATCGATGCTATTCAGCGCTTGACGCAGTAGAACAACTCGCTGTTGCGGATGCCGCGCGTCAAATCCGCGCGGGCGGTGTACGTGACGTCGAAGCCGAGCGCGTGCAGCCTGTCGTCGAGCTCGGCGCCGTAGATGCGATAGACCAACGCACCGCGCCCTTGCGCGTCGTTGGGATCGCCGTGGTACTCGGGTTCGCCCAGATGAACGTCGGATGCCGGATCGTCCTGATCGACGACGTCCACCAGGATGCGTGACTCGTGCCGATCGCGGACATGCGGCACGGTGAACAGATACACACCGCCGCGCTTCAGCACGCGCGCGATCTCCCGGTGTGCACGGTCGTCCAGCCGAACATGCTCCATGACGTCGCTCGTCATGACGATGTCGAACGTCTCATCGGCAAACGTCAGCGCTTCGAGGTCCTGGTTGACGACGCCTTCGCCCAGCGTCGCACCCGGCGGTCGATCCGGCCGATACGCCGACACGACGACGTCGAACCACGGACAATGACGCAACAGATCGGGCACCGGATAGGCGCACGCGTCGGAGGCGAACGGCGGCTGCGTGTCATAGATACGCATCGCCGGCGCGTCGATGGCGTCGGCCAATGCGGCAACGGACGCCGCGCGCGGGCCGCTGCGCGATGCAATCGCTTCAAGCAGGCCACCGGCAATCGCTCGATGGCGCGAAATCGATCGGCAATGCTCGCAGGTCAGCGACTCCCGGTCGAGCGATGGATCGTCGCGAAAGAAACGCGTGAACCGGCCGCAGACGTTGCATCGGCCTGCGACGAATCGCTTGGATGCGAGGACGACCGGAAGCGGCGCAGCGTGCACCGGGCGGTCCTGGACGGGCGTCACGGGACCTCGAGACGATCGCTCCGCGCGTACACGCGCAACGGCAGACCGGAATACGTCGGTTCGATGGCGCCAGGTGTTGTCACGCCCGAACGCTCGGCGGCGCAGGCGCCTTCCGGGCTCGTCCTGCACGACTTCGCGCTCGATCGCCGCCACGAACGCTTCGGCGCCTTCGGCCAACGCGACGAGTCGCGCGTCGGCCATCGATACGAGCTCCGGAAGCGGCACGCTCACGACCGGCTTTCCGGCAGCGAGCATCTCGTAAACCTTGACGGGATCGGTCGCCGCCGTCAGTGGCGTATGCCTGAACGGAATCATGCAGCAATGCCACGATGCCATCGCGTCGGGCAACAGGTCGTAGGGTTGCTCGCCGGCCAGCACCACATTGCTTGCTGCCTCGAGCGGCGCCGTATCAGCGGACCACGTCGATCCGATCAGGACGATGCGCCAACGCGGACGGAGCCGGGCAATGCCGGCTACGAGCGCGCTGTCGAACCAGTCGGCGATCGCGCCGTAATAGCCGATCGTCCATTCGCCGTCGGCGACGTCCGCATCGCGATCCGGCACGGCGGCGAAGTGATCGTAGTCGGCCGCGTTTCGAACCAGCATCGCGCGCGCGCCGTGACGAGCAGCGCGGTCGACGAGCGCCTGCGACGAACAGCTGACGATGTGCGCCAGCGTGAACAGCTCCGCCTCGTCGGCATAGGCCGAATCGGCGTTCGACGTGAACCCGCTGTGCAGGTCGATGCAGTCGTAGACGATGTCGCACGCAATCGTCTCGCGAAGCGCCGCCGCCAGCGGCGTCCAGAACGGAAGCTGCACTATGCACAAGATCCGACCGGCCGATCGGCCATGCACATAGTCCTTCAGCACGCCGGCCGTGCGTCGCGCATCGTCCGCGGACATGCGATTCCGATAGGGATGCGTGCCGGCGTCGCCCGGCAACGTGAGCTCGGTGATCCCCGGCTCGATGGGCCGGCCTTCGAGCAACGCGCCGAATGCGTGCGCCGCATACCACACTTCGTGGCCATCGGCGGCAAATCGACGCGCGAGCTGCTGCGGCCGCTGAAACCGGAAGTTCCACTCGACGCTGGAAAGGACAAGGACGACGAATCGCGGCTCGTCGACCGGCACGACACGAGCCGGTCCGGCGGCGCCTTTACTTCGCGTACGTGGCGCGCAATGAGGCGGCTCGGCCGCCAGCCTGAACTGTCCGCCGGAACGCGCGAACGCGGGATGATAGGCAGGATCGCAGCTCGCCAGGCGTTCGCGCCATCGCTCGCTGAACACGCTCGCCTCCGCATCGCGCATCATGCGCTGGCGATCGGTCAGGTCGTAGCCGCGCGTCGCCGATTCCGCGTGCATCAGCACCGCGCCGGGAGCAAAAACTGTACGCAGTCCGCGATCGGCAAGTCGCAAGCAGAAATCGACCTCGTTGTGCGACACGGCGAACGCTTCGTCCATGCCGCCGATGGAGCTCCAGACTTGCGTGCGAGTTGCGAGACAAGCTCCAAGGACCGCGCTGACGGTGCGGCGATGCGCGCACCAGGCGCGAGCCGCCGGATCATTGCGGTCGAAGTTCGCAAGGGCGTTGTCCGCCGTCCCGTTGACGCCCAGAAGCACGCCCGCGTGCTGGATCAGCCCGCTTTCGTACTGCAGAAGGCCTCCCGTCGCACCGACGTCAGGATCCGACAGCACATCGACCAGCTCCTCGAGCCACTCCGCGGCGATGACCTCGGTATCGTTGTTCAGCATCACCAGCACGTCGCCTTGCGCGGCCTCGGCACCGGCGTTGCAAAGTCGCGGAAAATTGAAGTCGCCGGGAACTTCGATGACGCGCCCCGCATGTTGTGCAAGCGTAGCGTCGTAGATCATGCGCATCCGCTCGTCGGTCGAGTCGTTGTCGACGAGGACGAACTCGTAGGAGCGATAGACCGTTCGTGAAACGATCGACGATACACAACGTTGTAAGAGATCCGCGCGATCCCGCGAAGGAATGACGAGACTAACGAGGGGACGCGGGCCCTTCGGTGCGTTCCGCATCGGTGAGCGCACCGGTTGGAGCGGCTCCGTGCGATGCACGAGCACTCGCGGAATATGTACGATCGATTGCGCGCCGTCGTGATCGGCGATCATCTGCAGGAGCCCGCTGCGATCGCGCGCCTCGATCGCATCGAGACGGCCCGCCCGCAAAAGCGCCGACGCGGGCATCGCAAGCAACGGTCCGAAATCGAAGCCTCCGCGTGCAAGGTCGACGTCGAACGCGGGCCGCAACCGAGGCCCGGTGCGTGAACCCGATGGCGTCAGATCGTCATCGTCACCGTACACGAGCGAGCACTCGAGCATCGCTGCTTCGTTCAGCGCGGCGAGCGCATCTGGTGCGATGACGCCCGGACCATCGAACCAGATCAACCAGCAGGACGAAGACTCGTCGAGCCATCGAGCAAGTATCTGCCTCAGCGGTGCGCGCGGCAACGACGGATCGTAGCGATCGAGCAGCGCGATCGGCCGCGACGACGTCCATTTGTCGCCGTCGACACGTATAGACACCTGCACATCCGATGCGCAGCCCACGTCGAGCGCTGCAATCGTTCGCTCGAGTTGCAAGCGATCCGGTCGTCGTCGCCCATCGACGAGCACACGCCAGCATTGTTCCGTCGATACGACGGGCGGAACGATCGCCGGCTCGATCGTCGACACCCATCGTCGGTAAGCGTCATCGTCGAAACCTCGCGGATGAAGCCGGGACCAGGCAGTGCCCAATTCGCCTGCGACGAAAAGCCGCGCAAATCGACGTGCCAGCGCGATCGTGCGGTGAGGATCGGAGAGCGCATCGGCGATGCGCCGCGTCAACGGCATCGGTGCGCGACGGCGATCATTCCGGCTTCAACAGGTAGCACAAGTGCCGGCCCGCCACGCCAGGCGCGAAGGCGAACGCCAGCGTCGAGAAGCCGGCGTCGGTCAGCACGGCGTCGACCTCTTCCTTCGTGTACTGCCATACGTGGCCATCGAACCACGCCGCATCCTGTCCGGTGAACGGGGGAATCGCGTCCAGCGCCGGATAGAAGTTCGTCACGCGGCCCCACTCCTCGGCGTCGGGCGTCGTCAGGATCAAATGACCCTTCTCCGCCACGTGCTCGCGAAGTCGTCGAAGCGTCGACAACGGATGAAAGTTCAAATGCTCGAGGATCTCGGTGAACAGCACCAGGTCGAATCGCCCCAATCGCGGCACATCGCTACGCTCGAAGTCGTTGTGCACGAACTCGACGTTCTCGCGACGCAGCATCGCCGGCGACGCATGGCGCATCGCATCGATGAGCATCGAGCGCTCGACCCGATGCGCGCGCTTGGCGTAGAGAAGAAGCGTCCCATACGCGCCGCCAATGTCCAGGATGCTTTCGACATGCGGCAATTCATCGATCCAGCGCAACACGGGAAACCAGTAACGACGTTCCTGCTCGCGGTAACCGCGCTCATAGTGAGAGACGGTCGACGCGTCGTCCTCGCGATAGTAGGCCGCGATCGTTGCCTGCACGTCGTCGAGGGCAACGTTTGATACATCCTTCGGCAGTCGCAATAGCGCGCCGATGTGTTGCGCCTTGCCGGTCCAGCCGTTGTGCTTCGCTTCACGGGCAAGCGTGGCACCGTAGCTCGCGTCCGCGCGCAGCAAGAGCGCCTGCTCGATGCGCAGAAAGAACTCGGCGTGATCGCGCGCGATCAGCGGCGAGCGATACTTCCGGCACTCGGGCATGTCGGTGGTGACGATGGGCCGTCCCAGTGCCATGTACTCGAACAACTTGATCGGTGACGTCGACTCGGTAATGTCGTTGACGATGAACGGAATCGTCGAGACATCAAACCAGCAGGCATAGCGCGGCAGCGACTGGTACTGCACCGGTCCGACGATCGTGACGTTGGGCACGGATGCCCAGTCGTACCGGTTCTTCGACCCGTCATAGTCCCAGCCGATCAGCAGTACTTCGAGATCCGGCCGGCGCTGCGCAAGGCCGATCACCAGCTCGTAGTCGAACCACTTCGCGAGCGCACCAAAATAGCCGATGATCGGCTTGCCGCGCGCGATGACGTGAGCGATCTCGGCCGGTATCGCAGCAGCGTCAGGCGCAACAGTGAAATGTACAACGTCGACACCGTTCGTGGCGAGAACGTGGTTCCGTTTCCGCACATCGCGAGCTTCGCGCGCAAGCTTGTCCGCCGTGGTGACCAGCGCGATGCGCTCGTCCGCCAGGAATCGACCGTGCCGCAACCGCGCTTCCGCCGGAATCACACCGGAAATGTCCTCGTGAAGCTCGTCGATGTACTCGTAGAGCAACGAGTCGCCGTCGCGCAGCCGCCCCTCGCCGAACGCCTCGGTACACGTGGTGTCCGTCGAATAGACGTGCCACGTCTTTGGCGCGCCATGCTCGACCAGCAGCTCGTACTGGTTGGTCAGCACGAGTCCCGGCTCGATCTCGCGAAAGCCGAAGACCGCGTCGCGCCCGAGATTCGGCGAGCAGAAGAAGTACAGGAAGCCCTGTCGAGCAAGCTCGCGCGCAAGGTGATGCGGGCGCTGGAACAATGGAAGGTCCCAATCGACGACAGGTCGGAACACGAGGATCGGCCGTTCGGAATGGCGCGAAACGATCGCTTCGTATTCGGCGATGTGCTCGCGACTTGCAAGATGACGTGATCGCAAGCCGCGAACCTTGCGCCACGCTTTCGCACGAACCGCGTGGAAACCGTCATTGCGAATGACGTCGATCGTCCGGCGCGTCATCCGTTTGACGACGCGCGCGGCGTCCCCGGCGTGACGCAGCGGCGCCGTGAGTCGCCAGGAACGACTGTCGATCGCGCCCTGATACCGGGCTTCGGCAATTTCGGCCGCGTACGTCTGCGTATTCAGTGCATGTTGCAGCCGTTGGACGTCCTGCTCGAGTCCTCGCGCGCGCTGGCGGAGACGCTCGCGCTCCGCGATCGTCACGTTCAATTCGCGCTTCACGCCTTCGAACTGTCCTTCGGCCCATGCGCCGACCCAGTCGAAATGGCTCGACTGCCATCGCGCCGCAGGGCGTGCGCCTCCGGTGGCGGCCAGCGCGCGGAACAAGAGGTCGCGATGCATCACGGCCTGCTCGGAGAAGCGCGCTGGCGCAGCGTTGTGGTGCGTGATGGAGCCATCGAGCAACGTTTCGAGAGCCGGCATGATCCGGGTAGCCGCCTGCTCCAACGGAATGCGAAGGCGCTCTTGCAGCCCAGCGGCATCGCCGAGGGCCGCCATCTTGCCGTCGTACTCGAGCGCGACGCACGGGAGCCCCGACTTGAGCGCCAGCAGGAGCGCATGCAATCGCATGGCTATGACGCCTGCAACCGGTTGCGAGAACAACTGGACCGTCTCGTCGAGCGTTGCATCGCGCCATGTCACGTGCGTGACGCTATCGCCCACGAGCTCGATCAGTCGATCGATCGTCGCATCATCGGACAGCACCGCGACTTCGTCGCTCGCACGGCGCTGGAAATCGATCCATAAGATGGCGTCCCCCGGTTGCAGCACGGCCTTCAAGCCACGTGCGAGCGGCTGGTGCCACGACGCATCGAATTGCCATTCACGGAGAACCGCAACGATAACGCGCTTGTCGGCAACCGCCGGAAATCGCTCGGCAATGCTCCATTTGGCAGCTGGCGCCTCGTAAACCCATCCAGGATCCGGCGCAACAAGCACGTCGCGATCGACGCCGACGTGCCGCAACAGCGCCAACGACTGATCGTCGCGAACGGAAACGAAGTCGGCGCGGCTGAACAGATCTCGAACGATGTCGCGCGCCGGCGACGAACGCAGCGGGCCGACGCCCTGCGCCAGCAACGCGACGGGGACGCCGTGCTGGATGGCCATCAGCGCGAACTGCGCATACTGCGACACCGTCGCCGCCGGAAAACGGTACAGCGACGACAGATCGAGCTGGTGATGGTCCTGGAACAGCCCGCCTCCGCCGAGGATCAACAGATCGGATCGAGCGACGGCATTTGCGATTGCGACGATGTCGCCGAAGTCGACGGCCGCGACCCCGTGCGTTTGCCGCGTATGCGCCGGATTGAGGCTGATGACGACCGGCTCGGCGCCCGCTTCCTCGAGCCACCGCAGGAAAACCGAAAGGATCAACTCGTCGCCGAGGTTCGCGGCACCGTAGTAGCCGCCGACGAGAACCCGCGCCACGCTAGCGAACCTGCTTCACGGACCGCTCGCGAGCGGTTCTCGCCAATGCCGACACGAAGCGCGGATCGGGCGCCAGCCATCCGCCTCCGGCGTGGCGCTCGGGCAACACGTCGAAGTGCGCCGCATAGTGCGCACGGCTGTGCCGGTGATACTCGCCCGACTCGACGTCTCCGACGCCAAGCGCGACGACGTAGCGCCCACCGCCGAAGCTGGCGCGCAACTGCCATGCAAAGCGCAGCGTGGTCGGCGCAGCGACGGGATCCAACTCGACGCCCAACTGCTGCGTTGTTGCCGACCACAGGACGATATCGTCGGTGCTCTTCAATTGAATGCCGAAGCAGGGCGCCGCGTTGGCGCGTCGAAATCGGACCCCCACTTCGATGACGACGATCTCGCCGTGCCGAAACGCAGCCTTCGGGTCACCGTTGACGCCGGCAATCGAGACGTCGATGAACTCGGAGCGCGCATCGACATCGTCGACGTCCGATAGACGCGGCGGCTGTACGCGTTCGACTGTCGAACCCGTCGCAATCGCAATGCCTCCTTCGACGGCCACGACATCATCCGCATACCGCTCGACGATCTCGCGGCTCGGGCCGCTCGCCACCAGCCGACCGCGATCGAGATAGATCGCTCGTTCGCAGAACTCGATCACCGCGTTCGGCGAATGGGTGACGAGGAGGATTGAAACGCCGCTTTGCTGCATCGCGCGAATGCGCTGCAGGCACTTGGCCTGGAACGGCGTATCGCCGACGGCGAGCGCCTCGTCGACGATCAGAAGGTCCGGCGTGACGTGGACCGCGACGGCGAACGCAAGCCGGACCATCATGCCGCTCGAGTACATCTTCACCGGCTGATCGATGAAATCTCCGATGCCGGCGAACTCCGCGATCGCGTCGAACTGTCCGTGCATGTGCGCGCGGGACAGTCCGAGGATGGCGCCGTTCAGGTAGACGTTCTCGCGGCCGGTGAACTCGGGGTTGAAGCCGCTGCCGAGCTCGAGCAACGCCGCTATGCGTCCGCGCGTCGAGATGGAGCCGGTCGTCGGAGTCAACGTTCCGGCAACGAGTTGCAACAGCGTCGACTTGCCCGATCCGTTGCGGCCGACGATGCCGACCGTTTCTCCACGCGCGACGTCGAACGTGACGTTGCGCAGCGCCCAGAACTCTCGGTAGTACGTGCGGCGCCCCCTGAACAGCGTCTGCAGCAGGCGATGGTGGGGCCGCTCGTAGATCTCGTAGCGCTTGCCGACGTTCTCGATACGGGCCGCGACCATCGCGTCTACAGCACGTCCGCGAAGCCTTTTCGCGTTCCCTGGAACCACGCGTATCCGAGGATTGCAACGGCGAGCGCGACGATCGTATAGGCGGCAAGGCTGCCGAAGTTCAGCATGCCACCATCGAGCAGCACGACACGGGCCTGCTCGATCGGCACGGTCAATGGGCTCGCATGAAGCACGGTTCGGAACGGTTCCGGAAGCGCGTGCGCGGGATAGAACACCGGACTCGCGAAGAGCAACAGCGTCGCTACCATCGGCACGACGTGCGTTACATCGCGCACGTAGACGCCGAGCGAGGCCAGCATCCACGAGAATCCGAGCGCCATGATCGCCAGCGGCAGGATGATGAAGGGCAGCAACAACACAGTCATCGGCGGGAGGCCGCGGAAGAAAACATGGAACGCGAGCCAGATCAGCAATCCGATGACGAGATGGAAGGCGGCACTGAACATGTTCACCGCCGGCAGCACTTCGAGCGGGAACACGACTTTCTTGACCAGATTGGTGTTCCCCACGACGACCGAAGGCGCCCGCACGATGCACTCAGCGAAAAAGCCGTGCAACAGCAGTCCGATGTAAAGCGCAAGCGCGAAGTCAGCCCGATTTTCCGGCGCACCCGGCCACCGCGCCTGAAAGACTTCGCTGAAGAAGAACGTGTAGATCGCGAGCATCAACAACGGGTTGATCGCCGACCAGAACAGGCCGACGGCAGAGCCGCGATAGCGGCTGCGCGTGTCCCGCTCGGTCATTTGCTGCAGAAGATCGCGCCGATGCCACAGCGATGCGAAAGGAGCGACCGGGTTGACCAGAGAGCCGAGTTTCACCGGGCGGGGGCGAAGGGCGGATCGAGGATTATCGCATGGGGGTGTACGCATTCAGCGTGGCTGACAATGACCTACTTGAGCGACGCTGCGACGCTTGCGCTTAACCTGCCGCTTGCGCGTAGCGCGTCTGCACGTTCGTAGCGAAAGCCGGTGACTTTCGGGCACGTGCAAAGCAAGAAGCCCGGCGCGGTGGCCGGGCTTTTTGCTTCATGGGTGCCTGACAATGACCTACTTTCGCGCGGTATACCCCGCACTATCATCGGCGTGCTGCCGTTTCACGGTCCTGTTCGGGATGGGAAGGAGTGGTTCCAGCAGGCTGTGGTCGTCAGGCTTAGCAGGTATCAGAGGACAGGGATCAGGGATCAGAACGCCGTAGCATTCTGCACCGCCGCGTCTCTGATTGGAAAGCAAGGCTGGATGGTTGAGTGTATGCGCGCACGCCGCTGCAGTTTCTGATTCCTGATACCGGTCCTCTGATACCTGGAACCGAAACGCACAATGATGGAGTCAAGCCGCACGGGCCATTAGTACCGGTTAGCTCAACGCGTTACCGCGCTTCCACACCCGGCCTATCAACGTGGTGGTCTGCCACGACCCTTCAGGGAGGTCCACCTTTATAGACACGCTTCCCTGGGTGGCATTGCCGTCATCGCCGCTTTCGCGG